>CAZSPF010000006.1:62790-68539 GCA_964608695.1 uncultured Fimbriimonadales bacterium | reverse complement strand
TTAATTTTTGTGTTTGGAGATATCAACGGGGACGGACATGCGGATTTTGCATGCGGTCATGGTGCGGGACAAGGTTCAGTTTATCTTGGGGATGGACGTGGGAATTTCCGACCGAACGACGGCAATCTCCCCCCCGCAGGTAACGGTGGAAGACGCGGAATTTCGTTAGGCGATGTAACAGGCGACGGGCGAAGCGAGATGGCTTATGTCACTTCTAACGGGGGAATTCAAGTGAGGAAATGGGTTGCGGAGTCTACTTGGATAAATCTTTCAGGAAATCTTCCGGTTTCGGGTTTTTATGCGACTCAGATATGCGATATGGATTTGGACGGCTTTGGCGACATTGTTGCGTTTGCATATGGAAGCATCAAGGTTTTCAAAGGTGATGGGGGGGGTAATTGGACGTTAGTTTCAGACATCATCACGCCAGCGGCATGCGACTTTTCTGCGTTTCGAGCGGGAAGAGATTTTGATCATAACGGCTATCCCGACATAGTTCAAGTAGCTTCAGAAAATTGCACGTGGTCTGGCGGAATAAACAAACCACGTGCATTCAGAGAATCAACTCCACCGGATACGGCATGGGTGTATCCGAAGTATCCAAGGGGGGGTGAAAAGTTTGTTGCAGGTTCGGTTCGTTTCTTGGATTGGTACGCTGCGATTCCTTATAATGCTCGTCCGGGAAACATCACAATAGACATATCACTAAAAGGAAATAACGGGCCATGGCATCGCATTGCGACCGATGTACCGAGCAACGGAAGATATCAGTGGGTAGTACCTAAAAATTACATCTCGAACAACTGTTATTTGCGGTATACTTTGAGAACATCTGAAGATACGGTAACAGCGATTACTCCTAACGCGTTTTCGATTGTTTTAAACCCAAACAATACTGTTCAACCGGAGATAAAAAGCAGTAGGCGCGACGGGTAGCCAAAAACGATAAATCTTATTTTGCGTCATCTTGTTAGGCGTTTGTTGACAACTACAAGTGAGAGATACGAAATAAAAACCTTTTCATATCCACCCTTCCGTCAGATAAAAACTCGACCTCTTCATTTTTCAGCCTTTGCTCTTGCTCGATGGCTAATTGTGTGCTTCGCTTCGCAATGGAAAGCGAGCCGTCTTTAGCCAAAACGCGCCACCATGGCACGCCTTCCGGTGCTGACGCCATCCATTTTCCCACCAAAAAACCGCTCGCGGGGTGCCTGAGCATTCTACCCACATCGCCATAACTCATCACTTTGCCACGCGGAATGGAGCGTACGATTTTCCAAAGCTCCTCAAGGGTTGTGCCTAATGAATTGCCTGCACTCTTGTTTTTCATTTTTCTTTTACAGAATCTGGCACAATTTCACCTATGCATGAACGCTCTTCTTCACAGAACGAAAATTATGTCATCACACCGATCCGTGTACGATATGGTGAAACCGACCAGATGGGTCACGCTTATTATGCCAACTATCTGTACTGGTTCGAGGTTGCGCGTGGAGATTGGTGTCGGGCGAACGGTTTCACCTATAAAAGTTTGGAAGAAAAGGGCTTGTTCCTGCCGGTGGTGGAGATTTGGGTGCGGTATCGTGGAGAAATCAAATACGATGATGATATTGAAGTGCGTATTAAATTAACCGAGACAACGCGTGCTTCCTTGAAGTTCGAATATCTGATTGTCAGGAAAGACAGTGAGGACGTGCTGACCGAAGCATATACTTGGCACGTATTGATGGGTAACGAGCGCAAAGCCATCACAATCCCTGAGTGGCTGAGGGAGAAAATTTCCGAGATTTAGTCCCAAAAACCTCTCAAACACCTTGAAATTTGTGATCTCCATCGTCTAATATAAGCAGGCTGTCACCAAGGAATAGGTGGTAACGGAGGACGGAGCAAGGATGCTCCCAGCCCGCTCTCGTGTAACAGGGAGTTCTAAAGTGGTACTTTCTCTAAAGGATAAGAGCTTTACACGCGGTGCAGTTAAATTACTGCCAATTGTTTACCTTGTCTTGCCGTGGGCAGGAGTATACATAGCAGGCGTCCTGAGTTTTCGCCATGCATTCGGTCTCATAATCCCTTGCGGGGAAAACATTGGATGCGAGTATTTAGCATTTCACCCTTCATCTTTCTGGTTAGGAATCCCGATATCATTTTTCGGATTTATTGCGTACTTCGCTTTAGGAGTTTTTTCAATTGCGACAATATATAGCAATAACAAATATAACTCTCAAATGTTCTTGGCAAATTATTTGGTTTCTTTTATTGGGGTAGTAGTAAGTCTTTATTTAGTTTATCAATCTGTAATTCAAATTAACGTGCTATGCATTTGGTGTTTATCTTCAGCAATTGTTATGACATTAATCCTTTTTACTAATTCACTATTAGCACAGGCGCCCTTAGTTATAGTATAGTTGTGAAACACAAGCTTGCACCATTAACAGTACCTTGTATTACAGCGATAACTCTTTTAATTTACAGTCAATTTTTTTGCTTCAAAGAATTATTTTTACTTTGACGATTCAGAAATAAAAAAAGCAGACATAGATGTATTAATTGATGCGGATTCGCATATATATGGAAACAAAAATGTAGATTTCTCGCTAGTTGTGTTCTCAGATTTACAGTGCTCTGCTTGTACGTACTATTTGCCTAAGGCGTTAGAAATCATTAAAATTTATAAAAATGATATCAACCTCGTGTATCGTCATTTCCCTTTAGCATCACGTAAAATAGCAAAACCTGCAGCAGTCTTCGCAGAACTTGCAGGCGAAAAGAATAAGTTCTGGAACTTCATTGAAAAAAGTATTGAATCTAAACCTAATAATATGGGTGGATTTCAAGAAATTGCTCTAGAATGCGAAGTAGATTTAACAGAATTATCCGAAAGGGCAAGGAATGTTAATGATAAGTGTTATAAAAGAGTTGAAAAAGACTTAGCCCTTGCAAAAGACCTGTTGCTCAAAGGAACCCCTGCGTTTATATTAGTAAACCATCAAACGAAAAGTAAAGAAGTCGTAGGGCTTGAACAGTTAGAAGAATTGTTGAAAGAAAATAAAACTAACTAATGAGGTGAAAAAAATGAAAAGTAAACTGAGAATAATAAATGTCTTTATTAGCTACCTCAGTGTGATAGCAGTGATAGCAATACTCACAATGCCGATGTTTGGTGGCAGACTAAGCATCAGAGAAGAATCATGTTGTGCTAGGCATCCAATTGAAGGTTGTATAAACTATTGCTGTTCGTCAAGCGAATTATGTGGAGTACATCCTATCACCGGACTATGCACATGTATGCCATTACCATAGCATCAAAGACTGACTTATACCCAATTGTAAAACGATATTACGAGGCGATTTTATGAGACATAGATGTTATGCTCTCTGTTTTAGGCTGATGTCTTTGTTTATGTTCTTGCAATGTTCACTTGTAGTTCACGCAGACGCAGTAAGTATACCCTTTAAGAAAGGAAATAGTGATAGCGGCGAGATACAACTGGAAATCATGAACAGAGTTGATAAGATTATAGAGCGTATCTCGAAAATCTCCACGTTAAATCTATACGTCAGCAAAGAACTGAAGAACGAAGTTATCTTCGTTAGCATAAAAGAAGTAAAACTATCAGAATTAAAGAAATTCCTTGCACAATCGCTAAACTCCTCATGGAATGAAACTGAGAGAGGTTATGAGTTATATAGAACTGTTAAAGATACAGAACAAGTAATTTCAGCAGACAAACTTCATCGTATAAGCATGTTTGACAAACATTTTAAAGAAGAAAAAGATTTCCTCAAAACTAACGATACCCCTGAAAAACAGATTCAGGTTACACTTGATACCTTGAGAAGAGTAAAATACGAATTAGAAAATAACATCAGACCTTCTTCAGGAACTTATAGTGTTTTTCTTAATGCGCCTATTGATATCTTACTTAAAAGAATTTTAATAGATATAGGGAGTGAGAGGCTGTCTGCAATCCCTTATTTTCAACCGATAACTTTTTCGGATATTCCAAATCAGGCACAATTACCGTTACAAGCAAATATCAAAAAATATTTTGAAGATTTCTTAGTTGCGAATAGTTTAATAAGTGAGAAGATTTCTGACCCCATTTTTGCGGATGAAGTTGTTAAGCCATGGAGTGATAATATCCTTGGTAAAGTAATCAAGGTGAACGATTACGGGAAATTGCATCTTGATTTAATGTGTACGCCATCCGGCCTGTTTGCGAACATTACGCTATATTCGAAAGACGGGAAGAGAATCAACCATAGCGGTTATTCCATCCCTCTGCGAAATGATGAATTCGATAATATAGATTTTTTAGAAACTAAAACCGAAACACTTGAACTCTCAAAGTTATCTGCAGAGTTCTTAAAGATTGCTCCAAGTGGAAGCGCAATTTCATCACCTATTTCTCCTTTTGCGCTGGGAGAAATCCCGTCAAAAGAACTGCACGACGCTTTACTGGACCCCGTGGAGCATGACCCGCTTACGTTTTTAGTGTACGACTTAGTAAAGGGGTTATCATCTGAGGGGAAGTATAATGTAATCGCAAGAATAGATGATAATTACTTGGATGAAATAAGGTCTGCAATAAGAAATAACAGAATATCAACAGATCTTGCGTTAAAATTACTCACGTTACAACATACTGTTGAAAAAGAAAACAATTGGATAATCATTAAGCCCAAAAACGATTTTGTTTGCGAGTTAACTCGATTAGATAGAACTTCATTAAAGAAGTTCGCTCAAAATTGTTTCAATAACAATAATATCTCACTAAAAGATTACAGTAGACTATATTTTGAAAATGGTGACGGAATTTCTATCAATCTAATTGATGACATTTACTACGCCTACTTGTATTTCAGATTACCCATAAAATCGGAATATCCGGCATTTCAACTGCCAGGATGGCTTTATTTCTTGCTTGGATCTCTAAATGATGAACAATGGAAATACTTGATGCAAGGAAATAAATTGGACATTGCCCGATTAACGCAGGAGCAAAAACAGTTTGTTATAAATTGGGCAAAAGGGGGCTTTCGAGCATTAAGGCGTGTAGATCCTTCTGATGAAAGTATTCCGGACATTTTGCTTACAGGCTCAGAATGTCTGCCATTTGGTATAAGAGCAAATACCCTGTTTTACGTTGATAGTAATCACGTAGATGCGTTATTAAATGTGTCCTTAGTTCCCCACGGCTCGCCGGACATGGCGTTAAATCTTCCGCAAGACACTTCAACGATTGCTCGCGTCTTTGCAGAGAAAAGACGGTTTGGGGAAGTCAGCAACTTAGACGAGATGCTTCAAGGTACTTACTATGTGGGGAAAAAACTGCAGATAACTTTTACTATTGAAATATATCCGGGTATTGCCTTAGTCGCGAATTATTCAGGGCTTTTTACGTCAAACAACAGAAAAATTTCTTATAAAGATATTCCACAAAACATCAAAGACTCTATCATCCAAACTGCACAATCTATGATTATTCGATAATTAATTATTGCTGTTCACGGTTTTTTTCCGCAGCTTCTTTAAGTTTTCTAAACATATCGTTCTCTAAATCATTAGAAGCAGCCGGCGCAGGTTCACCGGTTGATTCATCTAACTCCAACACCATACTAATCCCTGCTTTAGGTTCAGGCATGCCCTCTTTGGGTCGGCGCTGGCCTTCCGCAAGCACACCTGCGAGTACCTCTGCAGGCACTTGCTGCCCATCCTCTATCCAATAGCCCCATTCCACCACGTCGG
>CAZSPF010000006.1:46858-62729 GCA_964608695.1 uncultured Fimbriimonadales bacterium | reverse complement strand
ACCGCGCACGACGTGATGTCTTTGGTCTAACTTATCTCCCGGTTTGGGGATAATTGCATAAAATCCTATGGACTCGAGCGCGGAGTAGCAATCTTTCACCGCTTCTGTTAATGCAATTTTTTCTTCGACGGACAAGTCCGTGCGCAGCACCCTCTCGCAAGCTGCGCGAAGTGACTGAGTTAATGCTTCCGTAATGCGGTCATATTTTTTTTGTAATGTGTCGAACTGTTGCTGTAAGTCTGAAAGACTTTTTGAGAGTTCGTCCACCTTTTGCGATTTTTTTGCGAGTGATTCAAACTCTTGTAAAGAGTTTGCAACAACATCCGCCGCTTCGCGCATTTTTTGAACTGCGGAGCTTAGGTTTTCGATGGTTCGCTTTGAATCACTCATGCTGGATTTTATAAATTGTAAATAGGTGCGTATTTATCATGCAGGTATTGCATGAACGGTTCAGTTTGAATCGGATTTCCGGTTATTTTCTGAATGAGTTCACCGGGAAGATATTTATTAGCGTATTGATGCACGTTTGCACGAAGCCATGAAAGAAGTTGGTCGAATTGTCCGCTTCTGATTTGTTCTTTCAAATCGGGGATCTCGCGCTGTATTTTCTCCCAAAGCTGCGCACCGATGAGGTTGCCAAGAGCATACGTGGGAAAGTACCCTACAATTCCTGCTGACCAATGGACGTCTTGCAAAACACCGTTGGAGTCATTGGGGGGGGTGATTCCCAAATACTCGCGCATCTTCTCGTTCCATATTTCGGGAAGTTCGGCAAAGTTGATTTTGCCTTCCAGCATGCTTTTTTCCAATTCGAATCTCAGCATAATGTGCAAACCGTATGTAACTTCATCCGCTTCCACGCGAATAAGCGAGGGGAAAACTTTGTTTGCCGCTCTGTAAAATTCGTCTACGGAAACATCACCCAGACTTTCGGGAAATGCTTCTTTCAGAACCGGAAAATAGTATTCGATAAACTCTCTGCTTCGTCCCACGTTGTTTTCCCACATACGCGATTGGCTTTCATGAAATGCAAGTGAGCATGCATCGAATAGCGCAGTGCCGTCATATTTTTCTGGAATGCCTTGCTCGTAGATGGCATGACCAGCTTCATGCATGGAAGCAAACAAGCTCGATGGCAGAAAATGATCATCAAAGCGAGTGGTGATGCGCACATCTCCGTTACCAAGAGTTGTACAGAAAGGATGGGCGGCGATGTCCTGTCGTCCACGTGAAAAATCGTAACCGATTCTTTTCACCACATCGTTTGCAATCTCTTTTTGTTTTTCGATGTCGTATTTTCTTTTGAGGATGGAATCGTCTACTTCTGTTCCTGAGTCCTGAATTTGTTTAACAAAGTGCACCAGTTTTGGTCGTAATTCATTGAAAATTCTTTCGACTTCTTTAGTTTTCATTCCCGGCTCGTATGCGTCGAGCAAAGCATCATAAATGTGTTCATCGAAACCGATATATTCAGCAATCTGTCTTTTTATATCTATTATTTTTTCCAATGAGGGAAGAAAGGATTTAAAATCGTTTTCTTTTCGTGCTTTTACCCATACTTCGTGTGCAAATGTTGTAACTTCTGCTTCTTCTGCAACTAATGCAGTGGGGACTTTTGTTAAGCGGTCATAGTTTCTTTTTAAAACTCGCGCCATGGCTTTTTCATCATCGTCCATGCTTGCACTTGAGGTTTCCGCGCTTAAATCATCAATCAATGCCCCGACTTCATCGGATGTGAATTTTTCGTGAATGATTTTGCTAAGAGTAGCGAGTTGCTCTGCTCGGCTCTGTGCGCCAAGAGGCGGCATATTGCACTGTTGATCCCAACTTAAAACGGCACCGGCTTGTGACAAGCGCTGAATTTCTCTTATTCTATCTTTGAGTTCTGCGGCTTTGCTCATGTGAGCATTTTACATTACTTCACATGCAGGAAAGGAGAATGTAAAAAGTTTTAGCCTTACTCCTTTGGCACTACTTCCAATTCGCTCTTAACCTTGCTTAAATCCCCTGTTACGCCATATGCCACGCCTTCGGCTTTCATTTTGTCCAGTTCGGTAGGCACTGTTCCAGCAAGAATAACCGTTCCTTTATCCACTTTTATTGTGATGTTGCGCGCATCCAAGCCTTTCACAAGGTTAAAACCGGCTTTTATTTTTCCTAACAAAACTGCATCATCTACGGCAGTGCCTACTTTTTCTTGAGCGGAAAGTGCTACCTGCTTACCCATTTCCACTCCTTCGTCATAGGCATTTTTCAAAGACTCTGAAGCGGATTCCACTGCCTTTTTCGTTCCAACTGCAATGTCTCCTGCCTTTTGGCGTACTTCATCATCGGTCATGTTACAGCCAAAGATGGCTAAGCAAACCATTAAACAAACTATGTTTTTCATCTTAAAAACAAGATACCCCAACCTGTGGAACTGCACGTATTATTCCGATAACCGAACCGGATTACATGTACGAATTTGGGTTTAGGTTAATCTCCGCTGGCATGCTTTTATGCGTGTCAGGTTGGCTGGGCGTGCCTGATTTTGAAACTGCATGGCAGATAGCACTGTTAACAGCAGTTTATGCGACTGTGGCGTATCTGGTCGAACATAAAAAGAAAACGAATTCAGGTTTTGCAGGTTTAATCGCAGGCTTGGATGCTCTTGCTATTGCCGCAGTTCTGGCATTTGCGGGTTATTTGGAAACTTTTGGTTTACTGGCAGTGACGCCCATGCTTTATGCGGTTACGAGGCGCGGAAGCAACCCATTGGCAACCGGAGCGATAACAGCATCTGCAGTTTTCTTTGCTCAACCTATGGTGTCGGGGGGGCTTCCTTCCATTACTATATATATACAAACTGCGATTGTGTTCGCAATATCTCTGCTTATCAACCAGCCAAGAGTCGTTGTTCGACCAAAATCCATCCAAGAGATGATAAGTGAACTTGCAGCTCCTGAAGTTGAAACAGGAACGCAAGCACTTATCGAACTGCGGGAAAAATACAGAAAACTTACGAGAACATTTAAAGAATTAGAGCGCAGGTCTCGCGTTTCACGCTGGGGAGTTGAGTTGATGCTGGCTCGACACAAACGCAATCAAGGTATGCAAGAGATCTTGGAAAAGATAAGAGAGCTGTCTCACGCAGACGGTGTGATATTATACACCATTAATCAATTAGGTAACCGACTACTCGTAACGGAAATAAACGGTAGAGTTCCGAAGGAAACACATAACATTAGCATACAAATTTCCGGCGAGGAAACCGCATATTTATTAAAAAAGAAAACGAATGAAGCACTTTCTGCGTTGAATTCTGAAAATAAAATCATTCCCACCTTAAATGTTTTATTGTCATTCAAGGGAACTGTTGTAGGGATGTTAACATTGTTTTTGGAAAGTAAAACAGATTATGATTCTTTGCAATCCAGAATGGAAGAAGCATCCGAAATTATTGCGAGAGTTGTTCTTGATGAACAACAAAGAATACAGCACTATCGAAGAACCAAAGAGGCAGAAATACTTTACGAAATCGCGTGCAGAATGGACGGAGCAACAACGGAAACGGATGTTTGCAAACGAACAGCGAAAGCCTTGTGTGAAGTATTGCAGTGCGAAGGAGTGGGTGTTTATTTACTGGATGAAGGCAAACCCATATTGGCAGGAAAACACGGGAGGGTAACAACTTTGCATGAGAGTTTATTGTTTGAGCCACGAGGTATCGAGGGTTGGTTTTTAGCCAGCGGTGAATCTGTATTTGCTTATTCCACTTTAACTCATTCAAGAATTGACAAAAACATTGCCATTAAACAACGTGTAGGAAGTTTTTTGTTAGTTCCCATAGTGCACGGAATCGATATTATTGGTTTCGTAATTGCTATTGATGCAAGAGATGGAAAGTTTCATGAAGATGACTCGAAAACATTAACTGACATTGCAACAGAGTTAGCACACGGAATTGTACACATAACCGAAAGAAAGAATGAAAAAGTGTATTCTCCTTCAGGGTTTCTAACACCAAGCGAATTTCAAAACGAAGTACTGTCTGTTTCTCCAGATACTTTTGCAAGCATTGCTTACATTGAACCCATCAGGTTTAATGATTTAGTGGAAGAAGTAGGGCAGCCCACCATAGAACTTGCATCTCGGCAGTTAGGCTTATTAATCAAACGACTTGCTCCGAATAATGCGCGTCTTTGCAGAAAAACAGACGGCAGTTATGTAGTTCTTCTCCCCGAAATGAGACTATTGGATTCACAGTTATGGGCGAATGAACTAATGGCTGTTGCTGCGATGCGAGTTTATGATTCCAGTGAAACTTTTGCACCCGTTCCTCTTGCTGTTCGTGCACGTGTTGCGGATTTGAATGAAAACTTAGAAACTATGAGACATAAAAACGAAACAGCGGCATAAACTATTTCGCCATTTTTCTTAGCACCATGTGCAAAATCCCGCCGTTTCGATAGTAGTCCAATTCGATGGGCGAATCCAGTCTGCAAATTGCTTGAAACTCGATGCTCGCTCCGTCTTCTCTTCGAGCAACTACTCGAACCTTGTCTTTAGGCTTGACTGTATCATCAATTTCAATATCAAAGATCTCATGTCCAGTTAAGCCCAAACTGTCCGCGTTTTGCCCTTCTAAAAATGCCAGTGGTAATACTCCCATGCCCACAAGGTTGCTTCTGTGTATGCGCTCGAATGATTCTGCTATAACCGCTTTCACCCCAAGCAAATACGTTCCCTTTGCCGCCCAATCTCGCGATGAACCCATTCCATAATCTTTTCCTGCAAGAACAATAAGCGGAACATTGCTTTTCTTATAATTCATCGCTGCTTCGTAAACTGTTTTAACAGTTCCATCCATAAAATCTGTCGTAAGTCCTCCTTCCGTACCTGGAGCAATTTGATTGCGAATGCGGATGTTTGCAAAAGTACCTCGTGTCATCACGCGGTCGTTACCTCGTCGAGAACCGTAACTGTTAAACTCATGCGGTCGCACTCCTAACTCTTGTAGATATTTCCCTGCGGGGCTATCCGCTTTAATCGCTCCGGCAGGAGAGATATGATCGGTTGTAACCGAATCCCCTAATTTCAACAAACACCTTGCATTTTTAATTGATACAATCGGTGTTGGGTTTTCTGGCATTTCCACAAAGAAGGGAGGTTCTTGAATGTATGTGCTTTCACTAGGCCAATCGTAAAGCAAACTTCCTTTCGAAGGAACATTGCGCCACTCTTCCGTGCCTTCGAAAACGTTCGCATATTGTTTTATAAACTGTTCACGTGTAACACACTTCGAAATGGTTTCTTGAATTTCGATGCTTGTCGGCATGATGTCGCGTAGATAAACAGAATTTCCTTGGAGATCTTTTCCAATAGGTTCGTTATTTAAATCAATGTCCACCGTGCCTGCGATTGCATATGCCACCACCAATAATGGTGACGCCAAATAATTGGCTTTCACTTCTGGATTGATGCGCCCTTCAAAATTACGATTACCGGATAGCACCGATGCAACAACAAGGTCACCTTCTTGAATCGCTTTGCTCACACTTTCCGGAAGCGGACCAGAATTTCCAATGCATGTAGTACAGCCATAACCCACAACATAAAAACCTATCGCTTCCAAGTCTTCTAATAATCCGGAGGTTTGCAAATAATCCGTTACAACTTTTGACCCGGGAGCCAAAGAGGTCTTCACCCATGGTTTTCTGGATAAACCTTTTTCTCGTGCCTTCTTTGCAACGAGTCCCGCACCTATCATTACTTCGGGATTGCTGGTGTTTGTACAACTCGTTATTGCTGCAATAACCACATCTCCATGCGTGAGTAAAAATCTTTTACCGTCGCATTCGCATTCCACTCTCCCATCCATTTTTTCTGCGACTGCAACAGCAGACTGATCAGGAATAGCCCCCCCTTCTGTAAGCCACCTGTCGTCGTTTATCTTTTCAAAGACCGGCTTCTTTCCGAAAAATGTAGAGAGTGAGTCTCGCCAAGCACCTTGCATTTCGCTCAGCAGAACTCTATCCTGTGGTCTGCGCGGTCCGGCAAGTGATGGCTGAACTGTGGATAAATCTAATTCCAAAACAGAAGAGTATCGAATGTTTATGCTGTCATCTCGCCACAAACCTTGTGCGCGATAATATGTTTCCACTGTTCTAATTAACTCTTCGTCTCTCCCCGTAAGATAAAGATATTCCAAGACTTTTTCATCCACCGGGAAGAACCCGCATGTCGCACCGTATTCTGGTGCCATGTTTGCAATCGTTGCGCGATTGGCAACCGGCATGCTGCTCAATCCGGGTCCGAAAAACTCCACAAATTTTCCAACAACACCGTGTTGTCGCAGCATCTGCGTGACAACCAACACCAAATCAGTTGCCGTTGATCCTTCGGGCAATGCACCCGTAAGTTTAAATCCCACCACTTCCGGTATGAGCATGTAATAGGGCTGACCAAGCATCACAGCTTCCGCTTCAATTCCACCCACACCCCAGCCTAATATCCCCAAGCCGTTTATCATAGTGGTATGTGAATCAGTGCCCACAAGCGAATCGGGGAATAAAACTTCGTCCTTTTCCCAAATGACTTTTGCCAGATACTCCAAGTTCACTTGATGAACGATGCCTGTTGCGGGGGGGACGACGCGTAAATTTTCAAACGCTTCTTGTCCCCATTTCAAAAATTCGTATCGTTCCCGATTTCTTTCAAATTCTAACTCCGCATTAATGCGCAAAGCATCGGGAGAGTTAAACGCATCCACTTGAACGGAGTGGTCAATTACCAAATCGCATGGTACAAGCGGATTCACTTTTTTAGGGTCACCTTTCATGCGTGACATTGCAGAGCGCATCGCCGCTAAATCCACAACCGCAGGAACGCCTGTGAAATCTTGCAATACAACCCGTCCGGGAATGAAAGGTATTTCCAAATCGGGAATGTTTTTGGGATCATAAGCAGAGAGAGATTTCACATGGTCTTCGGTGATGATTTTTCCGTCGCAGTTTCTAAGGCACGATTCCAGCAGGACGCGGATAGAGTAAGGGATAGTTTTTATGGCACCGAAATCATTGAGTGTATCAAGACGATAAATCTGTTTTTTCCCGAGCGGGGTTTCTATATTCGATAGTGCATGGAAGGGATTGGAATTCGGCATCTCGTTTTCATTATGACTTCTTGTGCAGGGAACGTTGGGGAGTTTGGGCGTGTTTTCTGCTATGAGGAGTGGTCTCCTGCGAGTATAATCACATATCCCCGAGCGCGGGTGGTGGAATTGGTAGACACGCATGCTTGAGGTGCATGTGCCCGAAAGGGCGTGAAGGTTCGAGTCCTTTCTCGCGCACCAAAACATTTCGGCAAAAAAGTAAGGGAAATACGCCTCACAAAAGGACTATCGCAAGGAGATGTCGCTAGGCGGCTTAATTTACACCGGTCATATATAAGCGGCATTGAAAGAGGCGTTCGCAACCCCTCGCTAAAGGTCGTCGAAAAAATTGCTAAAGCGCTTGGGGTCAAAGTGAACGACCTTATTATTTGATTATGGAAAGCTATATCAAAGAAATGCTTTTGGCTCTTGAAGCAAATATTGAGTATTTGCGGCAAGAAGGAAGCGCACAGCTGAGAGTAAAGAATGGCCAATTACTAAACAGCGTTGGCGACGTTTACATTTACGAGTTCACTTTAGAGTTTTTTCAAAATATAGAATCCGATACTGCTGTTGAGATAAAAATAAGAAGTGAAAGCGCAAATGGAAGAGTTATCGCGACAAATGATAAAAGCATTCAGGTCGAACTTGATAAAAATATTGGAGCAACAATCCCAGAAGCTCGACTCATTATTTCAAGCTATTATCTATTACAACTTCTCTATGAGAAGCTCAAAAAAGTTGATAACGGAGAGCTACAACTTACAGATTTAGCAGAAAAGACCTTTAAGCTGAAGCCCGCAAATATTGCTTCACAGGAATACCAAATACCGCATTCCTCTGTTTCTGACTTACCAAATTTATCTCAAGAAAGCGCAATAAAATTAGCAATGGGAAGCGAGGTTTCCTTCATTTGGGGACCGCCCGGAACTGGCAAAACACAAACGATAGCTCGTTTAACCGAAGGATTTTTGTCTAAAAACTTGAGTGTGCTTTTAATTTCTCATACCAATGTAGCAACAGACGGCGCGCTTTTGAGTGTAGTAAAGCACCTTGAAAGCACTGATGATTATCGTGATGGAAAGTTTTTGCGCGAAGGTGCAATACAAAAATCTGAACTCAAAGCGTATGAAATGGTCGTGCCCACGATTGTTTTAGAAAAGAAGGGGTTACCAATCAAGAATGAGATCGAAACTCTCACAAAGCGCATAGACGAAATTTCCTTGATAGCTTCAAAATCAGAAACTATCATAAGACAATTTCAGAAAGTAGAGGTGTTTAAAAAGGAAGAAGAAAATATCAAAGGTGATATTTCGAGCAAAGAAAACGGGATAGTTTCTGCAAAATCTTTATTGAACAGTATAGAAAATCAGTTATCGGATAACGAAGCAAAAATACATGAGTATTAGTCAAAAGGTACTTTGGGGAGATTTTTTTCCGGCCTAAATCTAGAAAAACTTACTCGTCAAAAAAGCTCGTTGTTGGTTCAAAAAGACAAAGAAACAAAAAAGATCTCTACATATACCCAAGCCGTAGGAACTGCAAAAATAAAATTACAGAGATTCGTTGATGAAAGAAAAGAGCTTGAAGCGCAGTTGCAGGGCGAAAATTTAGAACGACACAAAAAGATAGTTGAGAAGACCAATAGTGAGTTGAAAAATCTCAAAGAACAGAGAGATTTATTATTGAAGCAACTTGAGGAACTAGCCAATACTCTTATTAAAGAAGCAAAAGTTATCGCTACAACGCTTACAAAAAGTTATAGCTCGCAAGTTGTTTTGAATCGCGAATATGACTGCATAATTGTAGACGAAGCTTCAATGGCTCCGCTACCCGCTCTTTGGTGCGCGGCGGGTTTAGCGAAGCAAAAAGTTGTAATTGTGGGAGATTTTTACCAATTACCACCCATCGCAAAACATAAAGTTTTAAGACGTAAAGAAAAATCAGAAGAAGAAATCAGAAAAGAAGAAGCTCTAGTAGAAAAGTGGCTGAAGAAGGATATTTTTGAAGTTTCTGGTATTTTTTCAGCAATCCGTTCCGGCGTTAAACCCGATTGGCTCGAACAATTAAAAGTTCAATACAGAATGCACCCAGACATTGCTGGCATTGTTAATTCGCTTGTTTACGGAAGAAGCGGAAAGCAGTTTGAGCTTGATTCTGTCGAGAACACGCGCAATAACGGCAAGGAACGATTATCAAAGCCCCCTCTTGATAATGCACATATTGGAATATATGACACGAGCAAGATCGGGCCGTTGCCTAGCCGGACTGATAGTGGCTCTTATTACAATCTTTATCAGGCATTTTTGGCAGTTTCACTTGCCAAGCAGGCCGTTGAAAACGGTTATAAAAGTATCGGTATAATTTCTCCGTTTAGACCGCAAACAAATCTGATACAGAAAATTGTAGAGGATGAAAATCTTAGTAAAGAAATTGAAGCCGATACCGTTCATCGTTTTCAAGGCGGAGAAAAACAAATAATCATTTTCGATACCACTACAGCACAACCTACAAAATTAACCGACGATCAGGGTGAGGGTGGAGATGATGAAAAATTGCTTAATGTCGCTTTTTCGCGCGCAAAAGAAAAGTGTATTGTGATTGCCGATTGCCAAACCATAGATAGAAAACATAGCTTAACATCTTTATTGCGTAAATTCATTCAGTATTGCCACGAAAAGGATTTTCCTATTATTTCTTCGGAAGACACACTCCCAAAATATTCTGTGAGCGAAAAAGCGGAAAAATGGTTGAAACAAATTAACAATATAAAGGACCTTTCGGGAGATTTTGAGAAATCGCATTTATTCAATGAAACCGATTTTTACCAAAACTTTATAAAAGACCTGCTCAATGCAAAACAGGAAGTAATTATTGATAGCCCCTACATCACGACAGAGCGCGTTCGTACTTTTACACCAATCTTTGAACACTTGATAAATAAAGGCATTAAAATTTTCATTTTGACTAGACAACCAAAAGAGCACGATTCAACAATGAGATATCAAGCAACGGACGAGATTAAAAACTTTGAAAATATGGGCATTACAGTTTTGCCGTTTATCGGGTATGTTCACCGGAAACTCGCAATTATTGATCGGAGTATTTTATGGGAAGGTAGCTTAAATATTTTGTCGCAAAGAGACAGCCACGAAGTAATGCGGCGTTTTGAGGGGAAGGAAACTTCCCAACAAATGATGACTTTCTTGAAGTTAGATAAAAATCTCGGAAAGATCGGGGAAAATAAGTTGCAAAGATGCGAGTTTTGCCGAGGGTCAGGTGCGTGGTATTGGACGGATAAAAGTATCTATGGAGGTTTATGGACATTTTGTTTGGTCGGCGGTCATAAATTGGGTGCAGAACCAAAAAGCAAAGAGGAAATAATCAAAATCAAAAAACAAGTTAGAACATTGCGAAAAGCGAAAAAGGAGACGACCAGCGAGGGAACTCCTATTTGTCCAAAACATGATTTGGCGATGATTAAGCACAAAGGACCGCGGGGACAATTCTGGGGCTGTCCAAAATATCCAGTTTGCAAAATTACTGAAAAAATGACTTAATGTATTTATAATTTCGCTGCCCAAAAAATCTTTTGCCGAAGCGAGGACGGCTCGGCAGGAGGGGGTTTGGGGGGAGGAATGCCGAGCCGTCCGAGCGAAGTCCGAAAAGCCCCACCGCCTGCTCGTTCAGAGCAGAGCCTCAAAGAAAAGTTTTGTTTTCCTTTTAGAAGAAAAAATCCGTCGCGCGCAAATCAGGAACAGTGAACAAAACTTTTCTTTGGGGTGGCGAGCGTTAGCGAGCGGCGGCGGGGCGGGTCAGTTCTCCCGCTCAAAGAAGGTTCGCGCGAAGTGTATAATTACAGCACCAAAACTAACTTTGTTAGAATTGACTGCTCTGCGCGAACTTTCTTTGAACGGAACTATTTAGTGGAGGGAAGGGTGATAACGTGTATAAGGAGGGTTAAGTTTTTGCGGTAACGTCTTTTTGAAACCGGTAACGTGCTTCTTTGTCTGCAAGCAGGATGTTTTCGAGTGTAGGTTCGAGGTTTGGTGCGTAATGCAGTGATTGTTCGCACAAATTTTGAATATCTAAAAAAGTTATTTGATTCTTCAGGAAAGCGTTTGCCGCCATTTCGTTTGTAGCGTTTAGGTAGGCGGGGACAACGCCTCCCCTTCGAAAAGCTTCGCGTGCGATATTTGGTGAAATGAAAACGTTTTCATCGTAGTTTTCGAACGTGAGATGAGGTGTGTGAATCGGGTCCCAGTTTTTCGCAGGAGAAAGCAAGCGTTCGTGATCCAGAAGCGCGTATTGAATGGGTACTTTCATGTCGGGATGTCCCATCTGTGCAAGTGCAGAACCATCGTGAAACTTGATGATAGAGTGAATGACACTTTGAGGGTGAATTACAACTTCGATGTTTTCGGGGGGGGTATCGTACAACCAACAGGCTTCGATGATTTCCAAGCCTTTGTTCATTAGTGTTGCGGAGTCGATGGTAATTTTTCCACCCATTTTCCATGTGGGATGATTGAGCGCCTGTTCGACGGTAACGTTCTGTAGTTTGTCGAGTGTCCATCCGCAAAACGGACCACCGCTTGCGGTAAGGATGATTTTTTCGATGTGCTCGAAATTATAACCGGATGTGTTTTTATGAACTCCGTTTAAACATTGAAGAATGGCTGAGTGTTCGGAATCGATTGGAGAAAGAGAATGCGTTTTTTGATTTGCGATCGGCATCACAATTGCCCCCCCTGCAACAAGAACCTCTTTGCTTGCAATGGCGACTTTTTTGTTTGCTTGCAATGCACTGATGGGTTGCAATCCGATCATGCCTGCAACACAAACTACCACGATGTCCACATCCACATCGGTGGCGAGTTCGATTAAACCTTCCACACCGCAGAACACTTTTCTTTGTGTTCGTTCGGTTAGTTGTTTTGCGCTTTCGGTTTCGAACATCGCGAGTTTTGCTTCTGGGAATTCGTTTGTTTGAGGAAGGATTTTTTCTACGGATGAATGTGATGCGAGTGCGACAACAGAAAGCTTGTCGGGATGTTTTTTGATGACTTCGATTGTCTGCGTACCGATACTTCCGGTTGAGCCTAAAATCGCAACACGTTTCATGGTATCACTGCTCCGAATTTTCGAGTGCGCTCGCCGTATTGTTTGCACGCTTCCAGTAAGTCATTTAATGAAAAATCAGGCCAGTTGACAGGCAGCACCACAAGTTCGGAGTACGCAGACTGCCATAACAGGAAATTGCTTAATCGCATTTCCCCTGCAGTTCGAATAAGTAAATCGGGCTCAGGGAGTTCCGGGTTATAAAGGTTTTCATTAATTGTTTCTTCTGAGATGATGTCAGGGGGGGGAGACGCTTTGAGTATCTGCTTCACTGCATCTACAATCTCTGCCCTCCCTCCATAGTTTATTGCGAGTGTGAATGTAATACCGTTGTTGTTTTTTGTGGTTTCGATCCCGTTGTTCAGCGCGTTTTGAAGTTTGTCTGGCAAGTCGTTCATGCGTCCGATAACTTTTACCCTGACGTTGTTTTGATGCATGATGCGCAGTTCGTCAATTGCCGCTTGGGTGATTAAATCCATCAATCCGTCCACTTCGTCTTGCGGACGTTTCCAGTTTTCTACGCTGAAAGCATAAACGGTAAGAAATTTTATTCCCAATTCATTTGCGAACAATATAACTGAGCGTAATGTTTTGTAACCTTCGCGATGCCCTACGAGTCGTGGTAGATTTTTTGCGGTTGCCCATCTTCCGTTGCCATCCATGATTATCCCTATATGAACGGGAAGACGCGATAGATTAACCCCGTATTTTTCTGCCGCGACTTTTGCGTTGTTCATGAATTTAAAGCAGAACTGTTAGACTTCCATCAGTTCTGCATCTTTCTTTTTTTGCAAATCGTGAATTTCGTTTATATATTTATCGGTGAGTTTCTGAACTTCTGTTTCGTAGCGTTTTAGTTCGTCTTCTGAAATAATTTTATCTTTTTGCAGTTTTTTTAGGTGTTCTAATACATCGCGTCGCACATTTCTTACGGCGATACAGCCTTCTTCGGAACGATGATGTACCTGTTTCACCATCTCTTTTCTTCGGTCTTCCGTCATTTGAGGAAAAATCAATCGTATTCCGTTTGAATCCGTGCTAGGATTTAACCCCAAATCACTTTTCAAAATAGCTTTTTCGATTTGTTGAATAAGGCTTTTGTCGTAAGGTTTGATAAGTAACTGTCTCGGTTCGGGTACTGATATATCAGCAACCTGATTTAACGGAGTTTCTGTCCCGTAATAATCCACATGGATTTTATTTAAGAGTTGCGGGTTTGCTCTGCCCGTTCGAATGGCTGAAAAATCTCGAGCGGTTGCTTCCACTGCCATTTCCATCCTGTGATTACCATCTTTAATTAATTCTTGAGGATTATCGCTTTGCACTTATTCACCTCCAACAAATGTTCCGATTTTTTCGCCAAGTGCGGCATTCCGCATGGCTCCTTTTTCATACAAACTGAGAACAACAACAGGAAGCTTGTGTTCTCTGCACATCGTGAAAGCTGTTTGGTCCATCACGCCCAATCTTTTTTGGATGGCATCTGAGAATGTGATGTTTTCAAATTTAGACGCATCATTAAATTTCTTCGGGTCTTTGTCGTATACGCCATCAACTTTAGTTGCTTTTAACAAGATCTCCGCACCAAGTTCAAGTGCACGTAATACTGCGGCTGTATCAGTTGTGAAAAACGGGTTACCAGTACCGGCGGCTAAGATAATGATACGGCCCTTTTCAAGATGTCTTTTGGCACGTCTTCTGATAAAAGGCTCGCTCACAGCTTGCACGTTTACCGCACTCATCACTCGTGTGGGAATTCCTATTTTTTCGATAGCTTCTTGAAGCGCCATTGCGTTCATCAAGGTGCCAAGCATTCCCATGTAGTCTGCAACGGATTGATCTATTTCACTCTCCTTGCTGAATACTTCTCCTCGAATGAAGTTCCCCCCCCCTACTACAACTGCTGTTTCGATTCCCGCATCGTGTACGGACACAATCTCTTCTGCAATATATTTTACGGATTGAGCGTTTAAGCCAAAGCGGTCTTCACCGGCGAATGCTTCACCGCTAAGTTTTAGTAAAATCCGTTTTGGCTTAATTCGCTCAGACACTTGATTCAACAGGCTCCTTACCTGCTTCGATACGGACTATCTTTTTCACACTGATATTCCCACCGACTTCTTGCAGGACTTCATTCACTTTTTTATTAAGTTGCGCATACCAAGGTTGTTCTAACAACACGACTTGCTGTAAGAAATCTTTGCTGACTTTTCCTTGAGCGATTTTTTCTGCAATTTCCGGCGGCTTACCTTCTTCTATGGCGCGCTGTTTTTCAATTTCTATTTCCTGTTGCAAGCGTGTGCTGTCAATTTGCTCTTTGCTGATGTATTCAGGCGACAGTGCAACGATTTGAATGCCGATTTTGTTTGCAATGTCTTGGGCATTACCATTCCCACCCGATACCAACACGAGTGCGGCTTTTGCTTTGTCATGATGCAAATAAGTGCCGACAACGCCATCACCTGTTATGCGCTTTACACTTCCGAGTTGGATGTTTTCACGTATTTTCCCGACAGCTTCGTCTATGAGTTCTTTGACGGTTTTTCCGCTGACATTTGCAGTTAGAGGGTCAGATGGGATTTCATAGTCTGCAAAATAATCTGCAATTGTTTGGGCAAGAGCTATGAAATCCTCGTTACGCGCAACAAAATCGGTTTCACATAACAGCGCGACTGCCACCGCAGTGTTATCTTTTCGTGAAACTGCGACTGTTCCATTGGTGGTTGTTCTATCCGAGCGTTTTACTGCGGCAACTTTTCCTACTTCGCGCAGAATTTCATGCGCACGAGTCATCAAAGTTTCTTCTGTTGCGGAATCACCTTGCTCTTGCAATGCTTGTTCCAATGCTCTCTTGCACTCCATCATGGGTGCGTCGGTTTTGTCTCTTAGTTTTTTGACTAATCCGGCTGTAATTTCCATTTATTCTTCTTCCTCTTTACTTATTCTTGATCTTCTGACGGCAGGATGCATGCCTTCTTCGAGTTCTTCTTCAACTTCGTATTTGCGCAGCATCTCTCTTTCCATTTCTCCCAACGGAACTTCCGGTTCTTCTTCGAGTGTTTCCGGCATTTCCGAAGGTTCGATTTCTCCGGCGAGAGCAACGTCTACAGGTCGCATCTCCGCGATGATTTCCGAGATTTTTCCGGAGATGAGCCGTACCGCTCTAATGGCGTCGTCATTTCCGGGGATAACGTAATCCACATCGTCCGGGTCACAGTTTGTGTCGACTATGGCAACAATAGGAATGCCTAATTTCTTCCCTTCTTGAACCGCGATGGCTTCCTTTTTCAGGTCAACAACAAACAAGAGGTCGGGTGGACCTGGAAGTTTGCTTACACCATCGAAATACCGATGCAATCTCTCTCTTTCTTTTTCGCGAAGCATGGCTTCTTTCTTGGTGAGCCTTTGCAGATATCCCTCTTCCACAAGGCGGTCAAGTTCTCTCATGCGGTTCAATCTGCTTTGGATGGTTTTCCAGTTTGTAAGCAATCCGCCCATCCATCTTTCGGAAACGTAGGGCATACCGCATTTGGTGGCGGCCTCTTTGATTGCGCCTTGAATCTGTTTTTTTGTGCCGACGAAGAGAACTGTTCCTCCGTTTTCAACGACATTTTTCAC
>CAZSPF010000006.1:43313-46832 GCA_964608695.1 uncultured Fimbriimonadales bacterium | reverse complement strand
AAGAGTTTGATGGTCTGGTGCATGTCAATAATGTATATGCCATTGCGCGCGCCGTAGATATATCGCTTCATTTTGGGGTGCCATCGGCGCGTGGCATGTCCGAAGTGAACTCCTGCTTCGAGGAGGTCACGCATGGTAAGTGGTGTCATATATTCTCCTTGGGTTTATTCCTCCGGCCTCCGTTGCTCCCTTTTGGGAGAACCCGTGGCATTGGCTGAGAGCGTGCGGGTTGGATAGGGATTATACCATTCTTCGTCGAATGAGACTAACAAAACAGGAGCAGGAAATGAATAAGAAAAATGATGATGGTATCACGAGGCGAGAGTTCTTTAAGAAAGCAAGTGCTGTAGGAGTAACCGCTATAGGTTTGAGTAGTGGTCTACTCAATGCAGACACTTTGCGACAACCTACTAAGAAGCAAAGCCCTAACGATAAGGTTTTGATAGGAATGATTGGCTGTTCTGGAATGGGTTCGGCGAACATGCGCTCGCTCATGCGCTTTGCGGATGTGGAGATTGTCGCACTTTGTGATGTGGACACTAACCGCATAACTAACGATTTTCGCTTGGTAAAAGAGAAATACGAAAAGTCACCGGAAGTTTACAAAGATTACAGGAAATTATTGGGAAACAAAGATATTGATGCCGTTGTAATTTCCACGCCTGACCACTGGCATGCTCTCAACCTTATTCACGCATGTGAAGCCGATAAAGACGCATATTGTGAAAAGCCTATTTCGCATAACATTGTTGAAGCGCTTGCAATGGCGAATTGTGTAAAAAAACATAAAAGCATTGTGCAAGTGGGAACATGGCAGAGAAGCACGAAGGAGTTTACAGATGCGATAGCATACATTAGAGAAGGTAAGTTGGGCAAAATTGTTTTGTGCCGTGCGTGGATAAACGACGGATTTCAAGCTGGGAAGAACTCTCCTACTGACCCCCCCCAGGGTTTGGATTATGATTTTTGGACGGGTCCTGCAGAGCTCATACCTTATCAACCCAATAGGCACCATTTTAACTGGAGGTGGTTTAAGAATTACGGAAGCGGGATGACCGGTGATTGGGGGGTGCACATGATTGATATTGCGCTTTTGGGAATGAGCGAGAGTACTGATTTAGTTATGCCCACCGAAGTGATTTGCTTCGGTGGAAAATGGGCATTCCCCGATGACGACAGAACTTCTGAAGACACGATCGAGGCGTTGTACAAGTTCGAAAATCCGGATTTTGTTTTGCACTGGTATGTGGGCAGAGAGCGCGTTGGAAAGCCCGGGCATGGAACAGAATTTGTAAGCGCAGATGGAAAAACATTGCGAGTATGGCGGGGGGGCTGGAGTGTCTTCGACCCTGATGGTAAAGAACTGCCAAAGGAAGAAAAAGAACATGTGGGTGATCATTACCGGAATTGGCTGGATTGTGTTAAATCGCGAGAGATGCCGAGAGCGCATCTTGAATCACTTGCACAAACGACTATTGTTTGTCATCTTGCGAACGCATCACTTTACACAGGTGATAGAGTGAGATGGGATAAATCGAAGATGGATATTGTGGGAAATACGGGAAAGGGTACATTGGCGTATCAGAGAGAATATCGTAAGCCTTGGGTGCTGCCAAAGTTTTACAATTAACTATTGGTAATAATAAACAACGTTTCCTTTGCCGTTGTCCCAATCCGTTACACCCATGTCGGGTTTTGTGGTGTGCGTGTATTCGATGAGGACACTCATTTTTGGTTTGTTTTTAAGTGACACCCAGCCGTTCATTGCGTTGTAACAATATTCGTTGTGTGATATTTCTATTCCATCTACGAAAACTTTATTTACATATTCAATCGGTTGTTTATCCAGATAATAAAGCGTTCGAGCAGTATTCCTTCCAAATGGTTTTATAAATGGAGATGCGTCCCAAAACATCACAGTTTTTCCTGTGAAAACGTCCTTTTTTTCTTGTTTCATAACCAAGCCATCTTTGTTTAGGTCTCCAAAACAGATGGCTTCCACAACCATAGAATTAGCCGATATCCATGAAGGTGAAGATGCAAATCCTGTTCCCGTATTCATGAAAATTAAAACCTTTCCCCACCATGATCCACCGATGAAATCGAGCTTGCCGTCGTTGTTGAGATCTGCCAGTGCGATACCAGAAACATAACCTACGTAGTACGACCACCCCGGGGTTGTTTCAAACATGCCGTTTCCTAAATTGCGGTATAACTTAAACCTTCCTAACCCCCCCGTAAGTTGATTATTATCACTCATGATAAAATCTATGTAACCGTCCCCATTGATATCACCCACACAAAGCGTGTTTGCAAATTGACTACCGTTATCGGTGCTTTGCCAATCGGGAATTGTTGATATTGAACCGTTGTTGTTTTTGTAAATCCAGTTGTAAGTTTTCGAGCCAATTGCGATGACATCTAAATCACCGTCGTTATCTACATCAGCAAACTCCATGTGGTCAAGGTTGCGGTTGTCGTCGCTTTGCCAACTTGGCACAGGTTCCAATGCACCGTTGTGATTGTAAAAAATGTAATTTTTCCATTTTTTGGAGCCATAAGCATCCGAAGAGCCGACGAGCAAGTCCAAGTCACCATCATTATCAGCATCACCTAACGATACATGCCAGCCATAGAAACTCACAGCAGAAGACCAAGATGGTGTTGCTTCTAGCACCCCCCCTTGATTAAAATAAACTTGCGCACCGGGACCGTTTTCAGAAATCAAAATCGCAACGGCAACATCAAGCCACCCATCTCCATTAATATCTCCAACTGCGATATGTCCATGATATTTGTTTACTGCGGATTGCCATCCAGGTGAAGTTTGTAAGGTGCCGCCGTTGTTGTAATAGACCACCAGTTTTTGTTTTGCCATGTCGTTCCCGTTGGCAACTATGAAGTCAGGGAATCCATCATTGTTGATATCAGCAAACACTCCTCCTGTGGAGTATTGTTTGTCAGTTGAAATCCAGTTTGGTGAAGTTGTGTATTGCCCAAAAGCGAGCACATAAGCACAAGTTAAAGTGAAAACATAGAGCCCTTTCATAGTTTCTCCTATTCAATCTCTTGACGCAGAATTTTCGAAATACGTTCAAGTATACTTTCTGGCTATGTTAAAAACACTCCGGGTGGTGCTTTTATTCGCATTAACCTTTATCGTCTCAATATCTGCAATTTCTACACCTCAATTCGCTCGACAATACAATTTAGAATGTTCATCCTGTCATGTTCATGTTCCCAAATTAAACGCTTTTGGAGAAGAATTTGTAGCGAATAATTATCAAATGAAAGACCGAGTTTCTCAGTCAACACTGCCCCTTTCAGTTTGGTTAAGCCAACTTTCGCAAACGCGTCAAAACGCTCCGGAAAAAATAAATTCTATTCCTAATAGAATCGAATTTATTTCAGCAGGACATGATGAACAAACGAACACTTCATATTTTATCGAGTGGCGTGCATTAAGTTTGGAAATCTTATCAGATGGCAAGATACGTGACAGAAGCGGAAGATTTGAAG
>CAZSPF010000006.1:25639-43303 GCA_964608695.1 uncultured Fimbriimonadales bacterium | reverse complement strand
ATATTTTTGTTATTTTCGAGTTGCCGTCGGATTTTCAGTTACAGGTGGGTCAATATCGTTCACTTTCTCAGGTGGACGTATCAAGAAGACTTTCAATATCCGAGCCGTTGGTTTTCAGCAGTGGTTTGTCCGGAACGAGTTCTAATAGCTCTCGATTAAGTTCTTTGCGTTCGTTTTCACCGGGGGGGCGATCACCATCCGTTCGAATAACACATGTAAAGAAAGCACCTGACTCCAATGAAGGTTTGTTTTCAAGTTTGACGATCCCGTTTGCGGGAGAGCTCAGCGTTCCATTAACCGATGATGCAAAAACAAACGCTAGTTGTGAACTGGAAGGCACACCGAAAGGTTACTTCGTCGAGTCTTATTATCGCAAAGGATTGAATTCGATCGGATTAAATGCGTTTTTCGGAAATAATTCCCGAAGGTATTACGGAGTAGTTGGACAGTATAACTGTAATGATTTCTTTTTTTCAGGAGGTTTAGCACGTGCCGAAGTTGCAGGAAGCAAAGACTGGCGATATAGCATCTCAGGTGAATGGGTTCCACATCATTCGTTTGCTCTTGGAATGCGAGCAGATCATAGAGATGCCGGCGGTCATCCGACAATGTTTATCCCTTACTTGAGTTATCTTCACAAAAATGGAAAGTCAGCATATAAAATCCAATTTGAAGCAAGGATACGCGATAACTCTTTCCCACAATTTTTAATTGAACTTGGTGCAATGTTTTAAACATGTAGTTAGATGATATAATGTAAAATATGTTCTGGGTTTTATTTTTAGGCTTGATGATAGTTCCTGATTTGCCCGATATGGAAGAACTGCTTAAACAAGTTTCGTCTCAAAACTTACGCAGTACAGTGGAAAAACTCGCTTCATTCCACACTCGCAATACGCTTAGCCCCACGATGGTCGAAGCGGCAGAATGGCTTGCAAGTGAATATAAAAAACTTCCGCGTGTACAAGTGGAACTCATGAAATACACATTGCCAAAAGGCCGCCGTGTTCCGGAAGACAAAGAAGTTGTGCAGGTCATTGCTACGCTTCCTGGAAAAACACAAAGACGCATCATCGTGGGGGGGCATTTGGATTCGTTGAATTTACAAGTTGATGCTGTCACGGGCCGTGCGCCGGGTGCAAACGATGATGCAAGCGGAACCGCATTGGCGTTGGAACTCGCGCGCATAATGTCGAAGCACGAGTGGGAACATACGTTGGTGTTTGTTGGGTTTACAGGAGAAGAGCAGGGTTTGCATGGTGCGCGTGCACTTGCAAAATTAGCGCGTGATGAAGGATGGATCATAGATGCCGTGCTCAACAACGACACAGTCGGCTCGAGCAGTAATAAACTTGGGCAGAAAGACGAGAAAAACGTGAGAGTGTTTAGTGAAGAATCGATAGTGGGGGGGCTGATGCAGCCGCAGCGGCCTCCACACCAGAGTCGTGAATTAGCACGATGGATTGAATGGGTGGCAAGAGAGTATGTGAAAGACTTCGGCGTGAAACTCGTGATGCGAAGAGACAGATTTGGAAGGGGGGGCGATCATACACCGTTTAATGAACAAGGATACAATGCCGTGCGGTTTATCGAAGTACATGAAGAATACTCACGTCAGCACACACCCGATGACTTACCAGAATACATGGATTGGAATTATTTAGCAAATGTCTCACGTGTGAACCTTGCAGTTATAGCATTGATGGCAAACGCAGGCGAACAACCTGATGAGGTGCAAATCGTTCGCGATCAAAGCCATCATACTACTCTCACTTGGAAATCTAAACCGGGAGTAAATTATATCGTGTATTGGAGAGACACCGCTTCCGCGATTTGGCAGGGCTGGCGAGAGGTGGGTGAAACTAATCGCGTGCGCATTGACAATGTGAACAAGGATGACCATTTCTTCGCCGTCGGGGCAGTTGGCGGCATACCGGTGATAGCCCAATGAAAATTATCTATTTAATAATTGCATTTGTATTAAGTTTGACATTTCAAGCCCCGGATAAGCCCGATTTTAAAATATTGTGGAAACATTCGTTGCCCTCGCTCTCGATGGGTTCAAGTGCGATTGCAGACTTGGATGGCGACGGATGGCTGGATATCGTAGTTGGAACGTACTTCGGAGATGAAGCCTCTGAGGGGGGGGTATATGCGTTTCGCGGAAAGGATGGCCATAAGCTCTGGGAGTTTCGCGTACCATACGGCCCGGTAGATACTTCTATCGGAATCGCAGATGTGGACAAGGACAGCAAACAGGAAATATTTTTCGGCGCATCGGGAGGGGGTCCTTTTTATTGTTTGAACTATGACGGAAAAGTGAGATGGAAGACTGAATGCGCCAAAGACAGACCGGAAGTGTTCGATTCACCCCCTTCATTTGAAGATTTGGATGGTGATGGGAAATTAGAAGTTATTTTTGGCTCTACTTTTTATACAAGAAAAGAAGGTTCAGAAGAATACGTAATGCAAGGATATGTTCGAGTAGTGGATGCGGACAAAGGAACAGAGAAAAAACGCATTACTTTTGAAAAAGGAGGCATACAATCTGAACCTGCGATTTACGATGTGAACAAAGACAAGGTTCCGGATTTTATTGTAACCACATTTCGAGGTGACAATAAAGTATATGCCGTTTCAGGCAAAGATGGTGCAATTGTATGGTCTTATGAGTACCCTGACCCCGACAGATACAACATGGGTGCATATCACGGTGTTGCCATAGGGAACATAGATGATGACGATGACCCGGAAATTATAGCAACATCATACACGGGATATGTTTATGTTTTAAATCTTCAAGGAAAATTAAAATGGAAATACAAGTGTGATGCATATATTTTCGCGCCCGCGACTTTATATGATGTTAACGATGACAAAAAAACCGGTGTGTTAGTGATAGACGGCAACGGAAACGTTTATGCCTTAAACGGAAAAGGAGAATTAATCTGGAAAAACAGCACAGAAGGATCATTTAGCGACGGCGAAAGAGGCGTTGTTATTTCCGATTTAACGGGAGATAATATCGCGAATGTTGTTTTCCTGAAAAAATCGGGAGAGTTAATTGTTTTAAATGCAAAAATCGGAAAATTAGAAAAACGCTTTAAGCCGGATATCGATGGTGCGGGAAATGACTATTGTGGCTCTGCTCCGGTTATTGCAGATTTCGATAAAGACGGTAAAATGGAAGTGTTTTATGTGCACGGAAAAGTCAACGATATTTCTAAAGTACCTGATGCAAGGAAAGTCTCGCAAGCCATTGTTATAAAAACACAAGGCACCGGTCCGCCATGGCTCACATTTAGAGGCAACAATCATCGAACAGGCTTTGATCGTTAAGTTTTCTTTCTCTTATTTTCTTGCATCTTTGACAAACGCAAAGACCTTTTTATTAAATTCATTTGCCCTAAATGATACGCATCATGTATAGCGATTTGCAGAAGCGTTCTGCATGCAGCATCATCGGATTTCATTTTATGTTTGAAACTCTTTGCTTTTGCAATGTTATGTGCTTCTTGCAATCCGGCAATAAAACGCTCGCACAATTCTTTCCATTGCTCCTGCGGAGGTACTTCCCAGTCTTCGGTGATGCTTCTCGCCTTCAAACCTTTTAAGCGGCTCAACCACAAATCCTGCCAAAAGACTGCATGTGCGAGATTGGTAATCATGGAATAAGGCATGATGTCAAGTTTTTTTGCGCCGGTTTCAGGCTTTACGTTTTTCAAAAGACGTGAAGGCGATGGTATATCCACACTGTCAATTATGTGTCGCAATGCTTCGGCTACTGTATGTCTGTCCATTTCAATAAACATTATGTTTCATTTACAGGAACGCGGCTTGATGTGTCTCCGTATAATAAGTATATGAACGCAATCATGCTCGCTCTTTTTATGTTCAACCCATCCTCTCCACTCGATTTCAAAATGGACACCATAGAAGGCAAACCCAAAGAACTCAAAGAGTATCGCGGGAAGGCCGTTATGATGGTAAACGTTGCAAGCAAATGCGGACTTACTCCTCAATATGCTGAACTGGAAGCACTTTACAGAAAATACAAAGAGAAAGGATTTGTGATTCTTGCTTTCCCTGCAAACAATTTCCGAGATCAAGAACCCGGCACGAACGAAGAGATTGCGAGGTTTTGCAAGGAAAATTACGACGTGAGTTTTCCTCTGTTTGCGAAAATTTCCGTGAAAGGTGATGACATTCATCCGCTTTATGCTTGGCTGACATCGCAAAAAACAAATCCGAAATTCGCAGGAGAAATCACGTGGAATTTCGAGAAGTTTTTAATTAACAGAAAAGGTGATGTCATTGCACGCTTCGCTCCACGTGTAAAACCGAGCGATGAAGCAGTGGTGAAAGCGATTGAAGACGTCTTGAAGTAGAGCACTATGCCACACACCATTACAGAATTTATGTTGTCCTAGCAGTGCAGTATTTTTCTAATAAACACTGTGTTATCTCTTTATGCTTCGGGAGATATTGCGAGAATTACATCGGGCATGAGCGCTCAAAATCTTCTTATACTTTCAAATCGCTTTTGGATGCAGGTGCTGTTGTGGCATTCGGTTCGGATTGGCCTGTGGTTACACTTAACCCATTTTTGGGAATGGAGGCGGCGGTAACTAGCAAGATACTTCCAAGTTCTCCGTTACATAAAACGCCGATTTTTTGGCACACTCAAGAAAACATCACGGTGAGCGAAGCATTACGGTGCTACACCTCGCGAGGTGCGTACGCAGTTTTCGCGGAACATGAAATCGGAAAAATCGCAGTAGGCTACCGCGCGGATTTTGTGATTTTAAACAGTTCACCTTTCAATGCGAATGTGAGATGGGAAGAGATATCTCCTCTTGAAGTTTATGTAGAAGGAGTTCGTCTGCCAAAAATTAACGCAATGATGAACAACACCAAAAACACGAAAAACAAAATCTTTGCAAGCTCCATCGCCACACCGGCTATTCCGATAAAACCGAAGATTCCAGCAACTATGGCAACAATTAAAAAAATAAGTGCCCAATAAAGCATTTTTTCACCTCCTTTTGCATGACAAATTCCCGCGACCGGACTTTCGGAATGTGGTGACATCATGTTGTAATCATCGTAATCGCCCATTCTCTCAGGCTTGCCTTCCCATCCCACCACTTTCTCATAAAAGTCGCGAATCTCCTCCGCATTTTTGACTGTTAAATCCTGCCAACAAATTGAACCCGGCTTCATTTTTATTACTCCCCTTTTAGTTCTCCTATCTTTCGAAAAGTTTTAGGTAGATTACCTATAATTATGAAAATTAAAGGAGATAACATGAGCTTGCAAATCCTACTTCCTGCTGTTTTGGCTTTATCTATTTTTCCTGCTTATTCTCAAACAATTGACTTAAGCACCTGCGAGTTTCTCACTTGGCGAGAAATCGGTCCGTGGCGCGGAGGGCGTTCGGTGGCATGCTCGGGAGTTCCGGGTAGGCCGAATGAGTTCTATATGGGAACAACCGGTGGAGGTTTGTGGAAAACAACAAACGCAGGAGCAGACTGGTTTCCTGTTTCTGATGGCTTCTTTAAAACAGGTTCGGTAGGGGGCATCGGTGTCAGCGCATCAAACCCGGACATCGTGTATGTAGGCATGGGCGAAACCCAAATCCGCACAAACATCTCTCATGGTGACGGCGTTTATAAGTCAATAGATGGGGGAAAAACTTGGACACATCTTGGTTTGGAAGAAACTCGATTTATAAGCAGAGTAAGAGTTCATCCCACAAATCCTGATGTTGTTTATGTTGCTGCACTTGGGCATGTGTACGGCTCAAATTCTGAGAGAGGGGTGTACAAAACCACAGATGGCGGGAAAACTTGGTCAAAGATCTTATTTGTGAGCGATAAGGCTGGTGCTGTGGATTTATGCCTCGATGCCACAAATCCAGATGTGATTTATGTAGGAACTTGGGAAGTTTATCGTACACCATACACACTTAACAGCGGAGGGCCTGGAAGCAAACTATTTAAATCAGTTGATGGCGGAAAAACGTGGAAAGAGCTCACGAAGAATCCCGGTTTGCCGCAAGGCTTGTGGGGCAAAGTAGGCGTCTCAGTTTCACCAGCAAATCCAAAAATTGTTTATGCACACATCGAAGCATTGGATGGCGGAGTTTTTCGCTCGGACAATGGAGGAGAAACTTGGCAGCTTACAAATGATAATCGCAATTTTCGACAGCGGGCATGGTATTACACTCGCATTTATGCAGACACAAAAGACGAAAATACAGTTTATGTTTTAAATGTTCAAATGGGTAAATCGACCGATGGCGGAAAATCTTTTAGATTTATAAGTGTTCCACATTCTGATAATCACGATTTATGGATTGACCCACAGGATAATCAACGCATGATTAATGCAAATGACGGGGGGGCAAACGTTTCGATAGATGGAGGTAGAACATGGACAGAACAAGATTTCCCAACTGCTCAATTTTATCATGTAACTACAGATAACGCCTTTCCATATAATATCTTAGGTGCGCAACAGGATAACTCAACCGTTCGCATTCCCAGTAGAACATTCGGACAAGGTATCACACGAAGCGATTGGACATCTACTGCGGGGGGGGAGAGCGGATACCTTGCAGCAAAACCTGATAACCCCGACATCGTGTTTGGTGGAAGCTACGGCGGTCACATGACTATGATGAATCATCGCACCAGAGAAAGACGCGACGTTAGCCCGTGGCCTGAAAACCCTATGGGTTGGGGTGCGGTAGATTTAGTGCACCGCTTCCAGTGGACATACCCCATTCTTTTCTCGCCGCATGATCCGAATGTACTTTATACAAGCAGTCAGTACCTTTTAAAAAGCGTAAACATGGGTGAATCATGGATGAAAATCAGTCCCGACCTCACTCGTAATGACCCACGCACACTACAGCCTTCCGGTGGACCCATCACAAAAGATAATACCAGCGCAGAGTATTACGCCACGATTTTTGCCGTTGCGGAATCGCCCATTACCAAAGGTGTGATTTGGTGCGGGTCGGATGATGGGTTGGTTCACATCACACGCGACGGTGGAGCAAATTGGACGAACGTTACTCCGTCTGATATGCCTAAATGGGGAAAGGTGAGCATCGTTGAAGCATCTCATCATAACTCAGGGGGGGCTTATCTCGCTATTGATAACCACAAGAACAACGATTACACACCTTATATCTATCGCACGGATGATTACGGGCGCACTTGGACGAAGATTGTAAACGGCATACCACAAAACACTTTTGTGCGCGTCGTTCGTGAAGACCCAAAGAAAAAAGGTTTGCTATATGCGGGAACAGAGATGGGAATGTTTGTAAGTTTTGATAACGGTGCGAACTGGCAATCACTTCAATTTAACCTTCCGATAGTGCCCATTCATGATATTGCGATAAAAGATGATGATATTGTAGTGGCAACTCATGGTCGTTCATTCTGGGTATTGGACGACATTACACCCTTACACCAAATTCAAAACATGACAGGCAAAGAAAAGCCGGTACTGTTTAAACCAAAAGACTCATACCGTGTGCGGTGGGGGGGTAATCCCACACAAGGAACACCCGCAGGCAGCAACCCAATGAGCGGCGTTATACTGTCATTCTATCTTCCTGAGGGAATTTCAAATGTGAAATTCGAGTTCATTGATGCAAATGGTGAGAACTTCATGTCTTTTGATCGCGGCGGCTTTCAAAAAGGTGCGCACCGTGTGTCTACCGATTTGCGATACTCAAGCTTCCGGCCTGTTCAAGGCATGATTATGTGGGCGGCAGGTGCACGTCCGATACCAGCCCCCCCTGGAGAATATACTGTGCGTATGACCGCTGGCGATACCACAGTTGAGCAGAAGTTTCGCTTGGTAAGAGACCCACGAAGTGTCTCTACAGATGAAGACCTCATAGAACAGTGGAGATTCGCACGCGAAATTTCTGAAAAAACTGATGAAGCCAACAACGCAGTATCGAAAATACGTGATATAAAAACTAAACTCGATGCTTCAATTAAATCTGCAAAAGATAAAAACCTGAATACAGTAATTATCTCACAATTAGAAAAAAATGCCAACGACATTAAAACAAAACTCAGTGCAATAGAAGAAGAGATCTACCAGGTGAGATTGCAAAGCGGACAAGACCCGCTCAATTACCCGATTAAACTCAACAACAAAATAGCTGCTCTCTTGGGTGTGGTTTTAACGGGCGACTTCCGTCCCACCGAGCAAGCTTACGAAGTATTTGACATGCTCTCAAAGCAGTTAAACGTGCAACTATTACTACTTGAAGAAGCATTGCACAATGAATTAACGAGTTTCAATGCAAGACTAAAGGAACTTGGAATTGATGAAGTGAAATCGTCAATCAATCTGAATGCAGAAGATTGACACGCAAAACACATGTGATATAAAAGCAAGCAGAAAATCCGCAAATTGGTAGAGCCTATAGCATGAAACTCTTATTCCGATTGGAGCATTGTTAATTGATAATTTTTGCTTTATCAATCACATTCTTTTCACTAAAGTTTCTCTAATCCAAAAACTTTTACATCTAAACACGGCGAATAAACCGCGTGCGGTTTATTCTTAAGTTTTAAAATTCTACGTGCTTGCACAACCTCCCAACGTAACAAACAACAGGTCGCTCTATCTCATGTACATAATCGGGCTTTATTCAGAGAATTCATTTTCGATATAACCATTTTGAAAGCAGACGTCTATTGTTTGCCACAATTCTATAAAGAATATGTATAACCCAAATAAAAGGTGGGTAACTTAAAAACTTTGCAAACCAGCCCCATCCGGTTTTTGACTTAATAAACAACACTGCCTTTGCTCCCCCTAAAACTAATCCGTCAGATGTGATGATCTGTATGGCATGCTCACATTTTTCCCTTAATTCCTCAGTCATGGGGGGAGAAGGAGCATCCTGAAAAGCAATTATTTGGAAAACATTATTTGCGTCTTTGCTACGCAATCTCTCTGTATAACGCGAACACATGCCGCAGTCGCCGTCATAAAAAACCCAATGCTTTTCCATTGCCTTCTCTTATGTTCTACGAAAGAAGGTGGTAAATTCAACGCATGATTGCAATCGCTCTGTTTGCGTATCTGTTTTGTTCTTCACAAAACACCTTGCCTGATTTTTCTAAGCCGATTGTTACCCCCAAAATGTACGAGAAAAAGGGAAAAGTTCCGGTGGTTGTCATACTTTGGGACCCGAAACGACCTGACCACCCTGCACCATCGAAGAAACAAATAGAAGAACTCATGTTCGGGAATCAGCAGAGTGTAGCAGGGTGGTTTAAAGAAAACTCACAAGGCAAATTCGAAATAGAGAGCGCAGGGACATTAGGTTGGTATGAATCCAAAAGACCTGCGGAGCACTATTGGGGTCCACCTGATGAAGGAGACAAAGACGGCGACGGATTTATCGGTGGACACACGGAAAAGTGGACTGAAGCCATTCGCATGGCGGAAAAAGAATTCGATTTTGCAAAATTCGACAAAAACAAAAACGGCATTCTTGAATCCGACGAATTGGGAATTATTTTTGTGATTCCTCAAAACGGACCGTTCGGAACAATGCGTACTCCGGCGGGAAGAGAACATCCAAATTGGGAGCCGTTAATTGTTCAAGGTGTGCAGATTCCAGCTATTACGGAAGCGTATGCTGGAAGCCCCCCCAATTTGGGATTGTTTGCACACGAACTCGCGCATTTGTTGCTCGATGCGCCGGATATGTATATGAAATCCATATACCGTGCTGGAGTGTACTCGCTGATGGACGCATCGTATTTCCCTTGTCACTTAGGAGCGTTCGAAAAACTGAAGCTCGGTTGGTTGAAACCTCAAGTTATTCAAAAATCGGGGGTTTATGATTTAAAAAATATCGAAACAAATGGTGATGTTTTGATTTTATATGATGAGAAGAGGGGAAAGGAAGAATACTTTCTGGTGGAAAACCGTTGGCGCATGTCATCGTATTATGCGGGGGGGGTATTCATGGATGGGTTGGCGATATGGCATATCATCGAAGACCCGAAAACGTTTAACAGCCTCCCCAACCTTCCGGGCAATTCGGGCGATTGGGCGCGAAACGGCATCCGGCTATTGCGCGCAAACAACGGCGACCCACTCGACGACAGCTATGCGCTGTTTACTAGCGGGCAGATTTGCGAACCCAAATGGGCGAACGGCACGTTAAGCGGGTTTCGGATTGAGATGTTAGGAAATCTCGGGGCGTTTGTGAGGGTGAGGGTGGAAGGATTGGTCTTCTGGCATCCCTCAGGAGATTATATTCCAGCTCGTTCAGGATGGCTCCTTGACGAAGGATCCCCAGTAGTGTATGAAGATTGGATAACACCAGTCGTTACAACCATATCGCGCTATTAGGAGAAGACTATGAAAAAAAATACAGTGTTTTTTAGTATGCTTAGTGTAACGATCATTTCTTTCGCTTTATTTGAAATGCTAAGAGAATTGCAAGGAGAAAAGGAATTAATAGAGAGAATAAAAAGATATAATGTTTATTCCTCGAAAACAAATGAATATTCCATTGTTACAAATCCAAAGATTTCTCAAGAAACGTTTAGAGTTCATCCCGATAGCAAAATCTTTAAAGAGGTAAAGAAACTCTCTGCTGATGCAAAAGATAAGATTGAAATAAAATATATTCGTTCAGCGCAAGTTTTGAGTACTGCGGACAAAAAAGATACAATTGTAGTTGAAAGTGAAATATACTATGAAAACTCGCGGATTCCTGTGCTAATAGTAAATCCTTATAACGGTTCTGTATCTACCATCAACGCATTTTCAAAAACGACCTTTTCACAATTGCCATTAGGGGAAGAGTGTTGGAGCGCTCCTTCGGAGCAATTCAAGAAAAGAGCAACTAATGCAAAATTGCTTGTTGCAGACAACGAAGTCTTACTTAGACTGTCTCTTGTAAAGCAACCTAATAGTCCCTCGTCAAGAGATCCATCATGGAGAAATGTATCTGTTGATGATTTATCCAAGTTCGAATTCATGGCGCGCCTTGCTCTCTCCAAAGCATATATGGCGATACATGATTTCGACAATTTGAAAAAAGAATCAGCCACAATCCGCAAAGTTAAGGTAGATACTAAGCGTACATCAGATAAAACGTTACTCGTTCCAATAAAATCTTTAGCAAAACAACTTCATTGGAAATACGAAGAAAAATACGGCGTTTTAACACTAAATATCGGCAAAAACAAAATTATCATCCCTGCCGGGTCAAGAGAACTCATTATGGGTTCACGAAAAGAAAAACTGCCATTACCGGTCATCTTGGGCGGCAAAGAATTCTGGGTGGAGAAGAATGCGCTCTTGCGGTTAATTCAATAAAAACATAAAGGGGTTAAGATACAAACAACCGATATTTTAAAGCGAGAAGCAGGCAGGTGTTCACGCCCATTCTTCGCCATCCGGGCCAAACTCTTTTTTCCAAATAGGCACGTCCTCTTTTAATCTGTCAATCAAAAATTGACACGATTGAAATGCTTCCGAGCGGTGGGGGCATGCAGATGCGGTAACCACCGCAATTTCTCCCGGTAGTAACTCACCCAAACGATGCACCATCGCTACTTTTGCATTCCATCGCGATTCCGCTTCGCATGCAATAGATTTCATCTGCTCCAGCGCCATCTCTTCATAGGCTTCGTAAAAAATCTTTTGCGTCTCTTTATCGCCGGTAACCGATCGAACAACGCCCATAAAAATCGCCACCCCCCCCAGTAATGGTGATTCGATTTCTTTTCGCAAATCATCGGGGTTGATGGGTTCTCTTGTGAGTTTTATCATTGACAACCTCCGCTAACCGGTGGTATTACAGCCACCTCCGCACCAGAAGGGACTTCGTCATTTTCATCACAAAATATTTTGTTCACTGCAACACGAGAGCCTTCCACCCAGATGTTTTTCTGTTTTAAAATCGCGATGACATTATCCACAGAAACCGGTGGGATTAGATCTATGTGAGTACTCTTTCCATACTTCTCTTTTAATCCGGCAAACAAAAGAATCTCCATAACCTATGGTGTATTTTATAATAAGTGCTCAATGAAATTCCCAAAAACACTCCTGAGTTACAGTAAAATCTATAGAAAAGGAAAAGAAAATGTCTGTTTCTGAATTTCTAATAGAACTTCCGAATCGTGTTCACGATGCTTGCAAGCCGTTATTCGATGCGCTTCCTCTTGAGGTTGCCATGCCGAGGCTTTCGCCCACTTCACCACAACCTGAGCCGATTCTCAACATTGTGCGTGCTATGACGAAAGAGGATGTTTTAAAAGACAGATATGACCTGCAGGCAGGACTTTGGCTATACGTGGATGATTTGCAAAGCAGTCACCGAGTGAGCCAGGAACTGCCCACGCGGGAAGGTGCTATCTGGCATGCCATCATGCACAGACGCGAAGGAGATTTCGCGAACAGCAAATACTGGTGGCACCAAGCAGGCAATCACGAAGCCTTGAAGCACATTCCGAAATATGACCCGATCAGATTTGTTGAGCAGGTGGCGGAGCGACATCCGGAGGAGTCACTAGATTTGGTCGAAATCCAACGAGCAGAATGGCGAGAAGTGTTTTTGTATTGTGCAAAGAAATGGACAAGTATGGGGGGGCTTAGGTAATAATTAATAAGATTTTATTCTTCTTTGCTAAATTTTTCTCTCACTTCTATTGATTTCTCAATAAAAGTTTTAGAACTCTCATCAAGTGGAAAGGGGCTGTGGACTTTATATGGTTCTCTTTCACGAGTTATTTTCGCGCGCACTTTCTTGAATAATTTTAAATCTCCAGATAGAAAATCTTGACCACATTCGATTAAGTCTGTTATTGCATGTGATACAGCTTCTTCAATTGTGATATTGTCCGTGTGTAGATAATATCCCTTCTTCCCTAAGTTTTTTTCTTCTGTTAAGCGCCATAAAGCGATATGGCTCCAATCCCATTCAAAAAAGTCTTCCGTGCTTCCTTCCCCAAGTAACACATAAAGCATAACCGGATGATCTCGAACATCATCTGTGCAACTGAATTGAACATATAACTCTCCGTTGCAATATGTAGTATTGCAAAAATTTGAGCTAGGCTTTTGAGGCTCCTTTTTCACAAACCCCAATTCAGCGAGTACATCATCTACGAATTCTCTACAAGCTCTTTGAAATCTTTCATGAAAGCTATTGCTTCTCACGGCGTCATCACCATTATGGTTCACAATGCTATTTATTTTTGAAGAAAGACTCCACAGCAATCAAATGCTATGGAGTCGCTTGTATTCTTTTTCGACAGTTGGCAATTAACCCGTTGCGCTCTTTTTCTCTGCCATCATGCCGTCAATGGAGTATCTGCCCATGCCCATGAACATAAGCCCAAGTGCCATTGCACCGAAGCCCAGAACCATTTCGACGCCTCCGTCTGAGACAAAGAAACCGTTCTTGATGTGTACCATGAAAAATGCTCCTATCATAACAAGGGCGATAGCCGCCGAGGCTATTCTTCCCAAAAACCCAACTAGCACGCCTATCCCGCCAAGCAGTTCAGCAGCTGTTACAAGGTAAGTAGCAAAAGCAGGGATATTCCAATTTTCCTGAAACATCTGTACTGTCCCTTCCATTGAACCACCACCGATGACTCCAATCTTCTGCAAGCCATGCATGATGAAAATCACACCGAGAGCCAGACGCATTATCAGCAATCCCAAGTCCATGTTAGTTTTCATGATTACCTCCTAATATTAACAGACGTCAGAACGGCAGAATTGTCGCCGATCTGCGTTTTGTGCATCATTCATGAAAAATCTTGAGCGTAAAAACTTGTCATAATGTGTGACTCTATGGACTTTTACGATGCATGGAATGGCGCACTCGAAGATATTAAACAACAGGTAACAGGTGTAGGCATTTGGACAGCTCTCAACGTAGCTATACCTGTTACCTTCGAAGACGGTACGCTGGTATTGGGGTTTAGACCTCAAGACTTCGAACTTATGGGGCACTTGAAGTCCCCCGGCACTCGAAGAATCATGGAGGATGAGGTAGGTAAACGTCTCGGTGAGAAAGTGACAGTTGTGCTTCTTGACGGAATCACGGTTAACGACTGGGAAGCACACAAGCGCAGACAAGCGGAGGCTGAGCGCATCAAACGCGAGGATTTCGAACGAAGCAAGCAAAAGACAGCCATCGAACGGTCTTGGGATGACGTGTACGAAGAGATAACCCAGCAGTACAATGCAATTACCAATAAAGCTCTTCCTCAACAACGGGCACGCCTACTGAACGCATGTATTGACACCGTCGTGAAAGCAATGAAAGAAAAAGGCTTGGATGAAGCCGGAGAACGTAACTTATCCCGCTGCGCGGAACGCATAGCCCAATACTGCGACATGCCGGGAGTCTTAGTGGCAAAATTTATATTGGATAAATACGAAGAGTTACAATAACTTCTTAAAGTTTTTAATCTTTTTGTTCCCTATTAGTGAACCCGTATTTTCACCTGAAATTGTAGCAATTCAAGAAATGTAGTCGTCTATAAAATTAAAAATTATGGAAGAACAGTTTTGTTAAAGGGGAGTCATCTCTCCTGAAAACCTTAGTTAGCGTGATGAGAAGTGATAGCAGGGATCATCCGATTCGGGAGTTTTTTCAAACACTCATTCAAAAGAGCATGAAGAAGACTTTCGATTATTCTGACAAAGAGATAGAAGCCTATCTCGCTGAACTTGTCGTCCGGTTTATGCACACGGACTCATCCTCTCTCGAAACACCATGGGGAAAAATTGACGACTTGATTCAAATGGTGTATGCAGGCGACATCAGATTAGGTGCGAAAACATTCGAGCAAGAGAGAGAAATTAACAAACACATAGGCGACGTTATCCTTTTTTGGAAAGGCGTATTCCCCGAGTACCTGAAACTGCTAAAGAAAAAAGGCAAAGCCGCCGGGTTCATAAACCATGTGCGATTAGGAAAAGGCTGTTACTATGTTGTGAGCACTTTCGAGCATGGGGAATATGCTAAACAATCAGCCATGTTTCGACACATGAGCATGGCATACGAGCAATACATTCACACTTTGTCGTGTGTTCGCCAAACATTTGACAAGCAGTCTATGAATAAACTCAATTAAAACCTGCTTGGGGTTGGTATAGTTTCCGTATGACTCTCAGCGAAGTCATGCATGTGCATATTCCAACTCTCAGCCTCGATGCCACATTTCGCGATGCAGTGGACAAAATGGATATCTACCAATTCCCTGCGCTTGTCTTTGTGGACAACGACAAACGACCTCAAGCCGTGATTTCGGAGGGAGATTTGGCGAGAGCGGTCTCTGCAAAAGGTGACGCCACTGGATTAAGTGAAACAAAAGCCATAGGTTATGCAACCACAGAACCTGTTGTCGCAAAGGTAGACATGGAAATCAGTGATGCATTGCATTTAATGTTAGACAGAGGATTAACCTGTTTGCCCGTCATTCGTGATGATATTCTCGTTGGAATTGTCTTGCGTGTGGATTTATTGCAAGCCTTAATTACCGATGCGGCTTCGCCTTTAGCAGAGGATTAATCCACACTGCCCCTGTCGTTGTTCCTTCACCTGATTTCAATTCTGATTTAAGTGTTAATGAATAAACTTCCGATACATTGAGTTCATAATTTGTTTTTTCGGTTTTTTTCATTTCACCACTGCTCCAAAGTGTTTGGCCGTCTCCTATGATGCTGAATTCTGCTACCGTTTCACTGCTCGCACCATCGTCAAGTGCAACTTCACCACTGAGTTTTTCAAATGCACGGAAAATGCGAAACTCAATTTCTGACGGGACATCTACACCCATTCCAAAAGTTGGAATTTCGTTAACCACAATGGGCTTCCCTAATGAATTCAATCCGAGTGCAGGAGGAAGTCCGTAAGGTGTGCGTTTTACAATAGGTGTTCCCCAAACGAGCGTGTCAATTGGGCGAGGTGTGTAAACTAAAACGCGATTAGGTTCACCCAGATTCCCAAAATAATCCGAAGCAACTGAAGTAAATGTGTACGCAGATTCGGGTTCTACTTCGTCATCAATGAAATCCATGTCACCAAAAAAACAAACAAGAGCATCATTACGAAACAGATAATATCCAGCAACTCTTTCCTCAACACGAAGCCGTGAAAAGTTCGCAAACCACGGCAAATCCGCTCCCATTGAAAGAGTGCTTGTCGGGACTTCTTGTTTTTTTTTTTTCTTCTCAAATTTCACAGACCAATTTGCTATACCGGTTTGAGTTGCACGAATCTCCAATCTAAAAAAACCACGAGCAGGATGAACAGAGGCTTGAGCGTTATCGGAAAAAGCATGCGCCTTTTCAAAAACTTTATCTTTGTAAGCTTGAGAAATCGCTAAATTTACAACCTGATTGTTCTCTAAAACAACAGAGCCGCTTAATGTATGTGTTTTTTCATCCCAGGATGCTGTTGTATTAAACGTCGACTCACCTGTTAAATTTGTTATTGATTGTATAACCTGCGGGCTTTCAGTAGAGCGGCGCATGATAAAAAGTTTGCACGTCCAAGGCTGAAGTGTACTTCCGATTTTCCCTGCAACCGGTCCGAAAAATCGAGCATTCCATGCGTCAAATATCGCATAAGAGACATCTGAATTTAACCCAAGTTCTCCGAATGAGAAAATGTAAGTTTTGGGATGTTGCGTCATGTTAAAAATTGCTAACAGAGCATATTGCTCTCGTTGAGTTTGCACATGCACAACGTAAACTTCGGGAAGTTTTTCCGGTGGTTTTAAATCCATCATCCATGTTTGAATTTTTCGCTCTAACAATAGTCGCATGCTGTTAAGTTGTTCGACGTGTGGCAATCCTTCTTTAAGTTTTAAATTTTTTCCTGATATTGCAGCAAGAGTAGCCCATCTTTGCCATTCGCTTTGGTTTTTCAATTCCAAAGGGATTACCAAATCGCTATCGTTCGAAATATCGAATGGAGATCTTGTTAGAGGAGATAATCGAATAAGCTCGCGTGTGAAGTGATAGACTTCTCTATCATCTCGTCTTAGCAGAGGGACACGTGGAACATGATTATATGTCATTTCTGTTGTTCGTAGATCTTTTGAAAATTTTGAGAAATTTGCAATGATCGCACCATGCCCATGCCCGCCGAACACGATCACCTCCGGACCTGTGAAGTGTACGAGTTTGTTTTTTTCTAAGTGTAATAACGCATCATTCAAACGACTGGTTGAGTTACCGACGCCGAGTTGTGTAATTTCTTCATCATTGCTTCTTGAATATCTAACTGGTTTCCAATCACCCGCTACCCGAAAAGAAACGGAATGAGTTTCGTTTTCATCAATGGAAAAAGTGCGTGTATTGTTATCTCTCGATACTTTAATTTTTGCCTTTCTTGATCCTGCAGTTAAAATAAATGTATTGTCAGATATCTTCGATACATTCGTTGCAACGGGTCGTCCGTTAACTAAAATACTCGCTGGCTCGATGATCGCTTCATCGTTTAGATTTACCAATGAAAGAGCTAACAAAATTGAAAACATAATTTTTTATTTCTGCCTGATTGCTTGTATGACCCAATATGCAATGCAGCCGGCTAAAAAACCTAAAAATGCTCCCGCAAGAACATCC
>CAZSPF010000006.1:9484-25569 GCA_964608695.1 uncultured Fimbriimonadales bacterium | reverse complement strand
AATGAGCGCACAATTACTTTTTTTACCACGCCAAGATAATGTTACTGCTGTGGCAATTGCGAAAGAGGTTGCTGTGTGTCCGCTGGGAAAACTGCCTAAGTACAAAACCTCACCTTGTGCAATTATTGCATCCGACAGGTTGCTTGGACGAAAACGCTGTACCAATAACTGCTTAAATAAATGAACCAAGATACCGGATAAAATCAAAGATAAGATTCCATTCAATATAATTGACTTCAACCTTAACCAATAACCTGCACCAAGAATGAGAATTGCTTGTACCCACCCTAATCCCAAACTTGTAAACAACCAAAAAAATATATCAAAAAATGGAGATGACAAACGAGAGTTTATGAAATAAAAAATCTCCTTATCCCATGTCCAAACTTGTTCCATTCCTGCACTTCTGTTCTTCAACCCTTGCGGATGATTGAACCTGAATTATTGTGTTTGAAGATTTTAGCTCATATTTGACGGTTCCTCGTTCCATTTTCGCGATACGTGAGATTTTTTAGAGGTACAGTTATAGCATGGCAGACAGTTCTTTGCTGGAAACTTTCGATAACCCAAAACCGGAACGTGAATACTTAATTGAACATATCGCACCTGAGTTCACAAGTATATGTCCGAAAACAGGCAATCCCGATTTTGCCACGATTACAGTTTCTTATATCCCTGACAAAAAATGTGTCGAACTAAAGTCTCTGAAGATTTATCTTAATTCATACCGAAACGTAGGAGCATTTTATGAGTCATTAGTCAATAAAATTTTGGACGACTTGGTTGAAGTTACCGAGCCAAAATGGATGGAAGTAAAAGGCGAATTTAACGTGCGCGGAGGAATCGCATCTGAAGTGACTGCAGAATACACAAAATAATATTTATTTCATTTCCAGAGGCATCACTCTTCCGCTGTTTAGTCTGCTTTCTTCCGCTTTAAAACCTATAAGATGACTTTCCATCGCTTCAAATAGTGTAGAAGTTAAAATGGAAGCGTCATCAAAAGCTATCGCTTGTGTCAGGTCTCTTACCATTCTTTCATCACCGCCGCCGTGCCCCCCCAAGTCCGATGCATGTTGATTTACATCCCAACGATAGGCTTTTCTTTTTTCGAAATCATATACGTCGAGAATTCTTTCATCTCCCACGATATCGCCCTTAGTTCCCATGATGCGTGTGCGCCTGCCGCCGTAGGATGTTAACGCTTCCATATTGAAATTTGCCGTTACATCGTTTTCAAAAACCATGGAAACAGTTTGGTGATCACAAACATCATTGCGATGACGATAAACACACGCATCATATTGTGTGTCCTTCATTGCGTTTAGAATAGCTTCGTCGCTTCTGTCTCGAGAGATGATATGATGCGTCCCCCACATTTTTTTATACACATACATGTTTTGCGCATGGTAAACGCACCTGTCTTCGATCGGGCATCCTTTTGAGCAATGCGTTGGTGCACCTTCAGGCGCATACTCCGAACGAAAATATTTCAATGAACCAAAAGAGGTAACTTGTTTACAAGATTTTCCGATAAACCAACGAATTAAATCTAAATCATGACAACTTTTCGCAAGCAATGAGGGATTCGAATCTTTTGTGTTATGCCATGGGCCTCGTACATAAGAATGGGCAAAATGCAAGTAATAAATGGGCTCTAAATGTTGAACACTCACCACATCCCCTATCATTCCGCTACGAATCACTTCATGCATCTGAACAAAAAACGGTGCATAACGTAACACGTGACAAACCACCACAACGCGATTATTTTTTTCTGCAAGCTTGAGAATGTCCTCGCAATCTTTCCAGCTTTGCGCAATCGGTTTTTCTAACAACAAATGATAACCCATCTCAAGCGCACGCATTGCTGGCTCATAATGCAAATCATCAGGTGTGCTTATTACAACAACATCAGCAAATTTTGGTTTCTCGAAAACATGTTCCCATGTCGTGAAAACTTTGTCGTCAGATAATGAGTGGAAAGATTGTGCGGACTCTCTACGATAATCTATCGGCTCTGCTACTCCAACTATTTTCCAGTCATCCGGCATACGGGTTCGCATCCAACCGTAATATCCTCCACGACCACCGTAACCCAGAATAATCGCGGTCACAGGTGTTGGAGGTTTTCGGTACTCATATCCCTTGGGCTTAGGAAGAGTGTCGTCTTGAGTAAGCGACCAGAGGTTTCGGGGAATGATGCTTGCGCCTGCCGCACCAACTGCCAGGCGCATCAGGTCTCTTCGCGAAAAGCGTTCCATGAAGAGATTATATACGTAACCCATTGTTTTTGTTTCAAAAAGATTAAAAAGTATCAGTTTAGGTATATAATTTTTTTATATCAGGAGTATCTCTATGAAAAAACTATTCTCTTTTTAATGTCATCGTGTTTTCTTTTAGGCTGTTCTCAGCAAAGTTATCTCTTACGATACAATGTAAAAGTAGGAGATACTTTCACCTATGAAACACATGTGACTTTTCCCGAGATGCAAAATATCGAAGGCACATTTAAAATGACAATAAGCGCAACAGACACTGACGGAGAATTTGTTACGATGAGTATAACTTATAGTGATATGGTTGTGGGAGGAATGTCTATCTCAGATGAAATGACTCAAGAAATGTTAGGTTCGAGAATACAATTCAAAATTGACAAAATGGGGAATATGATGACTGTGAAGGACGATGTAAACAATCAACCAACAGGAATGTCAGGAATTCCATCTACAGGTCAATCGATGGTGTTCCCTGAACAACGAATTAAACCGGGAGACTCATGGACCTCGAAATTCGATGATATCACATACCAATACACTTTCCTAAGAGAAGAAAAGATTGACGGCAAGACAGCATTTTTGTTTTCAGCAAACAGTGATAACCTTGAAGGTTTTACGTTCGATGAACCGATGAAGTATTGGGTTGATCCTGATAATGGAATGTTTCTCAAAGGTGAATTGAAAGGCAAGCATCCGGAAACAGGAAAGATGCATATGACATTTAGACTGAAAAAATAAAAAAGTGCTTTGATTTTTTCAAAGCACTTTTCGTTTTTTCAGAAAGGATTAGCCTTTCTTGAATTGCATTTTCTCACCGGGATCGGTGGATTCGAGCATAGCTTTGTCAGCACTCCATGTAAGAGTGACAGGCTCATTGTTTGCATTAGGATCAGGTTCGCCGTTAACGAAACTCTCGGTGGGAGTAATGACAATATTGCCCCCTTCCACTTTGTAAGTGCCTTTTGCCTCGTATCGCGTGCCATCGAAATCGCCAGCCATAGAGCAAGTACCATCACCCTTTAACGTGAACGACATTTGGGGTAATTTTGCATCTTCGGGAACTCCGCCTGCTTTCTTGGCTTCTTCAAATTGTGTTTTCATATCTTCACTGATGACTAACGTCCATGTACCAACATGATCACCGCCACCACCACTATTATTATCTGCTACCGGATCAGCGGGTTTTTCTGTAGTAGTAGTTGTTGAATCACCGTTTTCTGCGGGTGTGTCGCTTGATTGACATCCTGCTCCTGCGAGCAAGCCAAAGATGAAAGTACTTGCTAAAAGGAAATATAGCTTTTTCATTGAAACCTCCTGTGTTTATACGTCCCTGCTTAGGATGTATAAGTTAACAAGTTTACCCATAAACACCCGGAAAATCACGTTTAACGGGTCAATTTCTGAAATACCTCTGCAGTTTAGATATACTTTCTATATACTTTTTAACTTATTCATCAAGCACAAATGTAACGAGTAAATTAACCTGATAAGCAACTACTTTTCCATTATCAACATCTACTCTCATTTCTTTCACCCATGCGCTTTTTATTCCTCGCAGAGTTTTCGATGCACGCTCGATACCTCTTTGCACTGCATCTTCGAAACTTACAGTTGATGTCGAACTGATTTCTGATACTTTTGCTACTGACATTTTATCACCTCATTTTTCGTTGGGTCGCACTCCGATTATTATATCACCTAAACCAGCACTTACACGACGTTTACCACTTTTACCTTCAATAGGAATTGTGACAACGGTTAAACAATCCATTCCTGTTCTTTTGTGTATGCGATAATCAATGCCTTGTTTATACATCACATGTCCGTTACCGGCAATTATCACAAAAACCGTGCGTTCATCAACAATTGTCCTATCCAAATATTTAATTGCGGAATCTGCCATGGCTTCATCCCACAAAACTTGCCCGCGATACACGTTTTCTAACATCGCATCTCCCGGATGCCCCCCCATAAGTGCGCGAAATACTTCGTAATGATTTTGGTTTGTTAAATCCATTTCCGGTAATTGCTGTTTTGCTTCTTCGGGTAATGCATCATAGCCCTCTCGACTTGCAGTGCGAACCCAGTCCCGTGGAACATTTAATGCAACAGCACGCAAGGTGTTTTTTTGCACAGTTTCAAAAATCGGACGATACAAGCCGAAATCAAAACCCCACTGACCACTCCAATCTGATTTTTCTAAAAACTCTTCTTCTGTTAGCTTTCCTAATGTCCAAAGGTTGAGATAATGTTGCTTGTGCCTTTGATACATTTCAAACCCTACTATCACGCGCCTTCCTCGCTCGATTAGTGCATTAATAATGAGGTTTTGCCATCGGTGTGAGTCAAAATTGTCATGTTGCTCGCCAATTGCCACAAAACGTTTGCCGTCTGCCATGCGCGCAATCTCTTTTAATGTTATACGATTTCCGTTGTGCGAATTGTACGCATTATTTATTGAGATGGAAATTCTCTCATTGGAGTTTATGGTAAGCATATACGGGTCTACAGTTGTTTGCATGCCTTGACTTAGTGTCAAAAAAAACAAAAAATTAAACATACTTTACTCTCCTTCAATTACTATTACGCCAAAATCGGCGATAGTTTTAAACAGGCTGTCGAGCCATGCTAATAATTTCAATCTATTGTTTCTGTACGATTCTTCTTCCACCATCACCATGACAGAATCGAAAAAATCACTAATTGGCTTTTGTAGTTTCTCCAAAGATTCAATAATGCGTGCGAACTCTTTACTACTGTTAAATCTTTCGATACCCGAGTTTGCTTCGATGGTTGCGCTAAACAATGCACGCTCCGAATCATGTTCAAACAACCCCCGGTCAATCTCTTCGACCGTTATGTTTTCCGGAACTTTCCAACCTTTCTTGATTGCGGAAGAAACAATGTTTGCGGGTCGTTTTCCGGTTCGAAGGAAGAGGATGTCGTCTTGTTTGTTATGTAATGCCTGTAATCTCATTCCAAATTCCCACGTCGGTTTATCCCAGTGGATATTCCAAACCGCTTCTCTTAAGTCGTATCTGTAGTGCGAAAAAGCCAACTCATATCTTGAGAACAGCATCTCTTTAAAGTCGTTCATCCATTTTTCTGTTGGTTGAATGTGGATGCTGTGTTCTTTATAGACTTCAGCAGATTTTTCCAACATATTCAAAATTGAAACTGTGGGTTTTATTTCAAGTAATTGCAAATCTACAAGTCTTGCAGTCGCACCACGTAAACCGTACGGATCACTACTTCCTTTTGGGATCTCTCCAATTCCTAAAAATCCCGCAATTCTATCTATACAATCAACTGCATGCAAAAGGTTGGCTGCTCTTTTTCCGGGTGTGTTTGCTATTTCTTGTACTTTGTAATGATGATAAATCGCTTCCGAAATAAGTTCGCTATAACCCTCTCTCTTCGCATACAGCCCCCCCACAATGCCTTGCATCGCAGGTAATTCACTCACCAATCCCGTACTTAAGTCAGCCTTACACAAGCGCGCGCTTTTTTCACAATCCATAGATTCCACACTTGTAAACCCAAAGGCTTCGGAAAAATGCGCGGCAAGTCTTGCAAGCCTTTCCGATCTTTGGTAAATTGTTCCGAGTTTTTCTTGAAAAACAATTCCTTTGGTCTTTTCTAAAAAATCTTCTAATGTATGTCGCGAATCTTCATCATAGAAAAACTTAGCATCGTTGTACCTAGCATTTAATACCCATTCATTTCCTTTGCGTATTGTTTCAGGATCGCCCCCGTTTGTAATGCTCACAAAACGATTTGTTATTACCCCGTTTTGATAAATCGGGAAAAATCTTTCGTGTTTTGCCATTGCAGTAACCAAAATTTCTTCCGGAAGAAAAAGTAACTCTTCTTTGAATTTACCCTCAATAGGAACAGGATATTCCGTTAAGAAAACATTTTCATATACTAAGTCTTCAAATGCACTTACATCGTTTCCTGATAATTTTTTATAAGACTCTCTGATGATGTTTTCACGCTCAAAAGGCATGGGCTCAACATTTCGTTTTCGCAAACCTTCTATTAAATCTTCATAACTTGAAACGTTAAACTCTTCAGGACATAAGAAACGATGACCCCGAGAAACATTTCCTGATCGTAAAGTTTCCAATTCAAACTCTAAATCTTTTCCATCAAAAACAGCCACTAACCACCTAATCGGTCTTGCAAACCGCATTTTTCCACCCCCCCAACGCATAGTTTTCGAAAACGGGATACTGCGTATTGCATGACAGATTAAATCACCCACAATCTCTTGTGCTGTTTTCCCTTTAACATGAACAGAAACCCAAACATAGCCTTCGCGTAACTCTGCTTCTTGCAATGCTACTCCCACACTTTTACAAAAACCTTGTAATGCAGGAGTAGGTGAACCATTTTCTCCGTAAGCGGCTTTTTCGGAAGGTCCGCGCTTTTGTTCGGTTTTATCGGGTTGTGTTTTTTTTATATTGCTAAAGCTTGCTATGAGCCTACGTGGAGTACACGCTGTTTTGATTCCGCAATTCTCTTCCCATAAATCTACCTGTTTCAAAGAACTTTCCAGATCACGAACAAAATGAGTAAGTGCCCGCTCGATGGAATGAGCGGGAAGTTCTTCGCATCCAAGTTCTATGAGGAGTTCAGGCATGAGAAATGATTTTACCAGAGGTTAGTAATCCACAGGTCTAAGATAAAACTCGTTAATCGCAGTGTTGGAAATCATGGCAACAGTCGGTAAGTGTCTTTTCCAATGTGTGGACGCAACTTGGGTGTAAACATTTTCCACATCTTTACAATTAAAACCATGATCAATCAGTTGCTGTGGTGTGAACCCTTGCATGAGGTACGTCAAAATAATGTCTGCTTTTTCGATGGTAATTCCCCAATCACCTTCATCAGTTTGCCCAGGTATTAAATCGGCTGTCGGTGCTTTTTTCATGATGACATCGGGAACTCCAAGGTAGCTCGCAAGCATATAAACTTGTGATTTAAACACATCACCTAAAGGATTAATAGGAGGGGCATCATCTGCATGCCATGTAAAATATCCAAACATTCTTTCAGTTTTGTTCCCAGTTCCAATGGGTAGCGCATGAAGTTTTGCACTTTGATCATATAAAACAATCATACGTGCACGAGCGCAAATGTTTCCAATGCGCAACGGTGAAGCATCCGGTTCGTTTTCATCTAAGTAACCATCTACCATGCTTGTGATGTCTATTGTTCGAGAGTGTATTTTTAATAAATCTATTACAAGTTTGGCATGTTCCAAACTTTCTGGAGAACTTAGTTTATAAGGCATACAAAAAGCAGTAACATTGTCCGAACCAAATGCTCGCTGACAAAGAAACGCCGTCACTGACGAATCTACCCCCCCAGATAATCCAACTACTGCTTTCTTAACCTCGCGCCGCGTAATACATTCTTCTTGCAAAAACTTAACCAAGAAGTCTGTTAATAATCGTGCGTTTATATTTAAAATCTCTTTGTTGTCCGGTTCAATTTTCGTGGCGTGATAAACAGGAAGATTGCTCATGCTTCCTCACATTTTTCCTCAGTCACTTCGCTCAATTCTCGAAGCACATCTTCAAGCACACCTCTTAAATCAGAAATCCCAGGAAACTGTGAACGCGCAATCTTTATTTCGCTCATGTCAACATCACCCATTAAAATATGTTCTTCTAACTCTGGACCCTTACCGCACGTTTCACCAAACGGATTAAAAATAATGCTTCCGCCAGAGAAACCTTTCCCCCCCTCGAATCCTACGAGCATACTGCTTAACACCCAAACACCATGCTCTTCAGCAATTGCACGTAACATACGCTCATACCTATCAAGATTCCCAAACGTTTCACCACTGAAACCTCTAACAGGCGATGCAACAAGTGCAACAACACACTCCGCACCCTTTAATACAGAAACAGTAGGGGTTATACTATGCCAAACATCTTCACAAATCAGCATAGAAAACTTGCCAAATCGTGTTTCATAAGCGCAAATTTCCGTTCCTCTCGCAACAAATCTTTCTTCATCAAACACACCATATGTCGCCAAAAAGAACTTTCTGTGAACATGTAGGACTGTCGCTCGATTAGAAGCAAAATGAATATGAGCAGAAGAGTTATAGTAGATACCATCAGCATTTTCATAGAAGCCGACTATCAAGTCAAGTTCTTTATCAGGTGGTGCAGGAAATGCTTGCCTCATCATTTCTGCAAGCTCGTTTGCTGACATCGCCACATCACCCACCCCGCCCTGCAAAAAGTACCCGCTGACGGCAGTTTCAGGGAAGACACATAAATCAGCGCCTTCTTGATATGCACCAAGGGCAACTTCGGCAATTCTTTGGATGTTTGATGGAACATCAGCCTTCCTAGGCGATAACTGCACGCAGGCGGCGCGGAATTTCACAAATGGGAGTTTACCGCTACTAAAGCACCCTCTAAGGATTCAGTAGCCTGCAAGCATAGTATAATGGCCTTTATCTCTGGCGGAGGAAATAATGCGACGCTTAATAAACTGGTTTAAAGCACTCTTCAACCGAATGATGAATCGGCTGGAAGACCCTGACATGATGCTCGATCAAGCCAGAAGGGAGATGCAGGAAACCCTTCAGGCAAACAAAGAGCGGGCGATTCAGGCTATCACTCAAAGAAACAACCTGCAAGCAATGGTCGAAGACCACGAACGCAAAACTCGTGACCCCGAAGCAAAGGCCGTACAGGCTCTCAAAATGAACAACAGAGACCTTGCACGACAACTCTTACGCGAAAAAGCCACCTACGAAACTACTCTCGAAAGCCTGAAACAATCCTTGGCTCAAGCAAACGAAACTGTAGAATCAGTAAAGGTAGCCATCCGGCGCCAAGAAGAAGAAACCAGAAAACGCACCGCAGATGCCCTCGCCATGAAGGCGCAGTATAAGCAAGCTCAGATAGAAACAGAACTTAGCAAGGCCCTCGACCAGTTCTCCGTAGAGTATCAATTTGGAACATTCGAGGCGGCTGCAGAACGCATTCGAACGGCGCGAAGCGAAGCTTCTGCAAGGCAGGAACTTGCTCAAGCAACAGTTCAAGGCAAGATGATGAAAATGGAAGACATGGCTCTTGATGCGGCGGCAGAAGAGGAATTACAAGCCTTAGAAGCCCGTCTCGGGCTCGCACCCGCCTCTGATCAAACCACGGAGGCAGCACCTGCGTTAGATGATGTGGAAGCGCAGTTAGAAGAAATTGAGAAGCGTCTAAACCAAGGACAAAATCCGCAATCCTGAACTTTTTATGCTTAATAACCGACAATATTTCAAGGCGATGAGGCTGATTAATTTAAGTTACAGCGGCGTCTTGTCGTTTTTATTAGGCGTCGTTATTGTTTTATGCGGAAACGAAAGTTTTGCTCAAAACGAGCAACCGCCCAACACCCACCAGCGAAACACCATAGGAAAGCTTGGGCAAATGCTCGTTGAAGCGCCCATTTTCATTAAGCCTGACAAGCGTTCAAAAATAATTAGCAAAGCAGAAAAAGAACAATATGTTGTTATGCGAGATTTAACTTCAGATTGGGCAACTGTTGTCATGCATGACGGTTCAAACGGTTACATCGAAGCCAAGCACATTGATAGGTTGCCTTTTGAAGTGAACATCGCCCCTCCCAATGCCAACACGTCTCGTGGCACCGGAAGAACATTCGACAACAATCAGGTTTCAAGGGGAGGTGACTGGACGATGAATTTGTTACGCGAAGCACAAAAATACATCGGCACACCATATAAGTGGGGAGGCAACAGCTTAAGAAACGGTGTGGACTGCAGCGGATATGTCCAGCAACTGTTTGCAATGTTCGGAATGGTTTTACCGCGAACAGCCGAACAACAAGCGACAGTAGGAGTACCTATTGCAAGATTAGACCAATTAGAACCCGGTGACAGACTGTATTTCACAGATTCAAAACGTGAGCGCATTACACACACGGGAATCTATATGGGCAACGGTTATTTCATTCACTCAAGCAGCGGGAACAGAGGAGTAGCCATTGATTTTCTCTCCGAAAAGTGGTTGAAGATAATGATTGATGCACGTCGTTAGTGCTTGATGCTTTCCCAGTAAGTTTTGAAATCAAATCCCGGGCTATGATCTGGTACATGACACTTCATGCAACTCTCTTCTCCTGCTTTTCCATAAGGGGCATAAACATCTTTTAAATGATTGCTTGCCGGACCGTGACAACTTTCACATCCCACTGCACCGAGATGCGGAGTAGTTTTCATATCACGATAGCCCGAAACATCCGTTAATCCCACTACATGACATCCCACACATTCGGGATCAAAATCGTTTCCAGTTTCCTCTAATGTAGGCATAGCTTCTGCATGTCTGGATTTTTTCCAAACCATATACGCGTCTCCGTGACACGACGCACATGCGTTAGAACCCACATATTTCGCATCACCTTCCGTGCGAACGATATCTGCAATTAAGCTTTCCTCTTTTACACGCTGAAGGTATGTGCGATATGCTACAACCGCACTTTTATCATCTTGATACTCCGGACCGAGTTCAAAAAACGAAAGGTTTCGCCACTCTCCGTTTTTCCATTCGATTCTGCCCACGTATCGCATTCTGTCCGGAAGAGAAACAACTGAAACTTTTCCTACTTTTCGAATAGTTTTATCCGGATCTCCCTGTTGCGGAAAAATGATCAGGCTTATCCACGGATAATCTTTTGCAAGTTGCTCTGCTTCAAGTCGTGGTCCATTGAACAGCACTACGAGTGGCTTGGCATCTGTTTTTGCTAATTGCAGCGCAACGTCAACTCCGCGACCTTTATTCCCTAAAAACTCTGCTTGTCTTTCCGAAAGCATTCCTTGAATGCGAAAATGTTTGACGTCTTTAAAAGGAAGGTGCTTGATGGAATCATCCAATTGAAAAGATGCGGAATCCAACATCCCCCCCGCAATTTCGTTTAATGCTCGCAGATACGCCGAACCTAACTTAATGTCCTTCTCCGCAACATTTAAGTACGCAGGCTTCAACTCTGCAAAAACTCCTGCCAAGGTTTCGGCTTTTAATTCGTCCTGTCTACCCTCTGCTTTTGTCCAGTTTCCCAAATCCACATACACCGCATTGGGGTTTCTTGTTTGAGCCTTTACAAAACCTGCCATACGCTTTACTCCGCCGATTTGAGGCTTTGCACATCCACAAGGGGAGAGGTATCCGCGAATTTCCCCCGTGAAAATCAACACCGCATCAGGCTCTTCAGGGGGGGATGCAGTGTAATATAACAATCCTCCAAACCCAACACAAAAAAACCAAGAGAAAACTTTCATTTCGCTGTTCCATTTATGGGGATTGTAATCACAGGATAATCTTCTAAATCTGTTTCAATTGTAACAACGCCTAACAATTCACCTTCAGTGCCACCAAGATATTTCACCGTAACCGCATAAGATGTGTTGTTTTTCCCTTGAATGGGAGCAGTTTGCACCTCAAACTGTGGATTATTTGATTTTGCAGATAAAATCTTAAATGATTCTGTGGGGTGAGATATGGTAACAACACGTGATGCGCCCCCCTTCACATCAACCGCACTGAAAAATGCAGATTTGGGATGTACCACAATTCCTTTTAATACTTGAACCATAACGGGAAACTGGGGCGTTTTTTGTGAATCCGTAATAAGTAAAACACGCACATATTCCATCCCTTCTTTAAAATCAGGAGGGAAAGTTAAAGTTATCTTATAACCCAAACGTCGCTTAGGGGCATCATCAAAAACAGGATCGAAAACTTCGCCATGAAATGAGTTGACAACTGCTTTGACATTGTCTCTATTCGTGCGCGCATCCAAAACGCGGATGGGGTTTCCGGGTGTGGCATATAAAATAATATCAACCTCGGTGGGCTTTCCTTCTAATAGCCCCACTTGAAATGCGTTATCTGGAAGAACGCGAAACTCAGGAACAGCAGTCGCACGCAAGTGTACTTTTACGGTGAGATTGTCCGGGTCGTTTGTGTGAAAATAAATTACTTTATCCAGAGGACCCATAAAGCCTGTCGTGTCCAATCCCGGCTCGATTCTCACGTCAGATTTTTGTGACACACTGAAAGACGGAATAAGATTTAAACATCGGCAAGTCGTTTCAGTTTCAATTAACAATGTCCCGCTGCCCTCATTAAAAACTTGCAAAGGGTAGCGAGGCTTGTCGCCTGAATTAACTGTTCCTACATCCGAAACTATAGGATCAATACGCGCTTTTGGAATGGAGGCTGTAATTCTCGTTTTCTCTTTAACAAACTTTTCTAACTTTTCACGTACTTCAAACAATTTTAAAATCGTTTGTCTTTCTCCAGTACTGAATACAAGCGGTATGCCATCAATGTGCTCTTCCGGTCCCATAACGCTTCCTCTTTTATTCACAGGAGTAAGTCCGATACTCATGCCAAATGCACGAGCCATTACAGCGGCTATCGCCCGCCTTTTTGTGGGCACTTTATCGTCGCCTATTGTCTTCAAAATAAGTGCATGTAAAACACCATCCTTCCACTGAGGAAGAGGGCTATCAATTCCTGTTCCGGATATGAATTGAAATTTGATCAGAGGGTTTTTCCCAATAACAAACTTTACTTTCCCGCCCGTAACTTCACTCCAAGCCTTAATTGCATCATCAACTGCTTCCTTAGCATTAGGAATCATTTCACCAACTATTTCAAAATGAATCTCACCAATAGGCCATTTATTTAATGCGATTTGCGCTTTATCAAACTCTCCTTTCGCAAGGTGCTGTTGGACTTGGCGATTAAGAGAATGTATCTCAAACGAACATCGCGGAGGAAGTACAGGGCCAGGTTCAACTAAACTAACAATTAAAGGCAAAACGCAAAGCAACATAGATATCTATTTTAACCGCTAAGTGGACGAATAAACGCTCTAATCGCTACGCTTTAAGGCAGCAGCAGCTTCAAAGCCCTTCGGGCAGCCATGATCCCTGTTTCAAAAGCATTCTCCGCTCTGCCGGCTAATGTGCCGTCACCTGCGATTAACACACGACTACCTTCGAAATTAATATTGTCGAACAGAGAAACCGTCTCAGGCTGTGAGTACACCCATCTTCTTACGTAAGTCCAAGCAGGAGCATCTGCTTTTGCCCCATAGATTTTTCGTAATAATAGCAAAACAGCAGAGATAATAACCTCATCGGTTTTGTGCATGTATTGACGGCTAAATAGTGGACTGAGTTGAGCAACAAATACAGTGTGACCTTCCGGTGCGCGATGAGGGCACTTCGCCGTCTCCACACCAAGCCACAACACAGGTGAGTTCCTTTCCACGGAAAGTAAACCAAAGTATTTCCAGTCTTCCACAAATCGCTCGCTATACCCTAAGACAACGGAAATACATGGACGATACTTAATTCTCGATAAATTTCTTTCATGTCCAAATGTTGTGAGAATCTTGTTGCACTCAGGAGCAGGGGGGGTTAGAACAATAACATCAAAATCTTCTTCATTTATTCGAAAACTATTTTTTGTTTTTGAAATACTTTCCACCTTTGTAGAAGTTCTAATTTCAAGATTTTCTGAAAGAAGTTTCGGGAATTCTTGTGCACCTTTCAAATAACAATATCGTGGTTGCTTATTCCGTTCAGGGTTACCAGGAAGTACACGGTACCCATCCAGAAGGCAAATAGGTTTTTGAATGGAATATAAATCTTCATTAGGCAGTTCTTCAAGCAATGTTTTTTCGATGCTCATCCCTCGAGGAGTGTAAAACTGTAAGCCGGTATCAAAAGTACATTCATGCAAAGTAACCGTTTCTGCACGCCCGCCTACATGCTCGAGTTCCTCGAATACTACACAAGAGATTCCATCCTTGAGTAATTCTCTAGCACAGGCTAAACCGGATATCCCCGCCCCTACTACTCCTACACGAGACATGTTTTTTGGTTGTATGTAATATATCTTATCGGAAAAATGAGATGCATAGACAATCTTAATTGGAAACATCCGAAAATCTCATGAAAATATCCTGTGAATAAGCGTATAACCTAACATTCAAGCATGAGCGAGCACAGCACAAGCCCACTTAAGGTTCCTGCAAAAGCAGAAATCCCCCTTAGCATCGTCATTGTGAACTGGATGACGAAAGATGCTCTGCATGCTTGTTTGAGTAGTATTCTTTCACACGCTCCTGATTTTGAACACGAAATCATTGTAATAGATAACGCCAGCACCGATGGTTCTTCCGAAATGGTGCAACAGCTTTTTCCAAACGTGAAATTAATAAGATTAGAAAAAAACGTTGGGTATGCAAAAGGAAATAACATCGGAATCGTCCAATCAAAAGGAGAGTTCATTTTAACATTAAATCCGGACACGGAATTTTTTGATCACTCCTTATCAACAGCAGTCCAAATCATGCAAATCAACGATGACATTGCTGCATTGTCTGGGAGGCTCCTTAATAAAGACGGCACAACACAATACAGCATGAGAGGATTCCCAAAATTTTCATCCGTATTGTTTGATTGGATTGGCTTATCAAGATTGTTCCCAAACAGCAAAGTTTTCGGTGCTTATCGTATGAAATGGTTCGATTATGATAAACAACAAGATGCACAGCAACCTATGGGAACATTTTTACTTTACCGACGATCTGCTCTTTCGAAAACAGGGATTTTCGATGAACAATTTCCAATTTTCTTCAATGAAGTAGACTTGCTGATGAGATTCAAAAAAAAAGGCTTTCGAGTCGTCTATTCCCCTGATGTTAAACTCTATCACATAGGAGGAGAAAGCACAAAACAAAAAAGAAAACAGATGATTTGGGAGTCACATTACAGTTTTATGAGGTTCTATAAAAAATGGTATCTGAAAGATTGGAAATTTATTCTAATACCGCTTACCTCTTTTGCTGTTTACATTTTCGCATTTTTACGCACAAGGAGTTTTTCTCGTGGATTTCGAGCTGAGCATAACGATCTGTAGTTGGAATACAAAAGAAGACACACGCAAATGCTTGCAATCCATTTACGATTGTTATCATGAAGGAAAAATCGAAACAATAGTCATTGAAAACGCAAGCGAAGATTCAAGCGCGGAGATGATAGAAAATGAATTCACTTGGGTAAAACTCATTAAGTTAAAGCAAAACGTGGGATTTGCTAAAGGACACAACATTGGATTTAAAGAGTCCAAAGGTGAAATTCTAATGGCTTTGAATTCGGATACAATCGTTCACGGGGGGGCTTTGCAAAAGTTGATTTCATTTTTTATGCAAAACAAAGATATAGGAATTGCCGGACCAAAACTGCTTAACCCCGATGGAAGTTTGCAATATAGTTGCAGAAAATTCCCCACCCCCCTCGCAGCACTTTTCCGTAATACACCGTTAGGAAAAATGTTTCCCAAAAACAAATATGCGAGAGACTACCTTATGCAAGATTGGGCGCACGATGAATCTCGCGATGTGGATTGGCTAAGCGGTGCTGCATTGTGTCTAAAACGAGAACTATACGAAAAAATCGGTGGATTCGACGAACAGTTTTTTATGTATCTTGAAGATGTAGACCTTTGTAAAAGAGCACACGAAGCAGGATATCGTGTCGTGTATCTTCCTGATGCGGTCATCACACACGCCATAGGCAGAAGTAGCGACAAAGTCGCTAACGAGATGATCAAACAGTTTCACAAAAGTATGATGCTTTACTATAAAAAACACGACTTACGAAAAATATTTTTTCTGTTCCGACCGTTTGCATTCATTTTTGCCAAATTTTTTTATAACATCTAGTTTGCTTTCATGAGTAATAGG
>CAZSPF010000006.1:0-9474 GCA_964608695.1 uncultured Fimbriimonadales bacterium | reverse complement strand
CTCTGGCTAAGGCAAACCACTTTGCTGACTAAAAACAAATTGGACGATTGGAAAAGGAGAAGACAACAGACATGATGCTGAGAATCGCATTTGGGTTGATCATCATTGCTGTTTTTCTTGCACCATGGTGGGGAGGGAGATTATTATTAGATGTTAATGCAATTTCCTCTGATGATTGGTTCAACGAAATCTTTGTTACAAGACATGCAGTTTTTTGGAGTCACGCAATTCTCGGAATAATAATCATATCAGCTTGGATAATAGCCATTCTAAAACAATCCGTCATCCTCTTGCCTTCACCAAAAGTTCTAAGCTTTATTGCACTTTTTTGGTTTCTACTATTTTTCAGCTTCTCTGTCACACAATTTCCGCACGATTATTTTTTAGAGATTGCAAAATGGACAATTGCATTAATGGCTATGCTCACTGTTGTTGCTCTCTCCGGAAGAACACGAGGCGTGAAATCAATTCTTTTGTCGCTGTTTTCCGGAATTGTTGTCATCTCAATTTCCGCATTAATTGAATACATCACATACTCAACTCATGCACCAAACTGGCGAGTGTTTGGCGGGTGGCACAACCCTAACGCATTCGCTTCGATCTTAAGTTTAAGTGTGCCCGTACTCTTTGCTTTCGGATTGGTGAGCATCTCCGATTCTAATAACAAAACAAAATACATCCGTGTTATCACTATTTTACTTGTTGTAGGCTTAGGTTTAACACTTTGTGCATTGTGGCTTACAGCATCTAAGGGGGGGCTACTGTCGTTGTCTGTGGGATTGTTAATATTTTTCACCTTGCTTTTCCTTTCAAATCATGGAAAAAGATTTATTCATAACTCTATTTCATTAGGCGTGCTAATCTTGTTGTTCGCGGTGTTAATCGTATTTGCAGCATACCGGCCCGTTTCAGACGATGTTCAAGGGGGGGCAACAAGATTAACCGCATCAGGCGAGGAAATTGAGCAGTCCGTAGGATTCCGCAAAAAACTCTGGGAAGAAACGTTTCGTCTTTCCATGCGCTCTCCAATTCTTGGATTTGGCATAGGCTCATATCCCAATATTTCCCAAAGGTATTTTGCCATTGAAAGCAGTAAACTCGCCCACAACTCTTACCTGCAAATCTCAGCAGAAGCAGGCTTTATCTGTCTTTTTGCATTTTTGGCAATGGGTGTAATGTGTATCTATTATTCCACTCAAAAACACACCGGTACAACGGATGAAATGAACATTCTTCGTATGGGAGTCGTCGGATCCTTGTTTTCAGGGGGGGCTAATGCTTTTATCGAATCCAGTTTTAGCTTTTTTGGATTTTCAATAATCTTTTTTGTCTTATTCGGATTAGCACTCAGCCTATCTTCAGATGGAGCAAGAACAGAACGACTGTTTCTATCTTTAAGAGTTATTTTTTCTGTCCTTCTTGGCGGTGGATGCTTATTCGTAACCTTTTCAAGTGCAATATCTGATTCTCTCGTTGCAAACGGCTTGCACTACGCAACAAATGCACAACCTGAAAAAGCAATGGAAAATTTCCGTTATGCAAAAACCGCATTTCGCGTGTCGCCTCGCCCCGACATTATGTCTGCTCAAATCTATCTTTCACAAGCAAGATTTTTCAGAGAAAATGCTATGTACGATGAAGCACGAAACTCATCCGACCTCGCCCTATCTCACCTGAAAAAGGCAATCGAATTAAAACCCACAGCTTCATTACACTCTTTGTTAGCCGAAGCCTATGATTTATCTGGATATAAAGATTACGCTTTAAAAGAACTTCAAAACGCAATCGATCTCGCCCCTCACAGCCCATATTACAAATCCAAACTTTTCGAATTCCTGCTTAACGAACTACATAACAGTGATGAACAAATTATCTCACTCGCACAAGAACTCATCGAAGCAGAGAAAAGTGATTATTATATATATGACCCGCTCCCTCAATTTATAAAAACTTATACAATCAAACCAAGGCTCTTTTTGGCAAAAATCGCACTGCAAGGTGGAGACATAAACAAACAGATTTCTTATCTCGAAGGTGCATTCGAAATTCTTTACTCCTATTTTTCTATCACTATACCGGAACTCAAACGTATGACAAACAACAACTTGTCACTTGCAAAACAAATCATCCCGTCAGAAACTGAAGAAAAAATGAATACTTTAAAACGACAAATAACAGATGTGAAAAATACTCTCACAAGGCTTTATAAAGAAACAAACAATACTGAAAAACTTGCGGAATTACTAACAAAATTCAATAAACTTGAACTTAATTAGAGTATTCTTTCAAATACTTCTCTATTATTCTCCCTGCAACCGGTGCCGCTGCTTCTCCGCCCCCCCCTGCAGCTTCCAGTATCACCGCTATCGCTACGCGAGGAGCCCTCACAGGTGCATAACCAATAAACCAAGCGTTCGTCTTATCTGTCCGTTGCACTTCTGCTGAACCTGTCTTACCCGCAATCGATATTCCATCCACTCTTGCAGCAGTGCCGGTTCCAGTCTCCACAACTCTTTGCATCGCACGCGAAATTCTTTGCCACCACTGCTCATCTAATTTTACAAACCGTGTTTGTTGAAGTTCCGTAAATTTGGCCCTTTCATTTGGCAACGTGGGGATAACAGCACGCAAAAGGTGAGGCTGATAACCTTCACCTTTGTTCGCAATAATCGCCGCATATTGTGCCATCTGAATGGGAGTTAAAGAAACGTATCCTTGTCCGATGGCAAGATTCACATTATCTCCCAAATACCACTTCAAATCCCTTTCCTTTAAAAAAGTATCATCAGGCAAAATACCCGCACGCTCTCCAAGTAAGTCCACACCTGTTTTCTCCCCCACCCCCATGTCCTTTGCCACTTCTATAATCATCTCTCGAGGAATGCGAGTTGCTATTTCCGCAAAATAAATGTTGCATGATTTCTCAATAGCTGTTTCATAATTTACTCGGCCATGAACTCCCAAACAACGAAACTTTCTGTTCCCCACTTCTATGCTGCCTTCGCAAACATACGTTGTGTTTGGAGTGATTAATCCCGTGCGAATACCTGCAATCAATGTGATGATTTTAAAAGCAGAACCCGGTGCATATGCACTGCCCACTGCGCGATTATGCATGGGTAAATTTTTGTCATTCGCAAGTTTGTCCCACTCACGCCTGCTAATACCCTTCACAAAAAGGCTCGGGTCGTAACTCGGACTGCTAACCAAACAAAGTATCTCGCCCGTTGTAGGGTCTATTGCTACAACGGAACCGCGCCGACCATTTAAAAGTTTTGTTGCATATTCTTGCAACCGAATATCTATTGTTAAAACAAGTTTATCTCCCTGTTTCGGTTTTGTGGTAATCGGTTTGCGTAATTCGTTGCCTCTACTGTCCACCTCAACAGATTCAATCCCCGGATGCCCTAACAATATATCATCGTAAAATCGTTCCACACCCACTTTTCCCGTGAAGTTAGGCAGAAAATCTCTAATTTGTGAAATGCGTTTCATGTCGTCTTCGCTTAGCCCCCCCACGTAACCCAACGCATGAGCACAAGATTCGCCGCGTAAGTATTCACGGACAGACAAAGCCCTCACCATAACCCCCGGTAAAAATGCTCTCTGCTCTTCAATGTGCGTCGCTTGTTGTTGCGTAATGCCTGTCTTCGCAACAAAAGGAAGATACTTTCTATACATGTTGTCTTGAATCTCTTTCTCTAAATCAGGTTCACCCTTTCCCAATAATTGAGCCAAACGAGAAATTGCCTCTTTATTGTCATGGATCTCCGCAGGAGTAATCATCACAGCAAGCGAAACCTTCACGTTTGCTAATAAAACATTGCGCCTATCAGCAATTAGTCCGCGAGATGCAGGAATGGGAACGCTAATCGTTCGACTTTTCACCGCAAGCCTGCTCAGCTCTTCACCGCGTACAACTTGCAAGTACCACAATCTTAAAACAAGAGCACACAATCCAAAAACAACAATCCCCGGGAGAATTATATGCGAAACGTCAAACCTTATTCGTTCATTTATCTGTCGCATTGGCTTTTATTTTATGGCACATGTAAGTTGCATGGTCTAGAGGGTTCTTTGCCGGAAGGAAACTTCGTCACTCGTTTCACAGGGCAATAAATTCCCGCAACTAATCCAGACTCTGGACATATCTCAACGCTCACCATGCTTGTAGATGCTACAGACGGAGGTTGTTCCGGTGGAATCGCGGGGTTTTCTTCTCCTTCAACAGGCAAATCATCTATACTTGGGGGGGGGTCAGCAAAACTGCCATGTAACCCGCATGTCGGTATCTCTTTTGCCTGTTTTGCTTGCATGGTTTTTGTTTCTGTCTTTGGACATTTTCCGGGAATCGCTCTATCACCTGATTCCATGCAGAACAAAACTGAAACTTCTTCGGATAATTCTTCACCCCCGTAAAACTTCGGAGTGATTCCATTTGGCTTTTCGTTAATAAGTTTTTGAATCGGCTTTAGGGCGTCTGCCCACATTCTTGCCGCAACTTCTCCACCAAACACACCAGCCATAGGCGAATACTTCCAGGGGGGGGTTCGTGATGGATCGTATGTAGCGTTCGCCACCCATGCCACAGCAACCAGTTCATCCGTAAAACCGCAAAACCACGCATCAAGGTGCAACTGTGTTGTACCTGTTTTCCCGCCAGCGTTCACAACGCCTGCGGCGTTTCTGCCAGTACCGCCGGAAACAACTCTTCTCAGTATATCCCGCATCGGCCCAGCGGTGTGAGAACTTAACACATTGTAAACTACCCTCGGACTGTAATCTCGCAACACACGGCCGTCCGGCCCAATCACTCGCTTGATCGAATACGGTACTACCCTATGCCCCCCCGTAGCGAACACACTATAACCTTCCAACATCTCTAATGGTTTCACCGCACTCGAACCCAATACTAATGGCAAAACCGGATCAATGGGGGTTCGTATACCAAAAACATCTTTTGTCATTTTCGCCGCTACGGAAGGTGTAACCATATTGCACACATGAACAGCGGGAACATTTATGGAACGCGTAAGAGCACTTTGTACAGAAACGAATCCTCCGCTTCCCCCCCCCTTAGGTCTCCATACCTTACCTGTAGAAGGATCACGCCATACAAAAGGCTCATTTGAAATTAATGAAGTAGGCTTTATTAATCCCATCTCCATTGCGGCGGCGTATACAAATGGCTTAAACGCAGAACCCGGCTGTCTCCTACCTTGTGTGATTACGTTATATTGAGACCTCTTAAAATCGCTCCCCCCCACCATCGCTAATATCTGGCCAGATATATCCATCACCACTATCGCCGCTTCGTTTACTTTCCTTTTCTTTTCACGAGTAATCGTATCTGCGACTGATTTTTCAGCAGCCTCTTGTGCTTTGATGTTAAGAGTTGTTTCAATGCGATAACCCCCCATGGAAAAATCATCATTTGGAAACTCTTTTCGCATCTCATCCAATACATGTGTAACGAAATACGGCGCTTTATATATCCCCATTTGCGAAGCCGGCGCTTTCGCTAATTTCAAATCCTCTTTCTTCGCTTTTTCATATTCCTCTCGATTGATGAGGTTCTCTTCAAGCATGATGTCTAAAACAATGTCGCGATTACGCTTCGCCGCATTAGGATTTACAAACGGATTTTCATCAGAAGGTCTGCGCGGAATTCTTGACAAAGTCGCTGCTTCAGATAATGTTAATTTCTCTAAATCTTTACCGAAATATGTATGAGCCGCAGCCTTAATCCCATAAGCACCTGAACCATAAAAAACTTGATTCAAATATAATGTTAATATCTGCTCCTTTGTATAATTTTTTTCAATTAAAATAGCCAAACAAGCATCTTCAATTTTTCTGTGCAATGTCCGCTCGCCGCCTGTTAACAATCGCTTTGCTATCTGTTGAGTAATCGTACTTCCACCCTGTCTTACCCCCCCCGCACGAAAGTTCACCCACAAAGCACGAGTAATCGCCATGAAATCTACACCACGGTGCTCCCAAAACCGTTTATCCTCTGCCGCAATGGTAGCGTCTTTAACAACTTGAGGAATTTCCAACCAAGCCACTGGCTCACGACGCTCGGTGCTCATTGCATATAACACGGTTCCGTCATCAGCCAAAACTACAGTCGGGTCTCTATGAATTTCCGCAATCAACTGCGGCATACGGATAACACGCCCCTCCAATGCCCTTAAGGTTAAAAATAGATAAACAGAGCCGGATATAAAAAGAACCAGAAACAGACCGCTTAGGCCCCAGAGGATACGTTTCGTCCATTTAACCCAAGCGGGCTTTTCTTTACGAATTTTGTTTACCGGGCTTGGCCCCTTCTTAGGCATACTACTCTATCATTATTACGCATGAAAGCCCTGTTACTTTTCGGCTTACCTGCTCCTATATGAGTTTAGAACCCTTTCAAGTGTAGGCGTGTCGAGTTCACTCACAAGAACCACCCAACTTTCGCCTATCCTTCTGCCTACTGTATTCAGGCGCCTTCGGTTATCGGGAGGAGGCGGAGGCATAGGCCTCCCTCCAACCGCTATAAAAGCAGTGAGGTGTTGCACACCATTGCTATAGTGCACCACTGTAACCTCTCTACCTTGTAATTGGCGTACATTGCGTTCAACCTCTTGAAATCCATCAGGAAGCCATGTTGGAGCAAGTCCTACTGCACCATCCTCGCGAACATCAATTATCTTTGCCCCGGCTACATTTAATTCAAAATCCCCTTGCTTTATAATTGGGTCAAAACTAATTCTCGTATATTCAAAACTCGCAATCTCTGCTCCACCACGACCATATTGCACAGCCTTTAAAATCAACCCTGAATCTGCATCCATCCAATAACGTTGCGCTAAATTCCCTTGTAAATCTGCTATCTGCACACCAACAGTCCTTCGAGATGAAACCTGCCCCGACTCGAACAAAGTTAATCGTAACCTGCCTTCGTGTGCTGCACGCTTGATCTGATTGATTCTCTCAACAACTTTCGCCCTTTCCGAACGCTTGCGAAAGATCACGTTTTGGTGAGGATTGTACTCCAGACGTTGACCTCGCCTTTCGATAATTACAAAGCCTTTCAAAGGTGAATCTTCAGGATATGTGATGCGAATATTCGAACCTTCACGTAAAACGTACTCCACTAACCTCTTTCGTTCTCCATCAATTATCTGCTCAACAGTGCGCACACCCGAAAACTTTAACCGCTGCTCTTGAAGCATTCTGTCAAGTGCACGTATTGCAGGGGGGGGATCCTGTCTCCCTGAAGGACGCTGAGCCCAACACGGCAAACTGGCTATAAACAAGCTAATGATTAAAAAAAATCTCATAAGTCAATCAACGATTCTCCGAAAATTAAATCATCAATGTCGTTCTTTTCTTGAATGTGTTCTGATCTATGTTTTTCCTTTAATTGAAGCGCATCTGTTGGCAGAAATGACGATGCTATTGCCTCTTCATGCCATTTTAAAAGAACCCTTGTGTCGCTTTCTTCATGCAGGTTTCTGTTTTGCGTAAAAGGTAAAACAAGTAAAAACAATATTGCCGCAATCACAGTAGCTGCAGTAGAAGACCAAAATGTAAGTCTCCATGAACGGCTTTTCTTCGGACGAGATTGAATGATTGCATGCAATTTCTCGTTTAATTCCGAACGCCACGTAAGGCTAGGCTCTTCATCTTGCAAATACGACAGTAATTCAACAGAAGATTTTTTTTGCTCTTCCATTAGCGCATCCAAAACTGCCCAATCCATCGGGTCCAATTTTTCATTGTTTTCTAATTTCTTCAATAAATCCACTTTTTCTTGATTCATAAAACATCCTCACTTCTGTAAAAAATCTTAACTGTTTTTTTCAATTCTTCCCTTGCAAGAAACAATCTCGATTTCACTGTCCCAATAGGAATACTTAAAATCTCTGCTATCTCTTCATATCCCAAGTTCTGCTGATCATGCAATAATAAAACCGGCTTTAGTTTGTTTGAAAGTTGCATTATGGATTGTTCAATCGCAATCGCCAACTCTTTAGCATTCAGATGCGCTTCGGGATTCCACGACTCATCCTCAAAAGAAATTGTATCATCAAGATCTAAACTTTCAATTTCAATCCTGTTTTCTTTTTCCTGCTTCCTAATCTTATCTATACACAAGTTTGACGCTATCTTAAAAAGCCATGTAGAAAACGAGGCGCGCGAATCAAACCTGTCTATGTTCTGAAATACCTTAACGAAAACCTCCTGAGAAACATCCTCCGCATCCTCATTGGTTCTCAGCATCCTCCGAACGTATCCAAAAACCCTTGCCTGGTACCTATCCACCAATAGCGCAAATGCCTCCGCATCTCGGTGCTTACAGCGACTGACAAGTGATGCGTCTAATGCTGAATTTCCTGATGCGAACTTCGACAAACGGATAGCTCCTGATTGATTTTCCACCTGCGTAAGGCTCCTTGTACTTATACGAAATACACCTTCTCAAGTTCACTGAAACCCAAAAGAACCTATCACATCATACAGGCACGAAGGAGTAAGGCATAGCCTTGCTCCTTCGTGCCTGTTTCAATGAAACTCTATAGTTTCACGCCTACTGTGAAACAGAAGCCGTCAAGTGTGCTGCCCACACCTTCAACAGACCTCCACCTCACCTCGAAAACTATAGGAGTCGCAGCGCCCATCGTATATCCCGCACCGATCTGGTACGAAAATCGGGTGGCAGAGGTGAAGCCGGCACGCTTTGCAAAAGAAACGCCTGCGCCTCCGGTGATGTGAAAATCTCCTGATTTAGTCACCACGTTCAGCAAGATAGGAATACTGCTAAAACCGGCATTGTTGTAGGTGTCTATCGAAAAAGTTAATTCCGTGTTTACGCCAAAACCCGGCACCTTTAGCCCTAATCCGGCTAAAGACATTTCTGCACCACCTGTTATCCATCCTTTGGAATCTACTGATGCTTCACCTGTACTAGGTACAAAAAAGCCTGCCCGAATCAGTAGCCCAAGAGGTTTAATCACCTCTTGCGTAACACCAACCGAACAGACAGCAAAAAGTGCGGTGCAAACCCCGCTCAACCTCACAAATTTCTTCATTTAGACAAATCCTCCTTGAGTCGTCTCGTACATCATCGGGTTTACCTCAAAACATCCAACATTCGCACTTTGAACGTCACCCTAAACACGCATATCAAAGACGTTTCAAGCCCGTGTTAGGGATTCCTTCTTTCCCTTAACTTCACGTTCAAATAAGCCGAAAATGAACTTAATGTCTTTCTCTGTCCCAAAAGCAAAAGAGGGGTTTTCACAGGTTCTGAGCGTTGTTGCCTCAGGAGAGTTCGATAAAGAGCGACTGAAAAGCTTTTTAACGCTCAGTATCGACCTCCTTCATCTGGACAGTGCAGCGTTATATTACAGAGCAGAGGATTCGGATTTATTTGTTTTAGCAGGACAAACAGAAAAAATCATCGGTGCTCCGCTTCCTCCA
>CAZSPF010000005.1:63603-75003 GCA_964608695.1 uncultured Fimbriimonadales bacterium | reverse complement strand
GACTGGAGTTCAGACGTGTGCTCTTCCGATAAATGATAAAGATGAACATGGTGAAGGTACAGAGAGATTTAACGGTATTTCTAAAAGAAGGAATACTTTAGAATTCACAAAAGAAGAAATTCTAATGATAATTAGTGCTCTTAATGAAATATGTTATGGAAATCATTTTGATTACTATGAGTTTCAGACAAGACTGGGGTTTTATCACGAGGAAGTATCATCATTGCTTGATGCTGTTCGAAAAATTGTAGAAGGCCATAGGATTTTTAAGAATTTCGATGATTTAAAATAACCAATCAGGGGGAATTAAGATATAATGAAATTTCTGTACCTTAAACCAGGCGAAACCATTGCATTAGAGTTTACAAAAGATGAGATACTTATGATCAATCAAGCTTTAAACGAAATATGCAACGGTATACATTTTGAGGACGAAGAGTTTGCGATTCGCATAGGTTTTGAACGCTCCGAGGTGACAATACTTCTTAATGAGATACACAAAAAAATAATGGAATATAACCTGCATGATATTATAGAGGAGGTGCAATTTACTGATGAAGGAGAAACTATTATTCGATATCCCAAAAACAAGAATGACTGAAAATTGTTTCATCTCTCAACATGTAACGTAGTGCAATGTTGAGGGTTTAATCTGGAGGCAAAATATATGCAAAAAGAGAAAATGAAACAGGGTTGTTCTGCGGAGTATGCATATGATGTGTTTGGGAATCTGATTGATTATTCCGGCACGTGGAGCGGGCAGTTTGCGTACGGGGGGGCGTTTGGGTATCAGAGTGATGATGATTCGGGGTTGATGTTATTGGGGCATCGTTATTATGATGCGAGTACGGGGAGGTTTTTGTCGAGGGATCCGGTGGGGGATGGGAGTAATTGGTATGTGTATTGTGGGAATCATCCAATTACAAGATTTGATCAAAACGGACTGTATGATAAGAGGGTTGAACGTATTATTATTATAAGAAAAGGTCTGGGAGACAAAGTGGCAGACGAGTACAAAAAGAACACCTCAATAGGATATTAGATGCAAGAAATGGGAAGAAGCTAGAACTCATAATCTTGGAAGCATGTACCAGTCTTGTTAAAGAACCAGAGTGGGAATTTTGGGGTAAGTACGCTGACACAGTAGAAGCATACGTGGGCACAACATGGAGTTCTGCTAAGTTGCAATATCTCATAGAGGGAAAGGTTGACGGTCGGAAATATCCAAATTGGAAGCCACCAAAGAAATACAATTCAAAGAAGGCATCTTTTACAAGATCTCTATTGATAGCATTCTGATGAAAAGTTATCCGCTTAAGAGACTATTAGTCATTGCAATTACAACCTTTGCTTTAGGATTGATTTCGTTTTTTGCAATTATGGAGCTAACCGTTGAAGACCCACTATTAGAAAAAAAAATATACCTAGCACGCGCATATCGACTTTCTGTAGTGGGTGCAGCAATAAGGGAATTTTATACAAGAAACCACCGCTTACCTGAATCTTTTGATGAAATACTGAAGTTTACGGATGAGGATAAAAAGGCGTTGTTGTTGAGTAAAAAGAGAGAAGAAAGTTACTCTTGGTTTATAATTGGCAAAACAGAATCTAATCCGCTGCCGGGAGAAACAAACAGATTTCTAATTTGTCGTGTTATTCAATTTTCTGCTAAAGGCAAAAGAATAATGACGAAAATATACATTGAGATTTCACCCTCAACACGGGTTGGTCTATCCCTCAGCATGGAACTTAGTGCAATGTTGAGAGTTTAAGCTATGGGCTAAAAAAATGAAGAAGAAAGAGAAATTTAAATTAAAGGAGGAAAATAGAGAAGGGTTACAATGGCATCTATAGGCTTTAGGTTTTTTGTATTATCATAGCAGTTTTTATTTCTCTACATGAAACGAAGTACTGGGTGGAGGGTTTATGGCTTGTAGAGGGGCAGGGATTGCAGGCTATACTATGTGTTCATGTCAGAAAACCAGAAACCTCTTTACGGAGGGTTAGCACTTATTGAGGGTGTTATGATGCGGTCGAAGAGGTTTTATTCGATCGCGTGCCGGGCACCTAACGGAAAAATCGTTCTTAAAACCGAGCCTGTTTCCAAAACATGGGTTGGAAGGCAAAAGTGGCTGCAGTTGCCGTTTTTACGCGGAACGTTCGCGTTGCTGGACATGATGACGCTGGGTGTGAAGGCGTTGAATTTTTCTGCGCATGTTCAATCCGATCCTGCATATTTTAAAAAAGAAGACAACGAGAATCCTGGCACGAACAACGAACCATCGGAAATCGCAGCAGATGACAAACCCGCCCACACACCAGAAACAATCGGGATGTCGGAAGAGGGTTCGGAACTCATCGGAACTGTTCCGCAAAGCGATGCACTTTTAAAAGCCGCAATGATTGGCGCTGCGGTGTTAGGTCTTGGGATAGGTGTGCTGTTGTTTATTGTAAGTCCGGTGTGGGCGGCGCAGTTGTTTACGTTTTTAGGTGTGGAAAATGAAACAACATTAAATGTTATCGAAGGCATAATTAAAGCGAGTTTGTTTTTAGGATATGTGGGGCTTGTTGGATTATGGGAAGAGATAAAAAACGTTTATCGTTATCATGGTGCAGAGCATAAATCTATAAACGCATTGGAAGCAGGAGAAGAATTGACGGTAGAGAATGCGAAACGACAAACACGTTTGCACCCACGTTGTGGAACTACATTTGCAATTATTGTTTTAGCAATAACGATAGTGGTTTTTACTGCGATACCAAGAACTCTTATTGATGACAGTGTTTTTATGAATCTTTTGCTGAGGACGGGGTTAAAAATTGCCGCACTGCCGGTGATTGCGGGGCTGGCATTTGAAACCATCAGGCTTGCAGGAAAGATGAAACGGAAGACCTTCGCGATGGCTCTGTATGCTCCTGGAATGTGGACTCAGTACCTAACGACGAGAGAGCCAAGGAACGACCAATTAGAAGTTGCTTTGGTTGCACTGAGGGCTGTAAAAGAGTTGGAAGAGCAGGGTTCTGAAGAAAAATCTGAACTTACAGGAATAACACACTAAAGTTCCTTACTTTTTTGCCAACAATCTAAAGTGGGCAAATGGAACTATCGAGTCTTTCGATACGCGCTGTGAGGGAAGGAGACCTGCCGATTATTTCGGACGTGCTTTTGAAGATCATTCAAAAAATGCATGATCCTAATTTTTCTTTTTCCGAACTCGAGGAGATAGTATTGAAAGATGCCGGGTTGACAGCAAGAATTTTAAGAACGGCAAACAGTAGTTTCTATGGTTTAAGTCAAAAAGTAAAAACAGTTAATGCGGCGTTACAGGTTTTAGGTTTCAGAGCGTTTCGAAAGATGGCAATAAATTTGGCGTTCGAACAAACCGCACACCAAAAAACTGCATCAAGGAATTTTAATCTTTCTGCATTTTGGAAGCATAGTCTTGCATCTGCAAGTGCGGCTCAACTCATCGGTAAAACTCGTTTGAGGGTTGATCCTGAAGTTGCTTATACTTACGGGTTAATTCATGATATTGGAATGTTGGTACTTGCGAAATATTGTTCAGAATTTTTTGATCGCGCGATTGCAATGGCGTATGAACAGAACCGGCCTTTGCACGAATGTGAGAGACGAATTTTAGGTTTTGATTCCACAGATATTGGTTCTGTGATGGTGGAAAAATGGCAATTTACTGAAGATGCTAAACAAGCGATTAAATCTGTAAACGAAACAATTTTTAATGAGAAATTAGAAGAGATGACTGCCACCATTATCATGGCAAATAAAATTGCTTGCCTTGCGGGCTACCCTAATCATGATAAAGATATGGAGGTGCATTTAGATCCCGCATTATGTTTTGATTTGGAGCTTTCTGATGAAGGCGTAAAAACTTTGATTGAAGAAGTCAAAAATGAGGTATTACACACTGAGAAAATGTTTAAATAAGATGTGCACATAACAAAAGAGATTATTGTAAATGGAAGTGTTCAAGGTGTTGGGTTTCGCTCATATGTGTTAAGGCAAGCCATACGGTTTGGAATCAAAGGTGAAGTATGGAACGCATATGACGGAACGGTACACGTTATTGCTCAGCACCTTTCTGAAAATGTAATCAACTCTTTTAAGGAGTCTCTCTCTTCAGGTCCTGGAAAGGTGGCGTCGTTGTCTTGTGGTGAGTCAACAAACGCTCCGACATATGACAGTTTTTCCATCACTTCTTCTCGTTAAGGTGTTGTTTTTGAGTAAGATTAACCCGTTCATCCCTTGAAGAAAAGGAGTTTTTCATTATGCAAATAGAATTCACCCAAGAGGAACAAAACTTCCTTAACCGTGTTCAGAAATTCCTCGATGAAGATGTAGAGCCTTGTTCTCGCGCCTGGGAGGAGGACACGTTTCCTGAGGATATTTGGAAGCGGTGTGCGGCATTAGGAATCACTCATATGATGCTTCCCAAGGAGTTTGGCGGTCTTGGCTTGAGTTGTTCTGCGTATGCAGACATGTGCAGGCGGATTGCGAAGGCTGATCCCGCGCTTTGCATGAATGTGGCGGCGATAAATGCGCTGTGTACCGCACATTTTGAACGTTACTGCAATGATGAACAGCGTGCGAAATATCTTCCGGGGATCCTTTCGGGTGATATTCCGCTTTCTTGGGGTCTTACCGAGCCGGAAGCAGGTTCAGACGCACGGCGTGTGCAAACCACAGCAACTCCCATACCCGACAAGCCGGGTTATTTCCATTTGAATGGCGAGAAGATGTTTATCACAAATGGTGGGTTTGCAAAACTGTTTATTATCATTGCAAGGCTTGACGAAGACAACTTGAGTGCGTTTTTGATGGAAAAGGACCAGCCGGGATTCGAGGACTTGGGGCGGATTCCGACCATCGGTGTGCGGGCATCTTATACTTTAAGATTTAAGATGAACAATGCCATTGGATGGCACACACCAGGTTCCTTTGAGGATGTTATTGGGTTATTGTATCGCGGTCGAGTAGGGATTGGAGCGATGGCACTTGGAATTGCGGAGAAAGCACTTGAGCTGGGAATTGAATACAGCAAGCAAAGGGTTCAGTTTGGGCGACCACTTGCGCAGATGCAATCAGTTCAAAACATGATTGCAGATAGCGCGATGTGGGTGGAAGCGGCACGGTTGTTGGTACAAAAGGCGGCATGGCTGTATGACCACAATCAGCCGATTGTGAAAGAGGCTTCTTATGCGAAATTGTTTGCTTCGGAAACAGCACGAGAGGTAACGAACAGAATGCTGCAGATTCACGGTGGCCGAGGAATGACATTCGATTATTTAATAGAAAAACTTTGGCGTGATGCGAAACTCACGGAAATCGGTGAAGGCGCAAGTGAGATACAGAGATTAATTATAGCGAAACAGGTGTTGAGGTGAGAGTTCAAAATAGTAGTCCTATCTATTAAAGGGAATTATCAACAATTCTCAATTTGCTCACTGCGTCTATAATGCTCTCATGCCTGAAAGACCATCTTGGGATATGTATTTCATGAAGATTGCTTATGCGGTAAGCAGTCGAGCAACGTGCTTGCGCAGGAGTGTAGGAGCTGTGATAGTGAAGGATAGGCGTATTTTGGCGACAGGTTACAACGGCGCTCCAAGAGGTGTTCCTCATTGTGAGGAGTACGGATGCGACATCACCCAGAAGTGTCAACTTGCCGCCCATGCCGAGATGAATGCCATTGCACAGGCGGCTATGAATGGTGTTTCGTGCGATGGGGCAACCTTATATGTAATGTGTCAGCCCTGTAACGTTTGCGCCAAGATGATCATTAATTCAGGCATTAGGAGAGTGGTTTTTGAAGGAGATTACCCCGACGATTTGGCACTTAAACTATTTGGAATGGCAGGGACGGAGTTATTTAGACTGCAAAACGAAAGCATTACAGAAATTGAATTAGTTAAATGACATTCGCACTTGCATTTTTTGCTTCTTTCATCGTTGCTCTTTTGGCAACGCCGGTAGTCATTAAAATTGCGAACCGATTTGGTGCTATAGATATGCCGGGAGATCCTCGAAGGGTGCACACGGTTCCGACACCTCGCTGGGGGGGGATAGCGATTTTTTTTGCAATAGCAATTGCATGGCTTGTTGTATATCCTATTTCTCATCACCCTGTAGGCGCGGAGATGATTGGTCCGTACACAGTGAAATCACTATGGATTTTCGGAATTGGTTTGGCGATTGTTTTGTTTGGTGCGTTGGATGATAGATCTGGGTTATCTGCGGGTTGGCAGGCAATTTTTTTATTGACATGCGGAGTGGTGCTTTCACATCCCGCTATGGGCGATATTCGTATAGAGGGAATTACGCGACCATTTAGTGCGCCGGGTACACCGGGAAGTTTTATCGGGTTTAGTGAACTCAACTCGGTAATACTTACTTCTATTTTTGTTTTTGTGGTTGCCAAAACAATGGATACAATAGACGGCTTAGACGGATTGGCAGCAGGGATTGCGGCGATAACCGCCATGACGATGTTTATCCTTGCACTTTATAAACAACCTCTGATTGGCGTTTTAAGTGCGAGTGCAGTAGGAGCGTGCTTGGGATTTTTAAGGTACAACTATCACCCTGCAAAAATCTTCATGGGCACGGGGGGGGCACAATTTTTAGGATTTTTTTTGGCTGCTATTAGCGTGGATGGTGTGGTGAAAACTGCGGCGGCTGTTGCGTTAGTGATCCCTCTTATGCTTTTTGGAGTTCCGTTGTTAGATGCGTTTTGGGTTGTGGTGAGAAGGATACGCAGTCGTTCTCCTATCCTAAAAGCAGACAAGAGACACATTCATCATTCGCTTCTGAAGTCCGGATTAAGCCAAAAACAAGTGGTTTGGGTTTTATATTTGTTTGCGATTTTGCTGTGCAGTACGGCAATCGTGGTGGTAAAGATGGTAGACTCTTAGAAGTTTTTTACCATGGACTGGTTGCAAGCGATTATATTGGGGATAGTTCAAGGAGTTACGGAGTTTATTCCCATCAGTAGTACCGCTCACGTACGCATTGTCCCGGAATTGTTAGGATGGGATGATCCGGGGGCAGGTTTTACCGCAGTCATTCAGTTAGGAACTCTGCTTTCGATTTTCATTTATTTCTATTTGGATTTACGCGATATATTTTTTGGATGGATAAACGGGTTTAAGGGGGGGGAACATGCAAAAACTCAGGAATGTCGCTTGGGTTGGGCAGTTTTTTGTGGAACAGTCCCCATTGTTATTGCGGCATTAATTTTCAAAGACAAGATTCACGATGAGTGGCGTTCGCTTTATGTGATTGCATGGGCGTTGATTCTTTTGGCATTGTTGTTGGGAGTTGCGGAATTGGTGAGTAAACATGTTCGTGGATTGCAATCCGTGCGCATTAGAGACGGTCTGGTAGTCGGATTGTTTCAGACACTTGCTCTGATACCGGGGGTGTCTCGGAGCGGAAGTACGATAACAGGTGCTTTGTTTTTGAATTTCGATCGTGCCACTGCGGCACGGTTTTCTTTTATGCTCAGTTTTCCCTCCATTTTCCTTGCAGGAGTATTTGAATTGTACGATCAGCGACATGCGCTGATGGAAATTGGGGTTGCTCCTACTATTATCAGCACAATTTTCTCTTTCATCTTTGGCTATCTTTCGATTGCGTTTTTAATTCGTTTTTTAAGGACACACAGCACGCTTGTGTTTATTTTGTATCGGGTTCTGCTTGGTATCGGGCTTTTGTGGATGCTCAACGCAGGCATCATCAGCCCTAAATGAACCCAAACCTCGTATTTTTACCAACCGGTGAAATCACCACCTGTGGAATTACCAGTGTATGGACGCGAGGGAACTTTTACGTGAAACAGAGACCGTGTTTGAAATGACGGAGCAGAACATAGCGGATTTTACTGGAAGGGTACGAGAGTGGGGAGTCTATCCCGGAAGCATTCAGTATTCAGATTATAGTGTCAACCACTATGCGGCTGTTGAAAGCGGTGCACCATTAGTGCCAGAACCTTCCAGCGTCATTATCGTTGCAGGGGCATTGGCAGGTTTAGCCATAAAGCGGTTTCGAAAGAGGTAACCGCTTCATGGGTATATAATTGATTTATTGAGCCGTACCGTAGGCGTTCTTGCTCTTCAAGGCGATTTTCAAAGCATCTCGATTCTATTCGTGCGTGCGGGTATCAGGGTAAGCAAGTTAGAGTTATTGAAGATCTTAAGGACTGCGAAAGGTTAATAATTCCCGGAGGGGAAAGCACCACAATCGAGATTCTCATCCGAAGGCACGGATTGGACGAAGCGATTATAGAGAGGACAAAAGCGGGTATGCCTGTTTGGGGTACGTGTATGGGCTTGATATTGCTTGCTAAAGAAGTTGAGGGGCGCGAGCAGTGGGGTTTTAGATTAATGAATGTGAGAGTTTTAAGAAACGCTTATGGTCCTCAGGCACACTCGTTTGAAACAGAGATAGAAGTAAAGGGCTTTGATAAGCCATTTCATGCGGTTTTTATTCGCGCACCGAAAATTACACAGTTGGGAACAGATGTAGAAGTTCTATCCGAATTTCAGAATGATGTTATAGCAGTGCGTCAAGGAAACTTGTTAGGAACTTCTTTTCATCCGGAATTGACGAATGATGTGCGATTTCATGAGTATTTCATGAAGATTTCTTGACCGGCAACCCCCAAAATAAGCCAAAATAAGTTCAAACAGTTATGGCTGGACATTCAAAGTGGGCAAATATTCGCATTAGAAAGGGTAAACAGGATGCCCAAAGAAGCAACCTGTTTACCAAGCTTTCTCGTGAACTTATAGTTGCTTCTAAGCTTGGCGGACCGGATCCGGAAGCTAATGCACGTTTGCGAGCGGCGATTGCCAATGCACGTTCCAACAGGATGCCCAAAGACTCCATTGAAATGGCCATAGAGCGCGGAAGCGGAGGCGGTGATGGCACAAACTTAGAGGAGGCGATTTATGAAGGCAAGGGTCCGGGGGGGGTGGCGATATTAATAAAAGTCTTAACAGACAACAAAAACCGAACTGTCCCAGAATTGCGTCATACACTCACTAAGAGCGGGGGGTCACTTGTGGAGAATGGCGCAGTGAGTTGGCAGTTCAAACAGCAAGGAGAAATACTAATTCCATCAGATGGGGTGAACGAAGAAAATTTATTTATGCTTGCTTTGGATGCAGGAGCGGAAGATGTTGTTTTGGATAACGGGTATTACACCGTAAGCACACCGGTGGATAGTTTTCACAAAATTCGTGATGCATTGGAGAAAGAGAATTATGAAATAGAATCTGCCGAACTTGTGATGAACCCTACAAACAAAGTTGAGATTTCACGTGAAGATGCCGAAAAAGTCTACAAACTTTTGGAGCGATTGGATGAATTGGATGACGTACAAGACACATACATAAACGTCGAATTACCGGACGATATAGAGTCAACAAACTGAACAGTTCCATATCAAACTCAAATGAAAGATTACCTGTGGTAACGCTATTTTTCATTGCGTTGCTGTTATTCGTTGCGGTTTTCAGTTTAATGAATGCGGAATGGGCATATGAATGGGGGTTTATTCCTGTTTCCGAATTTAAAAGAAAGTTGATTTCATCTTTCACATCATGTTTTGTCCATGTTGATCCTGTGCATTTACTGGGAAATCTAATTTTTCTTGCAGCAGTAGGACCTGCTGTGGAAAGAGTTGTGAGCTGGTGGAGGTTTATATTAGTGTTTATGATGTCGGGGGTATTTGGGATGTGGTTTCACGGGTTTATGGTTGTCGCAAGTCAACCAGCAATTGCGGAAATGCCGGTAATAGGGGCGAGCGGAGCGATTGCGGGATTAATTGGGTACAGCTTTTTAAGGTTTTATCGCCATCGAGTTCCGTTATTGCCTGCGGTAAAGATACCTGTTATCTTAATGATATCCGTATGGTTAATTTTTCAGGTGGGGGGAGGGATTTGGGCGCAATATCAGTTAAATGCTCCTCTTGCGTTTTGGGCGCACATTGGCGGTTTCGTCTTGGGTTTTCTCATGGGCTTTGTGTTTCGCGCAGAACAACACGCCAAGGAAGAAGCGTGGCAGGATAGGTTAGGCGAAGCTAAAACACATGGATATGGAACACAAGCCGGAGCGGTCCAAGAGTACTTAAAGAAAAAACCTAATTCGCCTAAAGAGTTGAAAGATCTATCAGATTCATTAATGGCAATGGGGGATGAAGAGGGTGCATTAGAAAGCGCAGTAAGGTCTTTGGAACTTGATGCAGGTTTTGGGGGGGGGTGGGCAGTTCATAGAATATTGGAACTTGATGGCGCAAGTGAGATCCACATTGAAAATCGCATTCAGATTGCAAAAAAGATCATGCGTGATGCCCCTGATGCCTCCGAGAAGTTGTTAATGAGTGTACTCGAAGAAGGAGAAAGCAAGGAAACTCCGGAGTCTTTGGCATTACTTGTTGAGGTCATCGCACCAAATGACCCTGACACTGCGCGATATTACGCAAATCGGTTGCGAAGAGAGTATGGAAACAGCCCACAATACGAGCGCATAGCAAAGAACTGGTCGGAACTATTTTTGTATTAATTTTTAAATCGAGAAAAGCGGTGTCGCAACAATGTCCAAAATGCTTCCACACCATCTGTCCATCGGATTTTTTTGCCTTCTTCTTTGCTTCGCGGTTCATAGTGGATAGGCACTTCGTGGATGGTGTGTCCCATTCGTATGGCTTTTGCAGTAACTTCCGGACAAAACTCAAAGCGATGACAAACAAGGTTCATGTCTTTTAAAATTTTTGTTCGAAATGCTTTGTAGCATGTTGCTTCATCGGATATTTTTTTGAAAAACATTAAGCGTACTGCCCAAACAAGCAAAACGTTCACCACTCTATTTGGTAATGCCATGTTTTTATTCATGCCTTTAGTAAAACGTGAACCGTACACAACATCGGCTTTGCCGTCGAGAATGGGCTGTACAACATCGGGTATTTCTTCGGGGCGGTATTCAAGGTCGGCATCTTGTACGATGCTCACTTCACCTATTGCGGCATCGAGCGCACGTCGAATTGCCGCACCCTTACCTTGATTTTTTTCCTGTCGGATATAAACAATTTTATCTCCGTAACTTTTTGCGATCTCAGGAGTTTTGTCTTTTGAGCAGTCATCTACGACAATAATCTCTTTGTTTAAGGGTAAAGCAAGTAATCTATCCAGCACAGCGGCAAGTGTGTTTTCTTCGTTGTATGCGGGAACCAGTATGGAGACGTCAACTTCTTTTTGTGTGCTTGTTTCCATTCTCTATTTCCTTACGCAAAAAGTATGCCTGATTGTGTTAACTTGAATGAGGTCACCGGTTGTCTTTAACGTAGATCGTTATTTGTGAGTTCCGCGCAGTTAGTACCTCGT
>CAZSPF010000005.1:37712-63593 GCA_964608695.1 uncultured Fimbriimonadales bacterium | reverse complement strand
ATTTTCCAGCCTTTTTGATCAGCAATGTCCATGAGGAGTCTGTATGGCTTGAGATTGTTCTTGTATCGGTTTCCGAGGAAGAAGTCTACACCGGGAAGGAATTCGGGTTTGTCACGCTCTTCTAATTCCCATGAGCCAATAGCGGCATATTGAATTCCAAGTCGCTCTATAGAGCCTTGAATATCGTTACCGTCAATGTTTTCTTCGGAAATAAAGTTCTCTGTATTTCTTCCCTCCATTCGCCATGCTTCGAGTAAAACCGGTGAAACAAGAATGTTTTGTTTTTGTTCAGCCCATTTATGGAACAGGGATTCCACTGCGCGGTAATTTGAATCATAAATGCGCATTTTTCCTGTTGTATATCCCGATGCAATCATAACGGAACAAATGACTAACACGGGAAACATGTTTATCCAAGACTTTTTAGCATTGTATTGTAGATACACCATAAAGATAATCATAAGAAGTAAAGTTGCAATGATTGTTTGCAAGAGCGCAAAAGATAACATTAAAATGGGAATAGCAAACAAAGCAATACGTTTATCAAAAAAAGAAAACTCCTTGAACAATCCACCACAAAGAAAAATCCATCCGAGGAACACTACTTGTGTTGCGTAAAGATACATTCCCCCTACATCTGCAAATTTCATGTGCACAAATATCCACCACAGCAACCACAAAACAGAAAACACTACGAGTGCAGTTTCTCGGAATGTAAACCGAACCACTCCAATAAAGATTAAGATACCAAAGATTAATGAGCTTATCCCTGCAAGGATAGCGGCGGTTTTATTGCCTGCAGAAATCACTTCGCTAGCATGTTGGTCGAGAAAGGAAGCAACAAAGCTTGATGGAAGATATTTTACTGCTGATAATCCTGCTTGTCCACGTTGTGAAACCTCGTCTTCATATGAGCCGATTCCAATCTGTGTCCCGAACTTTAACCATAAAAACACCGGCAGCACACAAACAAAAACAATCAAAGCAGATTTTGCAAATAAAATTGCGCGTGAGCGAAAGTCATAAGAATCATACCAATGACAATAGACATGATAAATTGCCACAAGAACTGGTAGCGGTGCGCCATTGTATCGAAACAAGAAAGCAATCGCAGCGAAAATATATGCCCATTTCCAATTTTTACTTAAACCGAAATATAAACATGCAACTGTTGCGGCAAGAAATGGCACGTGTGTGGAACAGGTTACGGCGGTTCCGAAAGTGTATCTGTTCGCCATTATTCCTGTGATTATTATTGAAGTACCAAAGAGATTTATTTTTTTTGTTAAAGATAATAAGCCTACACCTAAGCAAAAAAAGCTGAACACATTTAAAAAAAGTGCTGCTCCTTGCATAACCAAAGTCCCCTCGGAAACAAATGGAACAAGGAACAGCGCTAATCCGGGGGGGTATTTTTCTGCGGTTGCATTACCTGAAGCGAGGTCTTTTGCCATGCGCGCGAACACATAAAAATCAGGATTAGGAGGGGGAAAATCAAGTGATAAAAAAATGACTCCAAACATTACAAGCCCCAATATGAACTTTGCAAGATTGCGATCCCATTGCAAATTGCGTTCATCCGCAGGCTCAAAAAGCATGGCTCAGTTTACCAGCGGAAACTTGTTGTGCATTCTTTCAAGCAACCCATAAGCGAGGTGTTGCGTATACTTTAGAAAGAAATGTCTCGGAGTTGGTGGGAGTGGCTGTCTGAGTTGCCTACGATTTTGAGCGGTGCGAAAGAGTACCCTCATCTCGCAGGTTTCCTTGCGGTTGTTAAAAAAAGAAATTCTTCTAAAAGAGAAATAGCGCAGTATCTCGTTCCGAGTTTGATTTTCGTGGTGTCTGGTGCACTTGCTTTCCTTTTTGGAATGCGCTTAGCGCTACAGGTGCTGGCAGTTTATCTGTTTATGGGTTTTGGAATTGGTGCAATTGCGGCAGTGATGGCTTACCTCGGGATTCGCTCCACACTAACTGATGAGGAGAAAAGCCAAATTGAATTAAGAAAGAAAGCGACTGCGCTTGAGGAGAAATTGAACGGTTGGAAAAATAGGTTGGGAATTGAAAAGGCGCTTTCCAAACCGACTTCCAGCATGCTTAATGAAGGTGCGAAATCTTGGCTGGAAGTTTATGAGGTTTTTCACTCTTCTGTATGGATGTCACAGGAACCTTTGGAATCATGGAAAATCGCTCGAGATAAGGCTTTAGTGGCTATGGATTCGAGCATGTTGAGCCTTCTCAGCATGGCTGAATCGGCGGATGTCCGCATGTCTGACCCCAGCACGGCGACTCATGCCGAAGCAGTGCAAATCTTGTCCGGCATGAGGCAGATGGCTGAAGAAGCAGTCAGGCTAACGCAAAAGATGAAAATGAGATTACAGGGTGATGAACCTACTTCCGAGAACCAACTCCGTAAAGCCTTAGAGAACATGAAAAGACTGGAAAACGCGGAAGATGAATTAGACCAGTTTCAGTTTTAAGTAGAAGCTTCTTTTTAGTAAATAACAAGTTTTCTCTGCTTCACTTCATTTAGCCCAATCGTCATCTATGACAGACGATTCAGGAAGAGGACGATGAAAAGGTACAAAATCATAAGCGGACAAAGCAACGGCAGGCTTCACGACATTGCGACGTTGCAAGCCATGTGCTCAAATCGTGAAATCCTGCCTTCCACATGCTTGCAGGAAGAAGATACCGAGCATATATTGAGAGCGTGGGAGGTTGAGGAACTAAAGCCATACTTACAACCCATTGCTGGTGGAAATAGCGGCGGCTCACCGAGCTTGGACATGATTATCGGGTTGGTTGTCATGGCATTGGGTTTGGTAAGTTTTGGAGTGGGCATTGATGCTATGAGCGGATTAGGCTCGACAGGTGCAAAACTTGGTTACTTTTTGATGCTTGCTGTTGTAAATGCATCAGTCGTTCTTGCTGGCTTCGGTGTAATGCGTTCAAAGTTTTATGGATTTGTTTTGGGTGCTCTCTTATTAGCCTTGAAGGCAGCATTCACAGGTGGTATGGGCATGAGCGGGGATTTTATGGGAGCGTTGCTGTATTCCATAGGGTTTCTGGTCATGGTGTTTTGCATTCTCCGCATGATGGGATTTTTTGGAGAAAAACCGGTTTCAGACGCAAGCTGGTAAACCGCAAAAAACAAGTTACGAATAGCACGCTTTTTGCGTAGAAGTGTTTATGTCTGCACAAGAGCGCGCTATCATTTCAATTATCGGTGCGGGGAGTTTGCGTTGTGGGGCGTATGTATTGGGCAGTCTACTTCAGATGTCACTGCCTAAAGAGACTTATGTTAATTTACATGATGTAAACAAGGAAGCTCTTGATTTATTTGAAAGGTTAACCAACACGTTCGCCACAGTTTTGCAGAAAACCTTATATGTTGGTAAAGTTGACTCATTAGATTTGGCATTAGAAAATGCGACGTATGTTGTTTTATGTTTTGGGATTGGAGACAAGAAGCAGAAACTTAGTGATATCGAAAAGAAACTTGAGTTATCAAATGAGTATTATTCACTAAGTCGCGCAGTGTTATTGAATGATTTTTTTGAAGAGATTAATGAGCACATTCGCAAATTAAAGAACAATGTTTACGTTATAAATCTTGTAAGGCCGGTTAATTACACTGCTCAATTACTGGACATCGAAGCCATTCACCTTGATTGGCCAGAACAAAAAACAGAAGAAGAAAGGGTGAGTGAGGCACATAGGATTTTGCGTTGGATAAGATTAGATGAATATCCTTACGAAACGCTAAAACACTTAAAAGAAGGGCCGTTATTTTCTGCACTTCAATATGGCGTGCCTTCCGCAGAAAATCGTTATAGCCCGAAAGCGTTAGCAGAATATTTAAGCGTGCTTGAACAAGTTCCGGGATTAGGTGACTCTCTTTTAAAACCTTTGTGATTGTTCAAAGAGTTTCAACCAGTCTCTCGCAAAGCGAATATCATAAATAAATGCTAACCCGCATAAAACAGCACAGAGCCAAGCGGTTAGGTTGCTAATACGAATCGAAGATTCAGCAGCTTCTGTTTCCGGGATATCTTCCATTATGCTTAATGCCCATTTTTGAGCAAAAATTATTTGAAATATGGCACTCACACAAAATCCTAAAACAATAAGCGAGCCGATGAGTGCGTAACGCCCTTGCTCATCAAAAAAGAAAAGCCCTCCCAAGTTCTCCATTTTTGTTCTAAGGTCAAAAGATAGAAATATTGCCCATCCCACTCCCAAAAGGTTAAATACTGTTAAAACCCACCCAAAGGCAAACAGGAAAATCGCTTTACGTTTTGCTCTAGTCAGGTCTTTTGCCATCTTTTATTTATCTACGTATTTACTAAAAACTAGGCTTACATTATGCCCGCCAAACCCAAAAGAGTTCTTCATTACATGATTTACGACTGCATCCCTCGGTGTGTTCGGTATGTAATCGAGATCGCATTCCGGATCCGGGAATTCATAGTTTATAGTCGGCGGAAGTTTCTGGTCCTGTATAGCCTTAATGCAAATAATCGATTCAATTGCACCAGCTGCACCAAGTGTATGCCCGAAAAGCGATTTGGTACTGCTGATCGGGATATGGTATGCCTGCTCTCCGAACACCTTCTTGATCGCAAGAGTTTCTTGTTTATCGTTGAATGGTGTGCTTGTGCCGTGCGCGTTAATGTATGAGATATCAGAAGGCTGTAGCCCTGAGTATTCCAGCGCAAGCGCCATGGAGCGTTTTGCACCGTCCGACTCAGGGTCGGGCTGGGTGATATGGAAGGCATCGGCTGTTTGAGCGTAGCCCGTAATTTCCGCGTAGATTCGTGCATTTCTGGATTGAGCGTGCTCAAGGGTTTCCAGTACTAACACCCCACCGCCTTCTCCCATGACGAACCCATCACGCTCTTTATCGAAAGGCCGACTGGCACGTTCGGGGTCATCATTCCTCGAACTCAATGCTCTTGCAGAAGCGAACCCTGCCACGGATATCTCTACAATTGGCGCTTCCACGCCGCCTGCGAGCATGATATCGGCTTCGCCTCTGCGTAGCAACTGCATAGCATCACCTATGGCGTTTGCGCCCGTACTACAAGCAGTTACTACGCACGAGTTGGGTCCTTTGAGGTTATGTCTGATGGAAACGTACCCGCTTGCCATATCGGGAATCATGTAGGGCACAAGGAATGGAGAAACTCTCCCCGGACCTCCTTCAATGAGCCTTCGAACTTGCTCTGTGAGAATGTCCAAGCCGCCTATGCCTGAGCCAATTAAAACGCCTATTCGTTCTCGGTTAAGGTTATCGAACTCAAGGCATGCATCTTCTATCGCCATGTCTGCAGTTGCCACGGCAAACATGAGGAATCGGGTTAATCGCTTTGCTTCTTTGGGGTCAAGCCAATGGCTTGGGTCGAAGTCTTTTACTTCGGCGGCGATTTTTACGCTGAAGTTGGACGTGTCGAAGTGCGTGATGTAAGAAACTCCGCTTTTGCTCGCTAAGATGTTTCTCCAAGTAGTATCAACGTTTAAGCCTAATGGCGTGATAGCTGCGACACCGGTAACAACAACCCGACGCTTGGGGTCGGTTTCGTAAGTCATTTGCAAGTACTCGGCTTACGCCTCCACTTCTTCGAGTTTGCCGGAGATGTAATTTACGACATCGCCGACTGTACGTAGTTGCTCAACGTCTTCGTCGGGAACTTCTATTCCGAACTCTTCTTCAAGCCCCATTACGAGTTGAACGACATCGAGAGAATCAGCCCCGAAATCTTCTACAAACCTTGAACTCATAGTGATTTCGTCTTCTTTCGCGCTGAGTTCAGCGGCGATAACTTTTTTCACTCTTGCAAAAATATCTTCCATTTCTTTCACCTCAATTTATTTAGAATACCGGCGACTCAAACTATTTTTCCTCAAAGTGTCAACCCGCCATCCACTACTAAGACTTGTCCTGTCATATACGACGATTCTTCACTTGCAAGGAATAACGCCACACCGGCGACATCCTCAGGGCTTCCCAATCTGCCCAGTGGAGCCTTGTTTACCACTTGTTCTCTCATCTGTGCAGGAAGTCCTTCAGTCATTTCGGTCTCTATAAAGCCGGGTGCGACACAGTTGCATGTAATACCCCGACTTCCGAGTTCTTTCGCAACACTTTTTGTTAAGCCAATGATGCCTGCTTTGCTTGCCGCATAGTTGGCTTGTCCGGCTTGTCCACCTAATCCGACGATGCTCGAAAGGTTGATGATTCGTCCGGAACGCGCTCTTATCATGCTTCGAGAGACTGCTCGAATCATGTTGAAAGTTCCTTTTAGGTTTACATTAATCACGTTATCCCAATCTTCATCAGTCATTTTCATAAGCAACGCGTCTTTTGTGATACCGGCGTTATTTATTAATATATCAACTTTTCCAAAATCTGCAAGTATTTCTTCGACAGTTTTTTCGACATTTCCCGAATTGCTGATGTCACAGCCTATCCCAAGCGATTTCCTACCTAATGCCTTGACTTCTGCCGCTGTTACCGAAGCACCTGATTGTGAAGTTGCAATGCAGGCAACATCTGCACCATGTTTCGCGAACTGTAGAGCAATGACTTTTCCAATTCCACGGCTTGCTCCTGTTACGATAACAGTTTTGCCTTCGAAATTCATGAATTCTCTCCTTTTATAGCACGAATGGATTTATCAATGGAATCCGCATCTTCTATTGAAAGCGTTTCAGCATTATCAATTATTCTTTTGATTAATCCACATAGCACATTACCCACGCCACACTCGAGAAAAAGTTTTGTACCTAAACTGTGCATTTTTTGAACGGACTGTGTCCATTTAACCGGAGAAGAAAGTTGTCTTGCCATCAGTTCTTTCCATTTATCTGGTTCATCTTCTTCATCTGCTGTTACATTGCTGATGACAGAAATTCCTTCGAGACTGATAGTGAATATCGTATTGTCAATAACTTGTTTTAATGGCTGCTCTGCTTCTTTCATTAGTGGTGAATGAAACGCGCCACTGACATTTAATGGAAGACATCTTTTTGCTCCGGCTGATTTTAGTTTTTCATTTGCAATAATTACAGCAGGCTCATCACCAGAAATTACGAGTTGTCCCGGGCAGTTGTAATTTGCAACGACTACTACTGCATCATCCACAGAAAGTTGGTCTGTAATAGTTTTTACTGTTAAATCATCTAACCCTAAAATTGCAGACATCGCTCCTTTTCTTAACGCACCAGCTCTTGCCATTAAGTCACCGCGTTTTTGCACTAATCGCGCACCGTCTTCGACGGGAATCATTTTTGCACATGCGAGAGCAGCATACTCTCCTACGCTATGGCCCGCCATGACAACAGGTGGACATGGGAAATCCTTTCGATTCGCTAAGCAATGATATGCGGACACACCAACGGTATAAAGTGCGAGTTGTGCATTTTGTGTTTGACGAAGCGTGTCTTCATCAGATTCAAAACATAGTTTAGCTATATCCACGCCGGTGGCCTGTGAAATGAGTTCAAAGATATTTTTCGCAACAGGGTCGTTTTCATAAAGTGATTTACCCATTCCGGGTTTTTGCGAGCCCTGTCCGGGGAAAACGACAGCGTACGGAATTATTGCCATTCGAGGGCGATGATACTCTTAGAATGAGATTCTATGCGAGGGTCTGATAGAATTAGGCGTGAACCGTGAGTGGTCTCATGCCGAGAGAGTATTAGAACTTCCTGCAGTTTTAGAATTCATTGCAGAAAGGTGCGCAACTGTTTTGGGTAATGAAAAATCCTTTTTTTTGGAACCCACTTATGATTTTGATTTGATACGAAGCCGCATTCAGCAAACAAAAGAAGCATTGGATATTTATTGCTCGAATGATTTACCTGAGATAGGAAGTGCGCGAGATGTGAGAGCACAAGTTGCGTCCGCGGGTAAAGGAATGACTCTTCCGGGAACTGAATTGTTTCGTGTTTCCGAAACACTGGGTGCGATGAGTCGGTTATCGAGATTTTTAAAAAAGTTTAAAACATCCGCTCCGACATTGTCTCATTTTTGTGAACAGATTCCCGGATTGGATAATTTGCAAAAGGAATTGAATGAATCTGTAAATTTCGATGGAGAAGTATTGGATACGGCAAGTGCAGAATTAAAAAAAATACGAACGGAAAAAAACACACATCAAAAAAGGCTTTCACAAAAAATACAAAATCTTATTTCAGGTGCATATCGTACGTATTTGCAAGAACCCTTGTATACAATTCGAGACGGAAGGTATGTGATTCCCGTAAAGTCTGCATATCGCGGAAAAGTTCCGGGAATTGTTCACGATGCAAGTGCTTCAGGACAGACGCTATTTATTGAGCCGGAAGCCATTGTTGGTGAAGGGAATCGCTTGCGAGAATTAGAAGCACATGAAAGAGAGGAAGTTGAAAAGATATTAAAAGAACTTTCAGAAAAAGTGGGAGCAAACTCACAAGACATTCTGAACGGCTTGGAAGCGCTTACTGCAGTAGACATCATTTTTGCAAAAGCAAGATACGCATTCGACAGGAAATCGTGTTATCCTTCCATTAAACAAGGAGGTTTTCTTGTGGTTAAGGGAGGGCATCACCCTTTGATTGATGAACAGGTATCTGTTCCAATAACCATATCTGTTGGGGGGGGATACGGCTCCTTGTTAATTACAGGACCCAATACTGGCGGAAAAACTGTGACATTAAAGATATTGGGCTTGTATTGTTTGATGATCGGTTGTGGTATTTTCCCGCCTGCAGAAGAGGTTACTTATGGAGTATTTCAAAGCGTACACGCAGACATAGGAGACGAACAGAGTCTTCAGCAATCTTTGTCCACTTTTAGTTCACATTTAAAAAACATTGCAAGGATTTTTAAAGAAGTGAAGAAAGGTTCGTTAGTTTTGTTGGACGAAATAGGTGCGGGTACTGACCCCCGTGAAGGTGCTGCATTAGCAAAAGCGATGATTGAAAATTTTTTATCACACGGAATCACAGTTGCCGCATCGACGCATTATGGAGAATTGAAAACATACGCTCAGAATCGTGAGGGGATACATTGTGCGGCGATGGAGTTTGACATGCAAACTCTTGCACCAACGTATCGTTGGATTCCCGGAGCGTCAGGCGCAAGTCATGCCTTGGAAATTTCGCAAAGATATGGCATCCCCACTGATGTTGTGAAAAAAGCGGAAGAGTTTGCAGGGCAGGAATGGCAAGCAGAAAGAGAAAGCGCACAAGTTTTGGATAATGTCATAAAAGAACAGCAGAGGGAACTGGAAAAAATCTTGAAAATGAAAAGTGATGTTGAAGCCGAGAAAAAAGAGTTGGAGCGTGAAACAAAAAAGTATCATGATGGTTTAAAAAAGATGCGGGAGGACATGAACGCTAAAGTCCAAAACGCATTAAGAGAGGCACGCGAACAATACAGGGAGCTACTCGAAAGGGTGAAACATATCTCTTCGGCTGATGAAAAAGAAAAGCTTATAGCGGATGCAAGAAAAGTAGAATCGTCATTAGCGGATATAAAAGCCCTACTGCCTGAAGAAAATCAAATTGAAACTAAAAAGCAGGAATTAAAAGTTGGCATGCGTGTACAAATTAAAAGTCACGGACAACCCGGCACGATTATAGAGATACTTGACAGCGGCAAGGTGAGAGTTTTGGTAGGTGCTCTTAAAATGGTAGTTTCTCAAAACGATATTTTTACACTTTCAGAGCAGCCCGAAAAGTCGAAAATATCAAAAGCCAGTTTTCCGAAAAAGAACAAAATGGATGTTCCTTCAGAAATTCATATCAGGCAAATGCGTGCAGAGGATGCAGAGATTGCGGTTATGAAATTTTTGGATGATGCTTCACTTGCGGGGATGCACCGCGTGAGAATTATCCACGGAAAAGGGCAGGGCATACTTCGGAAAATCGTTCATAATGTCTTGAAAGCAAGAGATGATGTGAAAGAGTTTCGTTTTGCCGATACAAACGAAGGGGGGGACGGAGCAACGGTGGTATATTTTTCATGAGCATTGAACAAATGATCCAGCGTGCGATATCTGTAAGAGAGATGGCTTACTGTCCGTATTCTCAATACAAAGTTGGTGCATGCATCAAATCGGGCGAGGATTTATACGATGGATGCAATGTGGAAAACGCTTCCTATTCCTTAACGATATGCGCAGAAAGGGCAGCACTTGCAAAAATGATATCTGAGGGGGGAGTGAGTTGGGATACGATTGTGGTTGCAACTTTCGATGGAGCACCACCTTGCGGCGCATGCCTGCAGGCACTTAGTGAGTTTTGTAAAGACAGACATCACGCGAAAGTTGTTTTAGCAAAAAACAAGGAAGATTTCAAAACATATGGCTTTTCTGAGTTGTTCCCATTAGCCTTTGGGGAAAAATAATTCAGCATCAGGCGCATTTCTTAAATCTTGCATAAATCTTTGTACTGCATCCTTCCAATCAGGAAGCGAGGGAAATCCGAGTGATTCATATTTGGAAGTGCTGAGAACGCTGGATTTTGGGCGTGACGCAGGTGCTTGCCATTCACTCGATGTTATAGGTTGGATTTCGTAATTTACGCCGTATGTTTCCAGTACAAACTTTGCAAATTCATACCAAGACACTTGTCCTTTATTTGCAATGTGATAGTATCCGGGGGGGGTATCTTTTTCCATAAGGTTTACTATGGCTATCGCCAAATCTCGAGTGTAAGTGGGAGAGCCTATCTGGTCGTTTACCACTTTTAGCGGCTTGTTATCCAATGCAGCACGCAGTATGGTTTTTGGAAAGCATTTTCCGTTTGTTCCGAATAGCCATGAAGTTCTGACAATTATTGAATTTGGGTTTTCGTTCATGACGAGGATTTCTCCTTGCCTTTTGCTTTTTCCATAGACACTTAAAGGATGGGGCTCATCCTTTTCCGTATAAGGTGAATTTTTTGTTCCGTCAAACACAAAATCCGTGCTGATGTGAATAAATCCCGCTTTGTAAAACCGTGACTGTCTTGATAGTGAAAATGCTCCTGTTGCGTTTATTAAATTCGCTCGAAATTCGTCATTTTCAGCGTTATCTACAGCTGTGTATGCAGCGGTGTTGATAATCCAGTTGGGTTTTGCAAAAAGAAAGTAAGACTCAACAGTACGTACATCTTCCAAATCTATGTCACTTCTATCCGGAGCGATTACATTCCAACCTCTTTTCGTTAGTTCTGTATGTAGATCAGTTCCAAGCATGCCGGTTGCACCAATGAGGATGACATTGTTTTCTATAGAAAGATTATCTTGTGACATAAGAAATACTGTAAACTAAGTGTACCCTTACAAAAGATGGCTTCTTACATTATTCGAGATTACGTACAAGGCGATGAAGAGAAAATTTGTCTTCTCATTATGCGCGTTTATGAAGAGTTCGGATTTCCATGGCTACCGAATAGTGATAACAAAGATTGTTATGATGTTTACTCTTGCTATCTCGAAAAAGGAGGTGCATTTTGGGTGGTGGAAAAATCCGGTGATGTTATTGGCACATGTGGTTATGTTCCACTTAGTGATGAAAGATGTGAGTTGAAACGCATGTATCTTCTTTCGGAGGTAAGAGGAGAAGGGTTGGGAAAGGAGCTTCTTGCAAAAACCGCATCGCATGCTTTTGCAAATGGCTTTAAAATAATGGAAATCTGGTCAGATAAAACTCTTCATCAAGCACACGAGTTTTATAAAAGCCAAGGTGCTACGCTAATTGGAGACAGACTGGTTAAAGACTCGCTTGAAGATGAAAGTTGGGAAGAGTGGGGATTTGAATTGGATATTGAAAAGTATCTGATGAGTTTATGTGAAGATTGATTTTCAGGAATTTCGGCGGCGAGGTTGTTTATAATCCTGACGAGTGATTGAGTTTCAAAACGTATTCGTTAAGTACAGCGGAGGGATTACTGGTCTTAATGGAGTTAACCTCAGCATAAAATCCGGTGAGCTTGTATGTTTGGTAGGTCCCACTGGTTCGGGTAAATCTACTTTGCTAAAACTGCTTATCAGAGAAAAGAAAGCCACATCGGGGAGAGTGATATTAGGAGGTCAGGAGCTGAACTCGTTGCCGGAGAGTTCTGTTCCTGCGTTAAGAAGGCAGATTGGGTTCGTCCCACAGGATATTCTGCTTCTGCCTGCGAAAAAGGTGTGGGAGAACCTTTCATATGCTATGCGGGCGGTGGGTCATACGCGTCGCGAAGTGCGCAGACGTGTACCTGAGATGCTCGAAAAGTTTGGCATATTGCACAGAGCAGATGCTTTTCCCTCGCAGCTTTCTGGCGGAGAACAGCAGAGGGTTGCTATTGCAAGAGCATTGATCAACAATCCTTCTTTGCTAATTGCCGATGAGCCGACGGGACACCTCGATCCAGATACCAGTGCAGAAATTGTAGGATTGTTAGAGCATGTCAACGCAAGAGGAACGACAGTTCTAATGGCAAGCCACGATCTTCCCATGGTAGAGATGCTGCATAGGCGGGTTGTTGCTTTGGAAAGTGGCCAGATAGTTTCGGATACATTCGGATTAAATGGGGGGGGAAGTGCTTGATCGTATAGAGTTTGTTATTGAGGAAGCAATTATTGCTTTAAAAAGAAATGGATTAGTTACAATATCTGCAATTAACACAACCGCGATTGCTTTATTGATATTAGGTGGACTTGCTCAAGTGTATTTATCTTTAACTGATGTATTAACAAGTGTTTCTAAAGAGTATGAATTGAGTTTATCAGTTGAAGGTGAATCAACAAAAGAAGAGGTTGCTAAAATGAAAAAACAGATTTTGGCAATTGATGGTGTGGCAAATGTTACATTCCTCGAAAAAGAAAAAGCATGGAAACAGTTTTTGGTAGACAGAAATCTGGAAGAGTTTACAGAAGATTTAGAAAACCCTTTACCTGATCAGTTTTTTGTTACATTAACATCTTTGGATAAAGCAGACAACGTGAAAGCAAAACTTGCGGAACTGCCATTTGCAAGCAAAAAAGATGAAATACGGGATGCGAGTATCGAGAGGGTGCTTCTTATGGGGGTCATGCGTTTTGTGAAGATTTTTGGAGGGCTATTAACTCTATTTGCTTTCTTCACTGCAGGGGTATTGATTTATAACTCAGTATCACTTACGGTGAACGCTCGAAGGCAGGAGATTCGCATCATGCAATTGATGGGGGCAAGCAAGGGGGTTATACGTATGCCCTTCATTCTTGAAGGCTGTTTTCAAGGAGTTTTGGGTGGGTTGCTTGCCGGTTTTATGCTGTGGGTTTTAAGTACGTTCGTTGCCTCTCTATGGCACTCGTGGGTGTCGATTGGGGGGATTCAAGTAGAAAAAACCGTAGAAAACCCTGTGGGGACGTGGCTTTTGGCTTGGCTTGTTGTCATAGGAGGTTTTTTGGGTATCCTAAGTGCGATTTTGTCAGTCAGGCGCTACTTGAGGGTAGGGATATGAAAACAAGGATTTTGCTGTTAATGGTGCTCATGATGAGCGCAGTAGCCATAGGTCAGCAACCCAAAAAGGAAACGCTCGAAAAGCAGAAAAAGAGCATAACGAGCAAAGCGAACGAGCTTCGCCAAGAACTTCGGAAAACCCGAAGGGAGGCTTCTGTTGTTGTTGAAGACATCAGAAAGACCGACACATTACTTGAAGAAGCACGTGAAAAACTATCCCAAACTGTTAAAGAGTTAGAAAAAGCGCGCGCACGCCAAAACGAATTAGAAAAAGAGTTAAAAAAGGCTGAAGAAGAACTGCAAAACAAAAAAACAAACGCAGGAGAAAGATTGCGTGCGATCTATATGCGTGGAGAGACCAGACCTCTTACACTTATTCTCGCCTCCGATTCGCTTGGTGATTTAGCAAGCAGAGCGTATGTTGTTAGAAAGATGGCTGAAAAAGACACAGAAGTCTTGGAGTTATTAAACGATGCTCGAGCAGAAGTCGAAGCAAAAAAGAATGAAGCGGATGAAATCGTTGAACGGGTTAACAACCTGAGAAGACAACAGGCATTACATAAGCAAGACCTTGATAGGAAGATGACTCAGAAAAGGTCATTTTTAAATGAATTAAAAGAGGCAGAAAAAGACATCAAAGATGAATTAGATGAACTGGAAAAAGAGAGCAGGAAAATTGAACAGCAATTGAGAATGTACTACGCTTCAGGGGGGGGCAGTAAAGTTATATGGACGGGTAAGTGGCTTCAACCGGTTAGTGGTCGAATCTCGAGTGGATATGGAATGCGTGTGCATCCCATTTCAGGAAGACGAAAAATGCACACGGGTATTGATATCGCCGCACCAACAGGAACACCCATAAAAGCCGCAGGTTCAGGGGTTGTAATCGCTGCAAGTTATATGGGAGGATACGGAAACACAGTGATCATTGATCACGGGAGGGGAATTGCAACGCTATATGGACACTGCTCAAAACTTTATGTTTCTGCAGGGCAAAAAGTTAAACAAGGTGACATCATAGCGGCAGTTGGTTCCACGGGTTACAGCACCGGACCGCATTTGCATTGGGAAGTTCGTAAAAACGGTTCACCTGTAAACCCTTCAAGATAACCTAATTAAAGAGGCTCGGCTCATTGCTATTTTTCGGGACTAATAAAGGAATTTGAACTCGAAACGTTGAACCTACGTTCAATTCACTTTCAACCTTGATAGTGCCATTGTGGTTTTCGATGATGTGTTTAACGATACTTAATCCCAAGCCAGTCCCTCCAGTTTCTCGTGAACGTGCGCGGTCAACACGATAGAAGCGTTCAAAAATACGCGGGAGGTGTTCGCTACTAATGCCTATTCCTGTATCCTGCACTTCCAAAACCGCATGATTATCTTTTTCAAAAAGTTTTATGCTCACTTCACCTTCTGGTGTATAACGTAATGCATTGCTCAAAAGGTTTACGATCACTTGAATGAGTTGATTCACATCACCGCTAACGAATATGTCCGTTTCTATTTGTACGTTTAGTTTAAGATTCTTTTCTGAAAACTGTTGTTTCATGGATTGCACTGCTTCAAGAGCTATCATTGAAAAGTCCACATCGTCATGCGCTTGTGGCTTTGATTCTGCTGTTGATAAAACCAACAAATCGTTTGTAAGATTGCTTAACCTATCCACTTCGCTCATTATTCGTGAAAGAAACATTTGTTTTTGTTCTTCGTCAAGTCTGTCATCTTCTTTAAGTGTTTCTGCGATGGCTCTTATGGATGCCATTGGTGTGCGTAATTCATGACTGGCGTTTGCCACGAAATCACTTCTTATGTTTTCTAATTTTCTTAATTCGGTTATGTCTGTCATGCAAAGTGCAATTTTATTTTTCTTGGAATTGACGGAACGAGCCACACAATAAAAAACTCTGTCTTTCGGGTGACTGATGTTGAGTTCTTGCTCTATGGGAAGTTCGAGTTGTAATGCAGTTTGTGTGAGTTGTTGCAATTCATGAGACAAAGTAATTTCTAAAATAGTTCTTCCTATTGGCTCTTCAAAATCAAATATTTGCTTTGCTGTATTGTTTGTTTGTATAACTGTGGCGGTTTCATCGCAAATAAAAATCGGAGAAGAAAAGGAATCAAGAATGACTTGGAATTCATTTTGAGATTTCGAAAGGCTTTCTCTTGTTTTTCTTAATTCACTGCGTACAGTTCTTAACTCTTTAGACCATTCTTGAGCAATTGCTGATAAACGCCATATCACACCAAACAAAAATACTGCGGAAGCGAAGGCGCCAATAGCAAGCCAAACACCGCTTTGAGCCTCGCGCAAAATACCGAGACCGACCGCGGTCAAAATGAGCGCAAGGCCTAAAATGCCATAAGACACGAGTAGACGAGGACTTCCTCGTTTTTGCATTTGTGGATTTTGACACGCAAGTGTTAATGCTGGCTGGGCGGTAGAATAAATAATATGATACATTCAACCACGGTAATAGGAGTGAGGAGGGATGGTGTAACAGCAATAGGGGCAGACGGACAGATGACATTAGGTGAATCTGGTACGATCCTAAAGCATACAGCAAAGAAAGTGCGGCGACTTGCAGGGGGGAATGTTTTGTCGGGTTTTGCAGGAAGCGTTGCAGATGCACAAGCCTTGCAGGACAGATTCGAAAAGAAGTTGGAGCAATATAAGGGGAACATCCGCCGGGCTTGTGTGGAATTTGCAAAAGATTGGCGCTCAGATAAAATCTTGCGAAACTTTAATGCGATGATGATAGTCGCAGATAAAGAGGCGATGTTATTGGTTTCTGGCGATGGCAATGTAATAGAGCCGGACGATGGTATTTTGGGGATTGGTTCAGGGGGGGCTTTTGCAACTTCCGCGGCGAGAGCATTAATGAGAAACACAAAACTTTCTGCTGAACAAATTGCTCGCGAAAGCCTTAAAATTGCAAGCGAGATATGTGTTTACACGAACGATGAGGTTGCGTTAGAGACAATATAGGTTGATGAACTATTGCCTTTATCTTTTATGTTTCACACAAACATGGAGTGTGGCTTTGGGGGGTGATATTATGTTAAATGGGGTAGGCGTGAACAAAAATCCATTTGCTGGAATCGCTTCAGTTTTCAAGGAATGTGATTTGGTTATTGCTAACTTAGAAGTTCCTTTAACAAACGGATTGGCGCGTACACCCAGGAAGTCTGCCGCTGAGATTGCAGCAAAAACACAATATGCACTGAAAGCAAATCCAAAGCACGGCAACCACCTGAAAGAAGCAGGGTTCCACTACCTTGCACTTGGAAACAACCACACTATGGACTACACAGAGAGGGGAATGAACGAGACAATGTTTGTTCTGAAGTCCATGGGAATTCTATACGGAGGTGCAGGAAAGAATATTGACGATGCAACACAGGCAAGATTCTTCTATGTTAAAGGAACAAAAATCGGAGTATTGTCGTTTCTTGCATTTCATAGCACGAGTGGTAGAAACAAATGTATGCCGGCAACCGAGGCAAGTGCAGGAGTTGTCGTTTTAGATTTTCCCGGTGCAGTAGGAAAGGCGCAAGTTAAAGTTTTAGAGGAATTTGTTAAAAAAGCAAAACAAGAATGTGTTTTCCTCATAGTGTATCTTCACTGGGGCGTCGAAAGGCAAACCATTCCTAATGCTTATCAAGTTACATTGGGAAGAGCGTGGATAGACGCCGGAGCAGATTTAGTTTTAGGGTCTCATCCGCACGTATTGCAAGGTGCAGAGATATACAATGGGAAACCTATCGTATATTCATTGGGAGATTTAATGCATTCAAGAAACAAAGAAACAGCTGTACTGAAACTTAATTACTCAGGCGAAGATTTTAACAATATAGAGTTTGTTCCGTGTGTAATTAAAAATCAAGAACTCATTCCGGAGAATTTAAATCAAGCAAGAGCAAATCTTGAACAGTATAAAAAACTTTGTCAAGGAATAAAAAACAAATATCCGAATAAATCATCTTATCTTCCTAACATTAGACTATACAGTAGAATAAAGTGAGGAAACCCAAACGTCTATAAAATTACAGCATGACGGTTCAGGAAGCATTTGACGCATACATTTTACACCTTGAAGCAACACGCTCCTCTAATACTCAGAGAAGTTATGCAGCGGATTTGCGACAATTCCATGAATTTGTGAAGGGAAAAAAGATATCACAACTTGACAAACTTCAACCGGAAATCATCGAACTTTACTTAAGACTATATGCAAAAACAGCAGTTACAAGAGCGAGAAAACTCTCTACCTTACGTTCTTTTGTTAAATTTTTGTTGAGAAATAAATATATTCATCACAATCCTGTCACATTTTTGGAGTCCCCGATTAAAAGGAAAACCCTTCCCAAAGACCTCTCCCCTGAGCAAGCAGATGAACTCGTCAACTTAAATCTTGGCAAGTTTCCATTGCGAGACAAAGCCATCTTGGAAATCCTTTATGGAGCAGGTTTACGTGCATCCGAGGTGGTAGGGATTAATTTAACAGATGTAAACCTTAAAGAGAAAACAGTTTTCGTTAAAGGAAAGGGAAGTAAAGAGAGATACGCTATTTTCGGCGAGCCATGCGCGCAGGCAATAGCAGATTATCTTCTGGAAGAGCGTGGAGACAGCGATGCGCCTGCATTGTTTGTGAATCGCCAAGGCAAAAGACTCTCTCAAAGAACAGTGCAAAATATAGTGGAAAGACGAAGAAAAATTTTAGGATTATCACATCACATTACACCTCATGCCTTAAGGCACAGTTTTGCAACACACTTGCTAACCGGGGGGGCAGACTTGAAAACAGTTCAACAATTGTTAGGTCACGAAAGCCTTGATACCACACAAATCTACACACACGTGTCCATCGAACGATTAAGAGAAGTCATAGCAAAAAAACATCCACGTTCGCGATAAAAACTTAAAGTAAATTGCGAATTATTCACCCTAATGGAAATTTTTCACCTTCCGATAACAATCGCGGATGAACAGAGGAATTCAATCAGCTGCCATCGGTATGAAATCCAATCAACTGTTATTGGATGTTGTATCAAACAATCTGGCAAACCTCGACACTATCGGTTTCAAACGTGATGGTGTGGCGTTTGCAGATTTGATGGAGCAACAACTCACATCCTTCATTGGCAACCAACCTCAAAACATCGGCTCGCTCGGACATGGACCGCAAACACAAATCTCCTATTCAGTTGAGAATGTGGGACCTGCGGTTTATACGAGCAACCCACTCGACGTGATGCTCACACAAGCTAAGCAGTACTTCACAGTAGAAACGCCAAACGGAATCAGATACACACGTGACGGCGGATTCCGCGTGAATGATGAAGGCTTGCTTGTAACACGTGACGGATTTAAAGTCCTTGATATTGGAGGCAACCCTATTCAAGCGGGATTTCCCGGACAATCCGTCCAAGTAGAGATTTCACGAGACGGAAAAGTGATTTTGGATGGTGCTGAAACTGCCATTCTGGATATTCGCACCGGAAACTTGCGGAAAGTAGGGAAAACCCTTTATGAAGGCAATCCGGTTCCTGTGGATATTCCTGAAATCATGAGCGGTGCGTTGGAAGGGTCTAACGTGAGTGCGATTGACATGATGGTACAGATGATTTCTCTGATGCGTTCGTTCGAATCTGCGCAGCGCGCGATTCGAACACACGACGAAATGACAGAACGCTTGTTACAAAGTTTAACGAACAGGTAATGCTGGACTTGTGAATAATCACGAGAAGCAAGAATGCCCTGATTGAATGAAGGGTAAGTTAAACATGAAAGCGTTCTCTCTGATAAACAAATACGGAGGAACGAAACATGATTCGATCGCTGACTACAGCGGCAACGGGAATGGTTGTGCAACAGCGCAACTTAGATGTTATTGCTAACAATTTAGCAAACATCAACACAACCGCATTCAAAGCCAATAGGGCAGAATTTCAGGATTTAATGTATCAAACGCTTCGCGTCGCCGGAGCAGAGCAAGGGGGGGGTACTCTGCTTCCTGCTGCTCAGCAAGTCGGAATGGGAGCGAAATTTGTTTCAAATGCAACAAGTTTTAACGTGGGACCTTTACAAGCAACAGGGAATCCTCTTGACATTGCGATTAACGGCAACGGAATGTTCGCTGTTACCTTGCAAGATGGAACTACCGCTTATACGCGCGACGGGGGATTCAAACTTGATTCAGCAGGAACATTTGTTACATCCGATGGATTTCCTCTTTCCGGAAACATAACAGTTCCTGCAGAAGTGCAAACGATATCAATTTCAGCAAACGGAACAGTATCTGCTATTGTGGGGGGGGAGTCAGAGCCTCAAGTTCTTGGTCAAATCACGCTCGTGATGTTTACCAACCCCAGTGGATTGGAACGTATCGGGAAGAACCTTTATCGTGCAAACGTAGCGAGTGGACCTGCAACTGAAACCGAACCGGGATTGAATGGCTCGGGAACTCTTGAGCAAGGGTTTCTTGAAGGCTCAAACGTTCAGTTGGTTGATGAAATGGTGCGAATGATTTTGGCGCAAAGAGCATATGAAGTGAATTCTAAAGCCATTCAAACTGCTGACGAAATGCTCAATTCTACGAATTCCATCAAAAGGTAATGAATAAATGAATCGCAAATTTCTCACTATTAGTTGCTTAATTTTCCAGATAACGATTTGTTTTCCTAATATGAATTTATCATTAGGATCTTACGAAGTTGTAGGAGAAGGATACATTCGCTTACAATCCGGAGAAGAATTTGCATACATTCGCGGCGGGAACTTCATAACGAAAGACGGCGCCGTGGTGCATACGAGTGGGTGGCGGTTAACGCCGCCTGTTTACGTGCCTCAAGATGCGACATCCGTTTATGTCCTTGCAAACGGTCATGTCAAAGCATCTACACCGGCAGGGGAGAAGGCAATCGGGCTGTTGACACTTGCTCTTTTCCCCTCCGGCACTAAGTTTCAAGAACGAAACGGGTTGATGTTTACCAATGAGAAACCAAAGTTCGTTATTCCAAGCACTAATGGCACTGGTTCCATTAGAAAAGTTGCAGAAGCAAAAATATATGAACCTGAAAATAAAAATCAAGTTGTTCCAAATACCGGAAAACCACGCATAGAACTTGATTCGATTATCGAAGTTCGAAGCACTGTGCTTACTCTTGCTGAAATCGCAAACATTTCTGCGGAAGGCAATTGGAAAATGCGCTTGGAAAAAGTATCTCTGGGTGCATCACCCAAAGTTGGCAACGACAGAATTTGCACACTTGTAACAATACACAGCGCGTTGCGTGCATCCGGTATTGATGTGAATGCTGTTGATATTCACATGCCAGAACGTGTGGTAGTCAAAAGAGCATCTCGAATATTATCTTCTCAAGAGTTAGAAAAATACGCATGTAAGCAAATCCAAGAAAAAGGCTTGCCGGTAAACGAATACCAATTGCAAACAAATGTAATAGAGCGTCGCATTGCAGATGGAGATATAAGTTTCAAAACTCTGTATTTTAAAGGATCCGATACAAATATCGTCATCACAATTGAAGGTTCTGTACAAAATGAAAGACAATTTACTCAGCAACTTGTTTTTGTGAAAAATTCCGTAGCAAATTTAAATGCGCTAAAAACAGGACAAGTCGTTCCAGTTGTATTAGTAAGTAATTCAATCACAGTTACAACGCAAGGTGTGATTAGAAGTATTAGTTCTGATGGAACAATTACAGTTCTCATCAACGAAACAAAAGCGATTTTAACAGGAACATATAAACAAGACGGCACTGTGGAGGTGAAGTTATGAAAATCAAATATATTATTTCGACAACAATATTCGGATTAATTTCTGCATCAACTTCTGTTTTTGCACAAAACAATAATCCGGGATCACTATGGGATGATTCCGCACCTAATCGCTTAATGGATAGAAAGGCAAATGCGGTAGGTGACGTGCTCACGGTTATCATCACGGAATCAAGTACTGCAACAAGTACCGCATCAACTTCTTCATCAAAAACAGATTCCGCAAAAGTAAACGCGGGCATAGGTCCGGTGTTAAGTGCGCTCATCCCTAATTTACAATCAGGCGGAACATTTTCCAGTCAGGGGCAAGGAGCGACTGCAAGGAGTGAGCGTTTGCTTGCGCGATTGACTGTTTTAGTAACAGGTGTGATGCCAAACGGAAACCTTATTATTGAAGGAACACGATACATCCAAGTTAATAAAGAAACCGTGCGACTTGTGGTTTCCGGAATTGTAAGGCCCGACGATATCCGCTTTGATAATACGATTCTTAGTGAGTTTGTTGCGGAAGCAGAAGTGCACTATGAAGGCAAAGGCACTGTTGGTGATAGACAAAGAAAAGGGATCATTCAACAACTCTTGGAATGGCTTTTCTAATTGAGGGATAAATGAATATGAAGCAATTTTCAGTAACTATTTCTGCGACAGTTTTTCTAAGTGGGCTGACATTCGGACAACCGGTAAACAATACTCAGACGATTGTAACGGGAACAGAGAACCCCCCCGTGCGCATAAAAGACATCACGCGTGTTCGAGGAGTTCGATACAATCAACTTAGCAATATCGGAGTGGTTGTTGGGTTAAATGGTACGGGAGACACTCGTAATTCTCCGTTTGCACAACAAGCAATCGCAAACTTGATGCGCGATTACGGAATCACAATTGATACACGACAGCTCAACTTGAAAAACGTGGCGATTGTAATGGTGAATGCGGAAGTCCCCCCCTTCGCACGACCAGGAAACCGTATTGATGTAACAGTAAGTTCCATCGGCGACGCGAAAAGTTTGCAAGGGGGATATTTGTTGCAAACTCCTTTATATGGTCCAAGAAAAGATGCCGCATATTGTGTCGCAATGGGACCTGTGAGCATAGGAGGTTTTAACTTTGGTCAAGGCGGCACGGAAAAGCAGAAAAACCATACGAACGTTGGAACGATTCCAAATGGGGCTCTCATCGAACGAGCGATTGATACACAGTTTTCCTTCAATGGGAACCTGTTCTTGGAGTTAAACGAACCTGATTTCACAACAGCAACACGAATAGCAGATGCGATAAATACAAACTTTGAAGACTTGCGTGCCTATGCCCCTGATGGGGGGGGAGTGCAAGTCATGCCTATGGATGATGCCGCTTTCGATCCGGTTGATGTAATCAGTCGAGTGGAACTAATTTCGGTAGTCCCCGATAACCCTGCAGTCATCGTCATAAACGAACGCACCGGTACTATCGTTGTTGGAGGAAACGTGAAAATCGGTCCCGCAATGGTTGCACATGGTGGGTTGACTGTGAAAATTAATCAATACAATGAAGTCGTACAACCGCTTCCGTTTAGCGGGGGAGTTACGGCAACTCAAACCAATAGCGATGTGGAAGTTCAGGAAGACACCGTTCGCATCGGAATCATCAACCCTAATGCGACATTAGCGGATTTAGCCAAAGTTTTTCGTGCGTTGCGGGTTACACCAACAGACATGATAGCCATCATTAACGCACTTCGCGCCCAAGGAGCAATAAAAGCAACGGTGAAAATACAATGATGCAGGATTTTTCAATCACTCAACAGAGATTAACAGCTTCGTTCCAAAAAGCGATGGAGAGACCAGACGTCGCTTCTGTGAAACAAACACAGGAAGCAACGAAGCAGCTCACGCAACTGAAACGAGTCACTAAGGACATTGAAGCGGTTTTCTTAAAACATCTCGTTTCGGAAATGCGAAAAGGAATTAACGAAGGAATGTTTGGCTCTAACTTCCAAGCGCGATTCTATAGTGATTACATGGATGATGCCATAGCACAGCAGATTTCGCGTGGAAAAGGAATCGGTATTGCAGACATGCTTTACAAAAAATTAGAGCCGCTGGTGATAAATCAGATAATTGCAAAACAAAAACTAAGTGACCAATCACAACTCACAAACGACAACGTGAAAAACAAAGACCTAAATGAGGAGACAAGACCTTGAAAACGAAAAAACTACAATCAATTTGGTGGGAATATCTGAACACTGCAGAGAAACTTTTGAGAGTACTGCACGAACAAACAGCAGCAGTCATGCTAAGAGACTTGGAGAGACTTGAAAGAATTCAGCCTAACTTAGAAAAACTTTTGGATGAACTCGTGAATATAGATGAAACCGCCGTGGACTGCGCACGTGAGATAACCGATTCAATAGGCGTGGAGCGAAGTTTCAAAGCACTAATAAAAGCATTGGATGAACCAGAAGCACAAGAACTACAGGCTCTTGCAAACAACGTAAAAGCAAAAGCACACACAGTGCAATCCGTCATTCAAAAAAATCAGGAACTTATTATGAACGAACTGGCTTTCGTTGCAGGTTCGCTCCATCTCATCGCGAAAACTGCCGAACAACAAGAAGGGCAGTTTGGAATTAAATCGCATGCTGCGGTATTGATAGACCAGAGGGCTTAAAGTTATGTCTGCATTTTTAGGAATTGACATTGCGGGGAGAGCGCTTCGAACTTTCGAAATGGCTCTCAAGGTTACAGGCCATAACCTTGCGAACATCGAAACACGGGGGTACTCGCGTCAAGGTTTGCAAATCGAGCAAACTCCCGCACTTACTTTATATGCGTTAAAGCCTTTAACACTTGGAACAGGAGCGTACGCACATAGCGTGAACCGCATACGCGATATTTTTCTCGAAGGTCGTTTCAGAGAAACTTCATACGAGCAATCGCGTTACGGGCAACTCGCTGCAACATTGCGAGACATAGAATCCGTTTTTTCCGAACCCGGCACAAACGGTATCCAACAAGCCATGATCGCAATGTTTGATTCATGGAATCGCTTAAGTGCAGACCCATCCGATGAAGCCGCACGATTAAATGTACGGATGCAAGCATCCATGTTTGCACAAAGAATGCGCGAAGCACATAGCGAATTAATGACGCAACAGCAATACGCTTATGATGAAACAAAAAATGTCATTCACTCAATAAACGACATCGCGGCGCGTATCTCAAAATTAAACGAAGACATTCTGCGTTCTTATGCTGTTGGAGCCACACCAAACGACTTACTTGACCAACGAGACGTCCTTCTCGAAGATTTGAGCAAGCTTGTAGATTTCAGAACTCAAGAGATGCCAAACGGAGTGATGGCAGTTTTTATACATCAGCATAGTTTGGTTGATCAAACAGGCGCAAAATACCTTCCCACGGATTTCGACCCTGCAACCGGTACACTTACCGATGGCATAAAATCCATTCAAATTAGGGGGGGGAGATTATCAGGACTACTGGGTGGGTTGTATTCGTATGAGAACCACATTAACAGATTAAACACTCTTGCATCGGGAATTCGCGATGCTGTCAACGCCCTCCACGTAACCGGTATCAATCTAAACGGAAACACCGGCGTTGAGTTCTTCACAGGGGTAAACGGAGCATCCGATTTGCAAGTCTCAGACGACATCATCGCAGATCTCAAAAACATCGCCGCTGGCACCTCCGGTGAGCCGGGGGACGGGACACTCGCGCTTGCCATCTCACAACTCAGGAGCACGAGCTTAACCGGGTTAGGCGATCGCTCACCTCTTGCCTATTACTCGGACATTATCTCGCGCCTTGGGCAAGATATAAACTTCTATCAAAACCAGTTCGACATCAAAACTGCCGCCTCAGCCCAGTTAGATGCTCAAAGGCAAGCTGTCTCAGGGGTGAATATGGACGAAGAACTCGCCAACCTCACAAAGTACCAGCGCTCATATCAAGCAGCCGCAAAACTGCTTTCCGTTTTCGACCAAATCACCGCAGAACAAAACGAAAAACTGGGCAGATAAGCCGATAATTATACGGAGTGAGAATAAGCACTTCGCAAAAATATAATGACCTTTCGGCGCGCATCCAAGCGAATGAAGTCGCTATGGCGCGTATCTCTGCGCGTCTTGCTTCTGGCAAGAAGGTCGAAAAGCCAAGTGATGACCCCTTTGCGGCTGTGGGCATCCTCACATTCCGTGCGGCAAAAACAGTTTCAGACCAGCATGCTTCCACCGCTAATTCGGTAATTGGAAAGCTCAAACTTGCGGAAAACGCACTATCAGAAATTCACGAATCACTAAAACAAACACGTAAAATCGCACTTCAAGGTGCGAACGATTCACTCGACCCCGCCGGCAGAGATGCACTTGTAAAAGAACTCAGACAATTGCAGACCTCTTTACTAAGAAACGCAAATGTTCAAGACGCAAACGGCAATTACCTCTTCGCTGGTTTTAAAACTTCCACAAAGCCGTTCGAAGTAAGTGCTAACCCCCCCCGTATCCTCGAGTATCATGGTGATTCGAATAAACAACTCGTGGAAGTCGGACCTGCCACAATGCTTCCCGCAAATATGATTGTAGACAAAACAATTATCAGCGCGTTCGCAGCAATCGAAGATGCA
>CAZSPF010000005.1:35526-37701 GCA_964608695.1 uncultured Fimbriimonadales bacterium | reverse complement strand
GTAACAAGATTAGAATCAGCAGACACCGCCGGATTAAGCGGGATCAGTCTCTTAATGATCGAAGATGCATTAAAAGCAATCAACACCGTACGAGGTGAAGCAGGCGTGATGCTTAATCAGTTTCAATCATCTGCTGAATCCGCAATAAGGCGCTCAGACGAATTCTTAAAACAGATCTCAGACAGAGAAGATGCAGACCTCGCAGAAACAATCGTTGAAATGCAAAAAGCACAAACCGCATATCAGGCTTCGCTCGCGGCATTCACTGCAGTGACAAGGATGAGCCTCCTCGATTACCTATGACAAAACAAACCATTGTCACGCCTCGCTTTGGAGAAATTGAGTATGAACAACACGATGTACTCCATTTCACAGAGCCCCTTCTTGGCTTTCCTAACTCCAGTTCCTTCATTATCCTTAGCCACGAACAGCACAGACCTTTCAAGTGGCTCCAGTGTTTGGATGACCCATCTATCGCATTTCTCGTCATAGACCCAGCCAATGTCGTCCCGAGCTACGCGCCCGAACTACCAGAAACAGACGCGCAAGAACTCCAACTCCTGCCCGATACCCCCAGAATTGTTTATGTCATCGCAAACATCCCAAAGGGAAAACCGCAAGATATCACCCTAAACCTTGCTGCACCCATCGTCATCAACGCTGAAAAAGGGGTTGCTAAACAAGTTATTATTGAAGACCCACAGTACCCAATCAGGCAAAAAATTCTGCAAGAACAAGAGATAATCCGGGCTGAAGCCCATTCCACAGCCGCATAAAACATGCTGATGGATACAATTGAATCGAAAATAAAAGTATCCTTGCCATAAGCGCGACGTACGCCGCCACGGAGGGCTCGGCAATATGCTTGTATTAACACGAAAAAAAAATCAAAGCATCATGATAGGAGACGACATCGAAATCGTCGTACTCGAAATCAGGGGAGAACAAGTGAGGCTCGGCATCAAAGCACCGAAAGACGTTACTGTGCACCGTCAGGAAATTTACGCTCAAATCTCGGAAGAAAATATCCAAGCCGCGCAAACTCAACCTGAAGACATACCGAAAAACATCACTGGGAACCAAAAACAAAACGACCCCGACTAATGGTCGAGGCCGTGCTTACGGAGGGCGCGTATAGAACTAACGGCGCGATATACCTAACTTAAAGCTTTGACCATTACCATAACCTCGTAGAATAATTCGACAGGTTCAGGCACCGATTTGTTCCCATCGCAGTTCCTGGCATTTTTGCATCTGCGTCCTGTTCGCCCCCCGCCATTTTTTTGAAAGTGGGAACCCGAATCTCATCCATAACATCATTCTGCATCACCTTCAAGCCGAACTTGAACCGCAGGCTCTGCGCTACCGTAGTCCCAGTTGTCACAATCCAAACGCCGACAATAAAGCATACGCTGAATACGCCCATCAGTGGTCTCCACCTCGGCGTGCTTGGCAAAACGACATCCCAAGCACAAGTCAGGCTCTAATAGCTTCACTACTTTAAGTTCACGTCTTGACATAACCGCATCCTTGCTCCCATCTCTCACACAATCTATGCCATCTAATCCAATCACACACCCGAGAAATCTTGCGAGGTTATTTCCAGCAGTCAAGCCTAGCCATCTTCTTTCAAACGCCCCAACCTTTCACACACCCGAAAAACAATCGCTTCCTCACCCATCTTAAAATTCTTTAGGAACATACGTGTACAATCAAGCATCAAATCCATCTCATGACAACCGAAGAACCGCTGTTAAACCAAATACCTCTTCCTCTCGAAGAAAACACCCTCTTCACCATACAAAGCGATTTACTGAGCAGCGGACAATATGGGCTATCGCTGCTTTGCGTTACTAATAAGCGCATCTTTAGACTCGAAAAAACCGCCACACACAAACCGGAAGAGCCTGAAAATCAATCTCAAAGCACCCACCTGCACACTTCAAGCCCCGACACGGCAACTGGACAACTCTTTGAAGGAGCAACCTTCCAAAACGGAAAAATAAAAATCACAGGAATCTGGGAACTTGATAAACTCGATCAGTTTGAATATGAAGAACTGGTAGATGCAGGATGCATCACCGCTAAACATAACGGTCTTACAATCGAAATCCTTAGAGGATCAACCACAGTTGCACCGCATTTCGCCGCCTCAGCAAGATCTCTTAATAAAAT
>CAZSPF010000005.1:31821-35509 GCA_964608695.1 uncultured Fimbriimonadales bacterium | reverse complement strand
TTAAAAAAGGGTATTTCACTTCTTTACATTTCGAAGCCCCAAGAAATTGTCCGAGATGTAAACGGCCGCTCCCAAAAGATTCCGATGTCTGCGAAGCATGCCTGAGCAAGGGCAAAACACTCATCAGGCTCTTCTCTTTTCTAAAACCTTTTGCACCAATCGTTGTATTAAGTTTATTTTTGGTGTTTTTGGATCGTGCAGTATCTCTCGTCTGGCCCTATTTAATTGGCATACTTACAGATGAAGTTTTAGACACAAAACAAAACGTACACCTGTTTTATTGGCTGGTTGGTGCATTGTTCGGTTCTCGAATTATATTAGCTCTTATTCAAATGTGCAGACTTTGGTTAAACGGGTGGTTAGGAAATAAAGTTACTGTTGGAATTAGAAGCAAACTGTTTGCACATTTGCAATCCTTATCACTTGGATATTACGACAAGCGAACAATGGGCAGTGTAATGTCGCGTGTAACAAATGATACTGGTGCGCTTTATGATGTTTTGGTTGATGGTATTCCCATGATTCTCATGAACGGCTTGTTGTTAATTGGTATTCCCATTGCACTGCTTTGGATAAATTGGATGGTTGCAATTTGGACGCTCGTTCCCATTCCCATTATTTTCTGGTTAGTAAGGAAGTTCCGAAAAAGATTAGAAAGAGTGTGGCGCAGGTTTTGGCACAGTTGGTCGCGATTAAGCGGAGCGCTCACGGGCATCTTAAGCGGAATGAAAATTGTCAAAGCATTTAGGGGCGAAGACCGTGAAACAGAGCGTTTCAGAAGACGCATTCAAGACTTAGCAGACAATGCATACGCCGCTGAAAGAGCGTGGGCGGTTTTTTTCCCAAGCGTCACATTTCTCGTCAGTATTGGGACTATCCTCGTCTGGTTTGCGGGGGGGCTTGCTGTTTTAAACGACAGAATGACCATTGGACAACTCATGTCCTTTAGCATCTATCTCGGAATGCTCGAAGGTCCGCTCCAAGTCCTCACAAGATGGATAGACTGGACAAGCAGAGCGCTCACAGCATCCGAAAGAGTCTTCGAAGTCCTTGATACCGTCCCCGATATCCAACAACCGAAAAACCCCATCAAACTTGAAAACTACAACGGACACGTCCATTTCGATAACGTCCACTTCGGCTACGATAAAGCACACGAAGTCCTGCATGGCATTTCATTCGAGGTTCAACCCGGAGAGATGATCGGAATCGTCGGGCCCAGCGGCAGTGGAAAAAGCACCATGATGAATCTCCTCCTAAGATTCTATGACCCCACTGACGGTGTTGTCCGCATAGACGGACATGATATTCGAGATTTAGATTTAGAACAATTTCGTAAACGAGTCGGCGTCGTCCCTCAAGAATCCTATCTCTTTCCAGGCAGCATCCGCGACAATATCGCCTACGGCAATCCCGAAGCCTCACGTGAAGAAATTATCTCCGCTGCCAAATCCGCACGCGCGCACGATTTCATCATTAAACTTCCTGATGGATACGATACGTATGTAGGCGAGCGCGGCCAGAGACTCTCGGGGGGGGAAAGACAGAGAATCTCTATCGCGCGCGCCATTCTGCATAATCCGCGAATTCTTATTTTGGATGAAGCCACATCCAGCGTAGATACCGAAACCGAAAGAATGATACAAGAAGCGCTGAACAATCTTGTGGTGGGACGTACAACATTTGCCATAGCGCACCGATTAAGCACTTTGAAACTAGGGTTTTCGTGCTGGAAGAGGGGCGGATTGTCGAAATGGGCTCTCATGAAGGACTGATGGAGCAAAAAGGCACATACTACAAATTTGTTACGCTACAGCAAGAGATGACGAAAATTCGTTCAGAATTTATTGGCTTTGGCTCAGGCGATATGCAAGAAGAGGAAGGCAAGGTGTACTAAAATTAATAATGCGTAGATTCATTAAACTGGTATATTTACCATTAGTTTTTTTTGCTACATGCAGAATAGGATATGTGTAAGCGCTAGTACTTATACGAGGAGCTCAAAATTGATTCAGACTGCCCAGCAGGTACTTGTCAATAGAATAGATATAAGACATATTTGGTGCCTATATGAAAAAACAAAAAATAAAGGCTTGTCTCTAGTTGAATTAAATTATTAGTAGTTATAATCATAATATTGATTCTTGTTGCATTGGTAAGTTCTGTAATTGTGTCATATCTTACAGTGAAATATTTTTCTGATAAATAAAGTGGTCTGCTATTATGTTTAAGACATAACGTGCAGGCTTTTCCATTTTTAGAAGAAACTCCGCGATTTTCTCCGCGCCACATCTCACATTTATGAGATTTTTTCAAGTTTCTCATCCCCCGTAAAGACATCCATCTTTCACCAAGAGTGATTTGATTTAACGAAAACAGAACAAATAAAACAGAAATTAAAGCCGCTCTAAACTTATTATGTGATACAAACGACAAGTAGTTGCATTTTTTATCCCACATTCTTAGCCTAAATGCCATAATAACGATTAAGAAGATGCAGAACCCACAGGTGAGTCTTGGTGTGGAAGAGGAGGTTTTCGTGCTTGAAAAGGGCAGGCTCACGCCTACGCTTCAGTCGCTCGACTATCTCCGAAAACTCTTCTGGTCAAACCCGCTCAAGTACCGCAATCATGTCGCTTCTAACTTCTCCAAGGGGCAGGACAGGGCGGAATGCTTTATGGGTTCCATCGAGTTCGCTACACGCTCACATACGGACATTGCAATGCTCATTAACGACCTCATCGAAAGGCGTACAGCCCTTGCACGTGCCGCCAAAGGCGGATTGGTTGTGCCGGTTGGTGGACTGTTCACTCTCACGTCTCCCACAAACACGGCCAGCACACACGTGCATGTAGGAGTGCCAAAATCCGAGCGAAACAGAGTTTACGAGAATCTTGCGTATTTCCTTCCAGTTTTGTGTGTGGCATCCGCAAACAGCCCTTTTTCCGCAGGCAAGCCATTCGGATTAAGTTATCGTATGGCGAGTGAAGGATTACTGGGCTCGTTAAGAGAGGATAGGGAATTTCGTTTTCAAGACATTATCATTAGCAAAAGGTTGGGCACCATCGAAATTCGTGCGTTTGACCCGATACCCCAAATGAATCGTTTACAAAAAATATTGCAAGCAATTCACGCTATTGCATCAACAAAAAAACAATTTCCGTTTGATAAAGATGTTTACAATAAAGAGCGTGTATCGTGGACGCGCATTGGTGTTACTCCTTACGTGCAAAAACTTTGGGAAGAAATGCAAACAGTAACTCCGTTCGATATCGAGTTGTTAAAAAAACCTCTTTCTTTGCAAATAGGAGAAGTGGCAAAAAAGCACTCTATTGAGGAAGCGTATTGCGAAATAGATAAAATCTGGCGCGAGCCGACTCAAACATCGGCAATTTTAAAACCTTACTCGCCGGTGCGCACAATTACTGGATTTGCAGGCTATTATGCATTGCGTCTACCGTTTATTGCGATTAAAGGATATAAAGAGTGGTACGGAAAGGCGTAAGATTGTTTTTATGAATTAGATAATAATATGTGGTTGCTCGTTCTTGTATCGCTTATAGTTGTCTCACTAATTGCAGCGTTGGTGTTTCTTCGCACGATTTGGTTTCATCGCGACCCGGAACATATAATCCACTCCCATCCTAATGAAGAAATCCTCTCTCCGGTTTACGGAATAGTCGCATAC
>CAZSPF010000005.1:28069-31804 GCA_964608695.1 uncultured Fimbriimonadales bacterium | reverse complement strand
CATACATTAAAAAAATCGAAAATGGAAGAATCGTTGCGGAAAAAAAGGAAGAAACAATTGAAATAAATGAAATCACAAAAGACGATTGGCCTAATGAATTTCCTGACGGAAACGGTTGGCTTGTCGGCATCGCCATGACAGCACTTGATGTCCATTTTCAGTACGCCCCCCTCTCGGGAGAAATCGTTTCCATAAATCACAAAACTACAGGAAGAAACCTCCCCATGTTCGATTTATGGGAGTACATACGCATCACTTGGTTTCGAAAATGGGTACAACTGATTGGGAAAAAATATCTTTTGGAAAATGAACGCCAAACCATGTGGATGAAGACAAAACACGCGAAAATCGCACTCGTTTTAATTGCAGATAAATTCGTTGATAAAATCACTACATTCGTAAAAGTAAATGAGCAAGTTAAACAAGCACAGAAACTTTCTTTTATTGGGCGCGGTTCACAGGTAGATGTTGTCATCTGTGGGCATCATGATTTGGAGTTTAAAGTAAAGCCCGGAGATGCCGTCAAAGGTCCTTACACAACTCTTGCAAGATTGAATCCTGCCCAAAATCTTGGGACACATAGCCCCGAAATGCCTCACCCTCATACCTTCGAGTCGTCTATAAATACATAGAAAAAAGGAGAATCACTATGTTAAGGCTGACAAACACAAGAAAATGGAGAATATTTGCTTTGGCTTTTGCCCTTTCAGGTGTGTTCCTCACAGGCTGCAAAGGTGTGAATATACTTAGCAAGGACGAAGAGATACGCATTGGCAGAGAAGCATCGGTTGAGATAGAAAAAGAGTATGAGGTCACCAAGAACCCGATAGATGCCGCATACGTGGAGAGGATCGGACAGAGGATAGTTGTTGCTAACAACATTACGGATTTTCCTTATACTTTCAAATTGTTGGAAAGCAATGAGGTCAACGCTTTCGCCCTACCGGGAGGTCCGATTTATGTGTTCCGAGGCTTGCTTGACCTCACGGAAGGCAACGAAGACGAACTCGCTTGCGTAATTGGTCATGAGATTGTTCACATACACAGAAGGCACATCGCCAAGATGTATTCGCAAGGGGTGTTTACCGATTTGCTTATTATCTTTGGTACACAAGGGGCATTGCGGTCTGCTGCAGAAGTCATCAGAATCTTCAGGGATATGCAGTACAGCAGAGATGATGAGTATGAATCTGACAAGTTGGGCTTGCGCTTTGCCTACAAAGCAGGATATGACCCGCACGGCATGATTAGGTTCTTTGAGAAGATGCAGAGGCTGGAAAAGCAGGGAAAAGGCGACTTGATATCGAATAACCTAAGAACTCACCCTCTCACAGAAAATAGAATTAAGAGGGCAAAGGAAGAGATTGATAAACTCGTCCCGGAAGTAAACGCAGAGGTTGAAAATGAGTACTTCCTGAAACTGGAAAGCAAAAAGTGAAGGTAACCGCAGTCATCCCCGCATATAACGAAGAAGAACGGATTGCAAGTGTGCTTGAGGCAGTTACTCGAGCGCGCTTGGTAAATGACATAGTGGTGGTGAGCGATGGCTCAACTGATAACACTGTTGGTGTAGCAGAGCAGTTCGAAACAGTGCGTGTCATCGAGCTACCTCAAAACATGGGCAAAGGTGCTGCGATGGCGGCTGGGGTTAAAGAAACAAAAGCCGACATCATTCTTTTTTTAGATGCGGATTTGCATGGGTTAACATCTGCACATGTAGATGCATTAGTCCTTCCGGTGCTTGGAGGAAGTGATATGTCCATCGGCATTTTCAAAAACGGAAAATTTTGGACTGACACAGCACAAAAAATCGCACCATTCATTAGCGGACAACGAGCGGTGAAAAGAGAGTTATTGGAACGTGTGCCTTGGCTGAATGAATGCAGGATGGGAGCAGAAGTAACCATAAATCAAATTGCGAGGAAATACAAAATGAAAATTCGACGTGTAACGCTTAACGGCGTAAGCCATCCCCCCAAAGAGAGAAAATTGGGTTTGGTGAAAGGAACAGCCGCACGAGCCAAGATGTATGCAGAAATCGGAAAAGCATACGTGAAAAATAGAAAACGACTCAGCAGGTGAGCCGATTGTTTTTGTCAATAATTTTAACTTGCATCGTCGGGTTTGCTTGCGGTCCGGATGCGCCCCCCCAAATTATTACCAAACCCGATGAGCGTTCTGCACAGGTTTTGGTGATTTATAAAGCCAACGACAAGGACAGTGAAAACATTGCACTTGCATATAAAAAAGCACGTGCCATTCCCGATAAAAATCTTCTTGCATTGCGCATCACATCTACAGGTGAAGAGATGCCGACCAATGAATATTGGTCAGAAATTGTTAAGCCTGTTAGAGAGCACATAGGAAAAAATAAGCTTAATATAAACTTTCTATTGTTGATTCGCGGTGTGCCTATTCGATTGGATGATGGTGCGGGATACTCCGTAGACGCATCCTTGATGTTAGACGCACATCCCAGATGGAAAGAGAAACCTTTGGAACCCATGCCAAAAAGCGGATTGGAAGAAGAGCATTTTCTGCGTTGTAGAAATCCCTATTTCGGATCAGTTGAACCTTTCGATAATAAAAAATACGGATTTTATCTTGCTGCTCGGTTGGACGGTTACACACCTGAAGATGCCATAAAACTCATTGCAAACTCTTTGAAAGCACAGCCTCATGAAGGAGAGTTTTTCTTTGATGCCGCCCCGCATCGTAACGAAGGCGGTTACGGAAACACACAAAAAGCCATGTCCCGTGCAAAAGATCTGTTAGAAAAAAAAGGATTCAAAGCGGTTTTGGATGAATCACCGCAGTTCATTGGTTACAAAAGCAACTTAATGGGTTATGTGAGTTGGGGAAGTAACGACAACGCGTTCAGCGAATCGGCATATCGGTCACTTCATTTTCTTCCAGGTGCAATTGCGGAAACCTATGTTTCTACAAGCGGAAGAACATTCCGGCCAACGACGGGGGGGCAAAGTTTAATCGCGGATTTAATACGTCAAGGTGTAACGGGTGTAAAAGGATACGTAAGCGAACCGTTCACCATAGCGCTTGCACAAGTGGATATCCTGTTCGATCGGTACACCGACGGCATGAGCCTCGTGGAAAGTTTTTGGAGCGCATCGGTGGTGTTGAAGGACGTGGTGATAGGCGATCCGCTTTGCTCTCCTTTCAAATAAAATACAAAGTTAAATGGTTTCTTCCGCGTCGTCTAACTTTCTCATAAACGCTTGAGCCATTGCTCTGCTTAATGTTAAGAACTCCTCGAAAGATTTTCTTGTTTGTTCAGATTCCCTTTTCAATTCTTCGAGTTCTTTTCTGACTTCTTCTTTCATTTTCATCGCGCGTTCGTGAGTGTTATTGATAATGTCAGATGCTTGCCTTTTGGCTTCTTCCAAAATGTTTTCAGCGGCGCGGTTTGCGGCTCTAATCACTTCGTTTGCGTCCTGCGCTTGGTCTTTCAATTTTGCAATTTCCACTCTAAGTTTGGTGTTGTCTTCCAGTAATGCTTTATGAGAATCTGCAAGTTCCGCATTTGTTGCTAAAAGTCTTTGATTTTCATTTTTTAACGTTTCCACAGTGGACTTCAAAGTTTCAATTTCATGAATATGATGCTGCTTCTCTGCTTGTAGCATCTGTTTGGCTTCATCTGCACCAGAAAGACTTGACATCTCATCTGTCATTTTTTCGAGGTTTTGCCTTAAGTTTTCAATCTCGCTTTGCAGTTTC
>CAZSPF010000005.1:25107-28040 GCA_964608695.1 uncultured Fimbriimonadales bacterium | reverse complement strand
GTTTTCGACTTGTTCGAGTTCTGTTTGTAATCTGGTAATTTCCTGTAGGGCGCGTGTGAACGAATCGTCTACGTCCTTTGCGGCGTATCCAAACATTGACCGGCGAAATTGCGGTGGTTGGCGATGGTTTCCGTTGCCTGTTTGAGTCATAGTTAGTGTTCTCATACTCCTTACGTATGTTTGAGGTACAAATTATATGCCAAATCAACATGCGGAGAGATGGCAGAGTGGTCTAATGCGGCGGTCTTGAAAACCGTTGACCCGCAAGGGTCCGGGGGTTCGAATCCCTCTCTCTCCGCCAGTTAGTAAAAAATAAAGAAACTTCTTTTGTAATATCACGTACAATTAAGTACTAATGCAGGCTATTGTTGGTATTGTAGTTATAGTTTGGGCTCACTTTGGTAGTGCGGTTTATGCGCAGCCTTTTAACCGTGGGCAGCCTCATCCGCATTTCGAGTATTCCTGCTATAGGTGAAGAAACTATAGAAGTTATTGTCGGTTTACAGTTTATCGAAGTTGGGGAGTGGAAAGGTTTTTATGCAGATGGATTGCTGTGTGGTGTTTGGAATGGACCCCCTTTACTCGATACAGATTTCTTTGTTGTTAGTTTTCCGGGACAACCGCATCAAAATCTGAAGCACTGGTCGAATCCGGGTGACCCACCTGAACAAAGTCATGTTCCCCCACTTGCCGCTGGTTTGCCGCATGGTCTCAAGTCCCGGGAGATGTGCCCACTCTTGAAGCAACTTTTACCGTTACGCTGAAAGTTATTCATGAAGGTGGCAGTGTTGATGAGTATCAAAGGCAAGTGAGGTTAAGGGTTGCCGGTGGTCCGTTGAAATTTGATATTAAACAGAAAGCTGATGAAAAAATTTTTACAAAGCATTATGCGTATATTGAGCAAGGGGATCCACAAACACCTCCTCAAGAAATAGTAGAAGGCGCATATCCTTGGTATATTACCGATTTTGATTATAACCCTTTTCATTACAGAAACTCTCCAATTTACACAATTTCAGGTTTACAAAGAGTTAATGTTTTTAAGGCAAAGCCTTTATGGCAGCAACCTAACAATGTAACAGTAAAGTATGCTGTTAATGGCACTGGTACATTCGTAAATCAAAACCCAGAACTGGAAGAATTGTCAAACGGGAAACCTGATCCGAAAAACACTTGGTTTTTATTGCCCAATAGAGAAGCGTTAATTACAATGAACGGAGACATGGATTCTACGGATGAATACTTCGTTTATTCTATGTATTTTGATGGTGAACCTAAAGAACCACCATACCCGTTACCAGTAGCAGTTGACGATAGCGGAAGTTTTTATCACTTACAAGATCAATTAAACGGTACGCTTTACCAAAAAGGGTTCAAGTATGCATATTTCAAACCTCACAAACCAAGTAACCCTATGGTTGATCAATCGAATCTTTTGGATGATGAACAAGAACCAGATCCACCAACCGGAATGATAGGTGACTGGTTTATATATCAATTACAAGATACAGAAGGTGACGATATGCTCGGAGTTTCGATACGGCATTCAACCCGGTAGCGTAATTAACTTGAGCCACGCACACGTCGAACTTGCTGTAAATGCATTACAAAACGATCCATCTTGGCAGGTACAAATTGTCGCCGCAAGTTGGCTGAACACTTTCAGAAATAAGTATATCGAAACTTACCGTGACGCACCGGTCGAAAAAATCATCGAAAAAGAGGTGACAAACAAACAGACTGTCATTGATTATTGGTTGGGGAAGTGAATGCTTTAACCAAAGTAACTCATCGTCAGTTTACTTAACGCAAATATGGTGTATAATAAAATAAATGCGCAAAATCGCTCGGTGGTTTGATTCCCATAATGACGCTGAAAAGGCTGAGCAGGAATTCTATTTCGCACTAACACCGATGCAGCGCATGAAAATCCTCTTCGAATTAAGAAGGCGCTACTATGGAACTCCCAAAAGACTGGAAAGAGTTTATAAAATTGTTGAACGAAAACGAAGTTGAGTACCTGATAGTTGGAGCATTAGCGCTGGCATACTATGGCATACCAAGGCTTACGGACGATATAGATTTCTGGATCAACCCAACTCCTCAAAATGTTGAAAAACTCATGAAAGTATTTGAAAAATTTGGATTTGGATTTGTTAGAGAAAAAGAAAAAGATTTTTGTTTACCAAATAAAATATTGCAATTGGGGAATCCTCCTTTACGAATTGATGTAATGACATCTATTGATGCAGTTAACTTTAAAAATGCATGGGGACAAAAACAAAAATGTGATTTTGGCAATATCTGGGCTTGGATGATAAGTAAAGAAGATTATATTCGAAATAAAAAATCGCTATCTCGCCCAAAAGATATAGCCGACCTCTATGCACTTGAAGAAGAATAATCCATAAATAACAAAAAATCGGTATGCTTGCAACATGCGCAACGGACACATTGGAGTTGACGAAAGCGGAAAAGGAGATTATTTCGGACCGCTTGTCATCGCCGCATGCTATGTAGGACCGGAACATCTCGCTGAACTCGAAAACGTAAAAGAATCCAAACGCGTTACCGACAGCGTCGCAAAAAAACTCGCACAAAAAATAAAAAACATCTGTCCATTCGCCGTTATTGCAATCGGACCGAAAAAATACAACGAACTGTATGCGAAAATGAAAAACCTCAACAGCCTTCTTGCATGGGGTCACGCACGCGCCATCGAAAATGTTCTCGAAAAACATCCCGCAATTCTTGCGGTGAGCGACCAATTTGCAGACGAAAATGCGGTGAAAAGAAATCTATTCGCACTTGGCAGAAAAATCGAACTCCAATCACGTGTACGAGCAGAAGAAGATATCGCAGTTGCGTGTGCTTCAATTTTGGCACGTGCGGAATTCCTATATCGTCTGAAAAAACTTTCCGAAGAATGGCAA
>CAZSPF010000005.1:23431-25087 GCA_964608695.1 uncultured Fimbriimonadales bacterium | reverse complement strand
AATAGAATTACCGAAAGGCGCAGGAACGCAAGTTCTGGAAGCAGGTAAAAGGTTTCTTAAAAAACACGGTGAACACAACCTCCCTGAAATCGCCAAAGTGCACTTCAAAACGACGAAGCAATTGATTTAACATACTCAATCGGGACTTATCGCACCAAGCGGTGAAGAAAAAAGCACCTCTCATTAAGAGAGGTGCCAACATGCAGAAGGGTTAGTTTGTAACAGTAATTTGGATAACGGTTGTGTCGGAAGCACCTCTGCTGATTATCCGACTTGACTACTCTATGAAGTTCTAAAACTTAATGTCCATCATCACACCAAATGACACATCAGGAGCAAAGCCGCTCACCATAGGGACTGTCTTATAAAGAAAATCTCGGTCTTCTGATACAAAAACAAGCAAACTCCTGTCATCGCTTAATCTCTTCCTGTATCCCATTGTCAAAAACGCATGTGTTGAGCGCATGCGTTTTGTGCCTGTCTTCGTGGGTGAATCTTCATATTGCCATTGCAATATCCATTCTTCACTTTTATGTTTATAAATGAATCCAATAGCACCTTGTCCTATAATACTTCTCGTACCGGATACTGCACCCCCCCCTCCCTGAACAACTCCGGAGATTTGCAAATATGAAATAAAACCTTTACCAAAATTGTAACTTCCATCAAAAGACAATCCGAAATCTACCCCCCCGCTTCCCAAAAGTTGCTTCGTGTTTCCTGTGGGAACTTCCAATGCAAACCTCAATGCATGATTCTCATCAAAATCCCACCGCAAACCTACACCCACATCGCCAATCCCAAATGCAGAACCCTCATCATAATCCCCCTCTAAAAACAATCGGCACTTCCAATCCGGATAAAATTTTCTTTGGGCATCCTTAAACGGCACAAGGTTTTCATGCCACCATCGAATTATCCCGTCCACATACCCGCTTCCTCTTATTACAAATGGAACCTCGATAAAAACTTCCGTTTCATTGCCCACTTTTTTTCGATGCTTTAATAAAAACCGACTTACTTCATAATCTTCTTCAGCACCATCTGCCTTATAAAAAAAGTTGCCGTTTGTGTAGCTCAAACTCCATTTTTCAGCACCTTTTCCCAGAGGTAGTTCCGCAGGTGTGAATCTGTAAAACAACAGGCTTATCGCCCTGTGGTTGCGGGTTTGAAGGGGCTCTTGGCTATAACCTCCCTGCATGCCTGCCCAGCAGATAAGTGAAATCAGGGCACATCTTAAACCCTGCGAGAAGTGAATGAGAAGGGGTAAAACTCCCCTTATGCACGCGAAAGAAGAGAGCAGTAAAGTTGACAGTGTAGAGGTAAAGCCTAAGAAGACAAAAAAACAGTCAAAGAAAATCAAAAAACGTCTCATTACAGTAGAGGACATCTACGAGTTCCATCTGGTTTCAGACCCGCAAATCTCACCCGATGGAACGCGTATCTTATTCGCGAAAAAGCATACCAACAAAGACAATAATCAGTCTGTCTCCAATATCTGGATGGTGCCTGCAAATGGTGGTGATCCGCAACAGTTCACCAGCGGAGGAAAAGACGGTCATGCCAGATGGAGTCCCGATGGTTCAAAAATCGCTTTCATAAGTGGAAGGGAAAAACCGAATCCTCAAATCTTCACAATGCCTGCTAACGGCGGTG
>CAZSPF010000005.1:22346-23413 GCA_964608695.1 uncultured Fimbriimonadales bacterium | reverse complement strand
GGCGGTGAAGCAACCGCTTTAACAAAATTCCCGGAAGGAAGTATGGGGGATTTCAAATGGTCGCCTGACGGGAAATGGCTTGCCGTAAAGTTTCGAGAAGCAGATCCCGACTGGACAGAAAAAGCCAAAAAAGAACGTGAGGAAAAAGGTTTGTCAGTACCCCCCCGAGTCATCGAAAAACCGTTTTACAGATTAGACGGTGATGGCTATTTCAATAATCAAAGGCATCATTTATATTTGGTAGATTTAAAATCCGGCAAACACACAAAGATATTTGATAGAGATTCGGAAGGATGGTTTGATTTTGATTGGTCACCAGATTCGAAAAACATTGCGATCTCTGCAAACTTGAAAAAAGACTCCTTCAAAAAACCTTGGATGTCGCGAATTTACATTTTTAATATCGCAAAGAGAAGCTTTTCAATGCTGAAAAACCAACCGGATGGGACAAAAGGGCATGTCCTGTATTCACCTGACGGGAAAACAATTGCATACGCCGGTAGGGAAGGACGCAAAGATGTATGGGGCGCAAAAAACACACATCTCTTTTTAATAGATGCAAATAACGGTAATCCGAAAAACCTGACCGGAAACGAAGATTACTGCTTGGTAGCAATCACGCTCGGGGATACTCGAGAAGCGGCGTTTGGAGCAAACTATATTTGGAGCCCGGATGGCAAAACAATTTATATGCAACTCGGATGGCAGGGTGAAACACACATTGCTGCAATACCTGCATCAGGTGGGAAAATAGAATTTCTCACGTCAGGTGCAAAAGAGTACGTTTTTGGAAACTTGAGTAAAGATGGTCAAAAACTCGCCATGTTAACCGGATCTGCAACGGAAATTACAGAAGTTGCAGTCGGTACGTTTGAAAAAGGAAAACTCAACGTAAAAACTTTAACAAAATTCAACTCAGATTTACTAAATCAACTCGAATTATCCATACCACAAAGCCATTGGATAAATTCAACAGATAGCACGAGAGTGCAAGTTTGGGTTATGCGCCCCCCCAAATCATTAAAAATCGAAAAAGGACCCGCAGTCTTGGAAATACACGGAGGCCC
>CAZSPF010000005.1:15343-22330 GCA_964608695.1 uncultured Fimbriimonadales bacterium | reverse complement strand
AGGCCCCCATGCACAATACGGCTGCTCGTTTTTCCATGAGTTTCAAGTTCTCTGTGCAAATGGCTACACAGTGTTTTTCAGTAACCCACGAGGCAGCAAGGGATATGGCGAGTCTTTTTGTAACATCATAAAAGGAGATTGGGGGAATAAAGATTGGCAGGATATACAGTCCGTTACTGAGTTCATGAAAACAAGGCCATTCGTTGACCCAAAGAAAATGGGTGTCATGGGGGGAAGCTACGGCGGATACATGACAAACTGGGTTATCTCACACACAAATGTTTTTGCAGGGGCAATTACTGATAGATGTGTCTCAAATCTGTTAAGCATGGAAGGCAACTCCGACTTCCCTCCTGTTCCTGATGAATACTTCCCGGGTGCACCATGGAAAAATCCCGAAGCTTTGTGGAACCAGAGCCCGATAAAATACTTTGCTAATGTGAAAACGCCAACATTGATAATCCACAGCGAAGGGGATTTGCGCTGTAACGTAGAACAAGCAGAGCAGGTATACAGCGCACTGACTGTGCTGGGTATACCTACGCAATTTGTAAGATACCCAAACACAACAAGTCATGGAATGAGCCGGTCGGGACCCGCAGATTTAAGGATACATCGTCTGAATCAGATTCTAAGCTGGTGGGAAGTGTATCTGAAAGGAAAAAAGCAAAAAACAGAAACGAAACCTAAAAACAAAACACAAGGGAAAAAGAAATGAGATTTAGAAGAATCTATTGGGTAACGGAACAGTTCGACGACAATGGATTTTCCGAAGTTACGGGTGTATACACCTCTGTTCCCAATTTACTCGAATCAGGTCTGGGTGTGAAAGATTACTCATCAAAAAAAGCAGGATTCAAATTATCTCTTTGTGAGTTAGACAACGAATCCCCCCCCTTGTTTACGGTAAGCTCACCTAACTTCGATGGACTAAGAGAGCACTTGGCACCACTCATGGATAGTGGAGAACTCACTCACGACGAAGTGTCACGACTCTTATCCGCGATAGAATTACATAAATAAAAAACCACTCCTCCACTTTCGGAGGAGTGGTTTTAGCTTTTAATGATTATTCCTGATCATTTCCTTCTTTTGGCTGTTCTGTAGGTTTCTCTTTAGGAACTTCAACTTTACCAAGCATCTCTGCCTGCGCATCCTTAAGTTGGGTTCGATACGCTTCCCAAGTTTTGCGCAAATAGTTCGGAATAACTTTTACTTCCGCTTCCAGAATTTTCTCCAGAAGCTTTTTGTCTAATTCGTTACCGATACCATCTCGCAACATCAGCTGACGTCGTACTTGCTCTTTTTGTGCATCGTTTAGTTTTACAAGTTGAGATGCAGTTTTTGATTCAACGTAGATCTTTGCTTTATTTCCTGCGTAATCAAACCATGTGCTCACTTGCCGTTCTGCTGTTTTTTCTGCAGCAGACTTCAGCTCAGGTCGAAGACTCTCAATGGAAATTTGCATGGGATCTTTTGTGCGGGGGGGGAATGAACCGTTTGTTATTTGAGCATCAGGAACGATGCTGTATTTACTTGCAACAGCGCCAAACGTCAATCCTTTTCCTAAATCCTCGTCAACTTTTTTCATTTCAGAAGCAGGAACGACTAACCATCTGAATTTAACAGAAGCAGGCTGAGTAAACATTTGCGGATTTTCTTCGATGAACTTCTCTGCATCAGCCATCGTTTTTTCCGGAACACCGTCTGTTAGCAATCGAAATCTGCATAATTCGATTTGAATCTGCCTGTCAATATCTTCCAAGCGATAACCTAATTCCTGCAAGCTTTGTGTGTAATTAGGTCTAAGTTTTTCATTAAACTCTTTTTCCTTTGCCACCTCGTCTTTTGATGGGAATAATCCTTGTTCACGAGCCAATTCCAATAACGTCTCTTCAGCCATCAATGACCGAAGGGCCTGTGCGCTTAATGGTTCGGCTAAAGGTGCGTTCACCGTCTGCCCATTTATGACTACCGTAACTTGTCCTAAAGTTTCCAGCCTCTTTAAATAGGCACTTTCTGTGATTCGTTTACCATCAAACTCTGCGATGGTTTTATCGCCACTTCCGCCGCCTCCACATCCTGTTAATAACAGTGGTAAAAGGACAAGCGGGATGATGATCTGTTTTATTTGCATACTCTTGTTAAACTCCTCAAATGTTATTCAACGCTCAGGATACCCGTGAGATTCCTGATTACCGGGATTTTAGATGAAAAAACTCTGCAAACTGCGTGCCAGAGAGGAGTCTTAAACGGAAATATCTAACCCTTGCCCTTCATCCTCGTAACTTTCATCGCCCTTTGCTATATCTACATCCTCTTTAGGTTTTTCTCCTTCGGATAACTCGATTTTGTCTTCAGGCTCTTGCTTTTTCGGTTGTTTCCTTGGGTTCTTTTCTCGTTCATCGTTACGAGTTCTAGTGATGCGCTCGGGAATGGCACCATAAGGATTGACTTTGCCTACGTCAGGACCCTCGAAAGCCATTTTGGGCTCTCCACGTTTACGTTAAGACTGAGCGAAGATGCCGCCTTCTGCTTCCAGATAGGTCTTCATGCGCATCAACGCTCCGGAGTGTATTTGATAAATCCTGCTCTCAGACACTCCCAAAATCTCACCGATCTCCCTAAAGGTAAGCCCCTCATAATAGTACAGCGCTATCACCAGACGCTCCCTGTCAGGGAGTTTATCAACAACCTTCATCAGCTGTTTCCGGACCTCTCGTCCTTCCGATTCGGCATCAGGTGCAGAGTTCTCATCTTCGATAATGTCAATGAACTTGGTGTGCTCATCGAAGTCGAGATTGCCAAGTAACTCTTCGAACGAAAGAAGCCCGGAGCGGTTTGCCTGAACCATCAGTTGGTGTAAACCATCTACGGTCATGTCCAAGGCTTCCGCGATTTCGTCATCAGTTGGCGGTCTGCCTAAGACTAACTCCAGTTCCAATACCGTCCTGTCGAACGCCTTCATCTTGTCGCGGATGGAACGTGGAACCCAATCTTCCGTTCTCACCATTTCTAAAATCGCGCCACGAATCAAAGCAATGGCGTACGTTTCAAACTTTACGTTTCGATCGGGATCGAATTGGTCAACTGCTTTAATTAAACCTATTGTGCCTGCACTTACTAAATCTTCTCTTTCCAAGCCTGCCGGAACGCTTGTAATAACTCTGCCTGCCGTAATTGGCACCAAATGACAGAAGTTTTTAATAATTGTGTTGCGGGCGTTTTCATCCCCTGTCTCTCTGTAGATTTGCCAAAGCTTGTCCAGTTGTCCTGTGGATAAGGGATTCATTCTGTCATCTCCACAAAAGTGTTGTTAAGCCGCTTTTTTGTCTTCACCCTCTATTGTCCTCTCTTTTTGCTTGTTTTCAACAGTTTTTTCCTCTTTTGCCATGCTTAATGTGGTTACCTTAACCGCGAATATGGCGTACCAGATTTGAGTGAGTATCGAGCCAATTGCGAACGCCGCCGCGGCGCGAAGTAAGGATGTCCATGTCTCGGCGTTGCCGAGAATGGAAGCAGAAAGCGCAACAAGCGCACAAACTAACCCGATTAAGCGTGGCAAAGCAACTCTCCCTGTGCGCAGGGTGTTAGTCCCGTAGCCCAATTGTTCATATCCTCTCATTCCAAGAAGCCTGCTCCGGCATCCTTGCCTGCATCCTTATTATTGTTATGGCAATTCTCAAGAAATTCTTTAGGGATTTCTCACAAGTTTCTTCGGCTTTTTCACCTCACACAGGTACAACGAACAAATGGTGCTCCAGTGTCCCTATCCTGAGCCGGCTCGATACAATCAAGACGGTTTCGATTAAAGTAAAGAACCTTTTTTGTGGCTTGAACTCAACGCTCGCATCGTATCATACAATGTTTTAGATTCTGGTAGTGAAATTGGACTTTATCGTCCCTGGCTCCCAATAGGTCATCACCTCCTACCAGCCTTCGGCGTTGTATTCGAACTTGGTCTCCTCTCCGTTAGGGTCGGTCACCTTGACAAGGCGGCAAAGGATGTCGTATTCATAGGTATTCCCGACCTCGTTTATAATTATAATATGCCTAATGTAACATAAGTTTACAGGATTATCACAAAATCTCTGCAAAAATCACAAAAATTTTCCCACGAGTTATCCACATTTGAACTTAGGGTTGTAGATTAGGAAAGGAATGCCCTAAGAGCAAAAAAATCTTGTCTTTCCAACCCTTAAGTTTCCACCAGATGCCAAACATCACAAACACCAAAACCAAAAACCTCCCTCACCTCCTCCTCTCTCAAAAAAGCCAAACCAACAAAAAAACTTACTCATACCCTTATAGGTCACTAAAACCAAAAACGTCAACCAATCTAAGAAAAGCCTCTAAAAAACAGGTAATTCTACCGGCTCTACGTTCCATCCCAAACTACCGAAGCCTTAAACCCCGACACCCTGATGCCGAAAAACAAACGCCTCATTCAAAACATCCACTACCACTTCCTCGCCATCTTTCACACGCCCCTCCAAAATCTCCTTCGCCAAAGGGTTCAGGATATACGTCTGAATCGCCCGTTTCAAAGGCCGTGCACCAAATGCGGGATCATATCCAATCGCCGCAAGATGCGTCTTCGCTTCATCGGTAAGCATGATATGAATTTTCCTGTCCTCCAATCGCGAAAGCAGATGTCTGATCTGAATATCCACAATACTTTTGATGTCCTGTGCACTCAGCCGATTGAAAATGATGATCTCATCCACTCGATTTAAAAACTCCGGTCTGAAAAACGAACGCACAACGTTCATCACTCGTTCTTTCGTCTCTTCATCCATTCCCACCGGCAATTCACCGTATTCATGCGAACCAAGATTGCTCGTCATAATCACCACGCTGTTCTTAAAATCAACGGTGTGCCCTTGGCCGTCAGTTAATCTTCCGTCATCCAAAACTTGCAGTAGCACATTAAAAACTTCCGGATGCGCCTTTTCAATTTCATCCAGCAAAATCACGCTGTAAGGCTTTCGGCGCACCGCTTCCGTGAGTTGCCCCCCCTCTTCATAGCCCACGTATCCGGGGGGGGCACCGATAAGACGTGCAACAGTGTGCCGCTCTTGATACTCGCTCATGTCAATGCGCACCATGTTGCGTTCATCATCAAACAAAAACTCTGCTAACGCACGTGCTAATTCCGTTTTCCCCACACCGGTAGGTCCTAAAAAAAGAAACGACCCGATTGGACGATTCGGATCTGCAATCCCCGAGCGCGAACGCCGCACAGCATCACTGATAATGCGAATCGCTTCATCCTGTCCCACCACACGCTCTCGCAGTCTGTCCTCCATTTTCAAAAGCTTCGCCATCTCGCCTTCCACAAGTTTCGAAACAGGTATCCCCGTCCATTTCGAAACAACTTCCGCGATGTCCTCTTCGTCAACCTCCTCCTTCAGCATCTTGTTCGTCTTCTGATGTTCCGCAAGCTTTTCTTCCAACTCCTGAATTTGCTTCGTCATCATCGGAATTTCTCCGTGCTGTATCTGCGCCGCAAGTTCCCAATCCGCATCCCGCATTGCGGATTCCAAATTTGTTTTCGCATTTTCGAGATTTTCTTTCAGCGCACGAATCTCGGTGATAAACTCCTTCTCTCTCTGCCAATGTGCAGCCAACAGCGAACGTTCATCCGAAAGTTCACTCAACTCCTTTTCGATTTTTTCCAATCGCTCCTTGCTCGTCGCGTCGGTCTCTTTCTTCAACGCTTGTTTTTCGATTTCCAACTGCCGCATTTTTCTGTCGAGAGTGTCAATCTCCACCGGAACACTGTCAATCTCGATCCTTAGCCGGCTGCTCGCTTCATCAATCAAATCAATCGCTTTATCCGGCAAAAACCTGTCGGTGATATACCGAGCACTCAAAACCGCCGCCGCAACAATCGCAGAATCCGTAATCCGCACCCCGTGATGCACCTCATAGCGCTCCTTCAATCCGCGCAAAATCGCAATCGTGTCTTCCACGTTGGGCTGATCAACCAGCACCGGCTGGAACCGCCTTTCCAGTGCGGCATCTTTCTCGATGTACTTCCGGTATTCATCCAGCGTCGTTGCTCCCACGCACCGCAATTCGCCTCTCGCAAGCATCGGCTTCAGCATGTTTGCCGCATCCATTGAGCCTTCCGCTCTCCCAGCCCCCACAAGAGTGTGCATCTCATCAATGAACAAAATAATCTGACCCTCCGATGATCGAATCTCTTCCAAAACCGCCTTCAACCTCTCCTCAAACTCACCCCGATATTTCGCTCCGGCAAGCAGAGCACCCATGTCCAAAGCGATAACTCGCTTGTCCTTCAAGCCATCCGGCACGTCTCCTGCAACGACTCGCTGTGCCAAACCTTCCACAATTGCAGTTTTCCCAACTCCCGGCTCACCGATAAGCACAGGATTGTTCTTCGTTCTCCTGCTCAGAACTTGAATCACACGCCGAATCTCCTCATCTCGTCCGATGACCGGATCGAGTTTCCCTGCCCTCGCCGATTGCGTGAGGTCAATACCGTATTTTTCGAGCGCTTGATACTTGTCTTCCGGTGATTGATCAGTAACGCGTCTCCCCCCCCTCAGCGACTCCACCGCTCTTTGCAAAGTGGCTTTGGCCGCCCCGTTCGATCTCAGAATCCTTCCTGCCGAACTTTTTGTTTCGCCTGCCAAGCCCATCAGCAAGTGCTCCGTCGAAACGTACTCATCCTTCATGCTCTCCGCTTCGCTGAACGAAGCATCCAAAGCACGTTCCAAGTTCGCTCCGATCGCCGAGCCGTAAGTCGAAGCACCCTCAACTTTCGGCATCCTGTTCAACTCATCCTCAACTTGCTTCGCCACAACCGCAGGCACCGCTCCAACCTTCTCCAGCAACGGCTTCGCTATGCCCTCACTTTGCTCTAACAAGGCGAGAAGCAGATGCTCTGCATCAATCTGCGTGTGCTTAAATCGCTCCGCAATATCCTGAGCGGACTGAATCGCGTCTTGTGCTTTTAAC
>CAZSPF010000005.1:9432-15329 GCA_964608695.1 uncultured Fimbriimonadales bacterium | reverse complement strand
GCATAATTTTATTCCTAAGTTCAATTACAATTTTACTTTACGCAAAAATTTCCTACACTGAAACACAAAAAAGAAACCTCAAACTTTAATTTGAGGTTTCTGAAATCAATCCTTGCTGAGTGCAGAAGTTATGACTTTATGCGAGTTACTTTGAATACCGCATTTGCAGGCGGTAATCCGGGTTGAAACTCAACATTTTGAACACTCATATCGGATTGCACCATTGTTCCATTTTCAACTGCGATGTAAATCGTGCCTTTCGCAGACATCGGAGCACGTCCACGCTTTTCGTTGTACGTGTAAGAGATTTTGTAGCAATCCCAATCCCCGATCTTTTCTTTGCCTTCGTACTTGTAAGTGGCTTCAGCGTCAACAGTCCCTTTACTTGTGTCACCTTTCACTTCGCGTGTCCAAGAATCACCAAGTCGAAGCGGTTTGTCGGGATAAAGTGTAACCATCATCTCTTCCATTCGGGGATTTTCCATTTCGTTCCCGCCTTCGGAACTTCGTTTTACAACTTCTCCGTTTGGCTTCATTACGGTTAACGCCTTAATGACTTGTCCGCTCATCATGGAACTCATGTCTTGGCCACCAACGTACAACCCAAAATCTGATTGTGTTGATTCCACCGTAACATTTTTGTTGTCTTCGATTTTCAAAATTCTTTCGGTCATGATGGAAGTGAAGGTGATGTCCATGGGACCCATGCCGGCATCCATGTTTGCGTTTACAGCAATGCGATATTTCGTTGTTTCGCCTACTTTCGGCTTCCATTCGATGACAGCCGTATCCTGAGCCATGGCGACTACTGCGAGAGCACCCGCCCAAATGAGTATTGTGGGTTTCTTAATCATAGTTGTTCTCCTTGATCAAAGGTTAAACGAAGATACCTGAAAATGGGTTCAGCGAAATGAGTAAAAGGAAAGAAGTCCTTAATTATTTTTTCAATTGGTTAATCCAGTTGGCGATGATTTGTTTGCCATGCTCTGTGAGGATACTTTCCGGGTGAAACTGTACACCTTCAACTTGAAAATGCTTGTGTCTTAAACCCATTATCTCGTCGTCCTCGCTGGTTGCTGTGATTTCTAATTCATTGGGCAGGGAATTCTTATCCACCACGAGGCTGTGATATCGAATGGCTGATAACGGAGAGGGAAGTCCCTCAAACACTCCTTTCCCTGAGTGTGTGATTTGTGATGCTTTTCCGTGCATGATTTTTTTTGCGGAAACAATCTTGCCGCCGAAAACTTCTCCAATTGCTTGCATGCCTAAGCACACACCGAATATCGGGGTTTTCTCTTTAAAAGTTTTGATGACGTCTTCACTTATCCCTGCTTTATCGGGCGTACAAGGGCCTGGAGAGATGAGGATTCCCTCAGGCTTGAGTGCTTCAATCTCTTCGACTGTGATTTTGTCATTCCTTTTCACGAGCAGTTCCGCGCCGCTTTCGAGTGCATATTGCGCCACGTTGTAAGTAAATGAATCATAGTTATCAATTAATAAAATCATGAGCTGCTTCCCGTTTCAGAAATTTCGATAGCTTGCATGACCGCTCTTGCTTTATTGTAACACTCTTCCCATTCTTTTTCGGGGATGCTATCGTAAACAATTCCGGCACCTGCTTGAATGTATGCGATACCATTTTTCAAGAAAATGGTTCTGATTGCGATTGCTGTATCCATGTCTCCATTAAAACCGAAATAACCGACTGCGCCTGCGTATATTCCTCGTTTTGTGGGTTCAAGTTCTTCGATAATTTGCATGGCACGAACTTTCGGTGCACCTGAAACCGTTCCGGCAGGGAAGCATGCACGAAAGACATCGAATGCATCATAGTCTTGCCTGACTGTTCCCGTAATGTCGCTTACGATGTGCATGACATGAGAATATTTTTCAATTACCATAAGTTCGTTCACTTTTACGCTTCCTGTTACTGCGATACGCCCGATGTCGTTTCTGCCTAAATCCACAAGCATGATATGTTCCGCTCTTTCTTTTTCATTTGCCAATAACTCTTGCATCAGCATTTCATCTTCTTTTTCAGTTTCCCCTCTTTTGATTGTTCCTGCTATTGGTCTAACTCTTGCGATATTGTTTTCTAACGTAACCAATACTTCCGGTGACGCGCCGATTACATCAAAATCTTTGCATCTAAGAAGATACATATATGGTGAAGGATTTAATGAGCGCAAGTTTCGATAGGTTGTAATCGGGTGTGAATGTACTTGCGAAGAAAATCTTTGACTGATTACCATTTGCACGCCATCACCATCAATGATATATTGCTTTGTTTTTCTTACTGATTCTTCATAGGAATCCCTGCTCATGTTCGAGGAAAATTCAGGTTTTCCAAAACTTCCTGTTGGAAGGGGGGGGATTGGACTTCGTAACTTTTGAATGATGTCGCTTATTCTTTCACATGCTTGTTCATAAGATTCTTTTTCATTAGTTGCATGTGATATAATCAAGATTCGGTTTTTGGCGTGATCAAATGCGACGATGGTTTCACACAACATCATGAAGACATCATCGCATTCGAGGTCATCAATTGTGTCGTCTCCGATTTTTTCAAAGAACCGCACTATATCGTATGAAACAAAGCCAACTGCACCACCAGTAAACCTTGGGAGTTTTTCATCTTCTCGATATCGCTTTTCAAGAACGATTTGTCGCAAATAGTCTAATGGGTTAGAATTGCCCTCCAGAGTGAATTCTTGAGATTCAAAATCCTTCGTAACGACAACCTTTGCGCCTTTCGAGCGGAATATGGAGCGTGGACTAACGCCGAGGTAACTGTATCTTGCAAGATTTTCTCCCCCTGTTACGGATTCCAAGAGGAACGAAAACTCCGAATCGTGCGATAATTTCCAATAAGCACTCAAAGGCGTTTCGAGGTCGGCATGTATTTCCGAATATACGGGAACAAGCGCTCCATCGGATGCAAGCCTTTGAAACTCTTGAAGATCCGGCTTAAACATTATGGAGTTCCTTTATACAGTAGAAAAGCAGATTCCATCACGAAAGGGATTGCGGAAGTTTACCGCACATTGTTTTGCGGTTGGGTTCCGTGGGGTGTTCAGCGCAATTTTGATGTTTGTTGTTGGTTTGATTTTTCTCGCTTCATGCACTTCGTCGGAGCCTGTTGACCTTTCGGGCACGTGGAAGACTCTCGATGAGAGTGATCCTGCCATTGTTCTTGAATTAAAACCTGATCAAACGTATATCAGAACTGTTACATTGACAGGCGGATTAGTTTTACAAGAAGCGGGCAAGTATTCCGTTTCAGGTAATGAAATTTATTTTACGAATATTGTGGAAGGTGTTAAAGGAAAAACCATGAGTGAGGTGAGCGGAACAATGAAGGTGAAGTATCAGTTTCGCGGAACACTATTAGTTTTATATCCGGGATCCAGCAAGGAACAAAAATTTACAATGATAAGATAGTTACGGTTGAGAAACTTCCACTCTTATTCCGATTGTTGCGATGATGGAAGCGACTTTTTCACATTCCTTTTCTGACCCGTGATGAACAACGCTTTGGCCTAAGTTATCAATCTCCCATGTTTCTATGTATGCCTCATCCATCGAGCAGCCTGTTGCTTTTTGCAAAATGTAAATGACTTCATCCCACGTGTTGTAATTGTTATTAAAGACTGTTACAATCCAGCCAAAATCGTGACCGGTTCCGGTTGTATCTTCGGGTGATATGTCCGGCAGTTTTGTTGGAACGGGCAATGTGTTTTTAATCGCAATCATCCCACTCTGGGCGCACTTCAGTTTGCACACCTATTCGAGACACAATAGTTGCAACTGCGCAACAAGCCTGTTGAGTATCGAAGTGAATCGCAGCTTTTCCATATGTATGCGCCTCCCATGTTTCACAATATGCTTCTTCGAACGAACATCCTGTTGCATCCATAATTACTTGAATCACCTCTTCGAACGTGTTGTATGGGTTATTAAAAATCAATGTCATAAACCTTCCTCGAACGTTCGTTCGGGATTCAACGACTATCGGTAAAGGTTGATTTCTCATTTGTCTCTGAAGTGCTTGACTTAATAAATGATATCGCAGAAATGACGAAAATGCAAGTCAATCCTAGTAACATTCCCAGCCTATATGAATCCGGATAGTATTTCATTTGAACTTCACCGCTTGCTTGAAACTCGGGGGTAAGTTCCTGCCAGCCGCCTGCGGTTTGAACGTACCAGCCTTTGCAGTCGGATTCAAAAGCAGGGAGGTTGTCTTCTTCCCAAATTTTCACGGCTGTGTTAAAGGTTCGAGATTTTGTTTTGGGAGGATGTCTTGCAGGAGGCGGCAGTGTATACACTTTGTATTCATCTTTGAAATAGGCTAGCGGGAATTCGAGTTGTTCTGTTGTGAGTATAAATTGCACCCCAGTTTCAGCCAGTGCTTGGAAATCACAAGCCGGCTTTATGAAAACCATATTCCCGTTCGCTAAAGGTGCGCTGTCTCTTTTATTGATTGCGTCAACACGTTGTTTTCTTTTTTTGGGAATGATAGAATCATAACCTGTTAATTCATTGATCCGATATGGAAGAAGGCTATTGGGGGGGGCTGACATGGAAAGAAGCGGACCATAAAGCGTCCAGTCTTCGCTTGAATTCATAACTGCAATTAGATCTGCATTTTTTAAATTCTCCAAGTATTCAAAATCTTGTTTATATAATCCTTTTTCCGAAGCAGGAAGGATTCCGTGGTGAACGGCAATCAAACCTAAACATGATAAGATGAGACATGAGATTAAAGCATGCTGAGAAAGTGAGTTTTTCCATAATAAAGTTAAAGACAAAATTACACCTGCAAGGCTTGCACCAAGAAATGGCACAGACTTTGCAAACATTTCTGCTTGGATATCAAATTCAAATTGGTGTGCCCATCTAAATACAAATGCAATTGAGAGAGCGAGGATTATTACAGATAGGTATGTTCCTAATTTTCCGGAGTTGTGAATTTTATGATCATCAGTTTCTTTATGCGCTGTACCTGCCAGAACGCACAAACCTATAGTTAATAAAATGGCAATTCTTCCCGGTGAGCCTGTGGACGCCCATCCGGGAATATAAAAATACATGAACTTGGTGACGAACGTACCCAGTGATGCCACAAAAGCGAAAACAATCAATCCCAAAAAATAAAACCTGCGATAATCGTATGGTTGAAAGAAGATGCTTACGATTGCCAAAAATAACACAACAGGCCCCACATAAAAAGCCAATTCTGCATAGTGCCTTCCCGGCTCTTCAATAGCCAGCCAGTAACTGGGTATTTCTCCTCCGGTTTCACCTGTGAATGTATGACTTGGTAAACCGAATATAGTGGGCGCTAACAAGACTGAATAATGGTGTAGTTTCAATGCTTGCCTTTCATAGCCTTTATAACCTTCGACAGTGGGGGGGGATGATCGGTGTCCATCAAAGCCGTTTTCAATGGAAGGCAGCAGTTGTGGTGACGCTAATCCGGCTCCGAGCGCAACAGATAGAAGAGCACTTATGAAGAACAGCGTTCGTTTTCTTGAAATGATGAGAAGCCAAAGAACAAGAAATAGGCTAGCGAGTAAGCCGTACATGGCAATTTGCAAATGTCCACTTAGTAACATCATGCCGAACGGAATTGCACTTAATGAAATTTGTTTGAAGCCAATTTGGTTAGACAAATGAAATAAAGCGAACAGGCACCAAGGGATCCAAGATGCTGTCATCATTACGCTTGGCAAGGGGACCCAGCTTACCATGAATGCACTTAGCGCAAAGGCACTACCGCCTAACACCCCCCCCAGCAAACTTCCACCCAATGCTCTACAAAGATAAAACATCCCCAAGCCTGCAATGAATAGATGTAACCATGCTGAAAAAATCAATAAGCTTTCTGCATT
>CAZSPF010000005.1:0-9415 GCA_964608695.1 uncultured Fimbriimonadales bacterium | reverse complement strand
TGCATTAAGTCCAGTTAAACTAAACATCCAATGTACAGGGTAAAGCGGCGCAGACTGTGAATTTGCGAGAAACGGGATTCCGCCTAAAGTATAAGGATTCCATAATGGAATTTCACCCCCCCTCATTGATTCCAGCATTAAATCTCTCCAAGGTAAAAATTGCAAAGCGGAATCTGCATAGAGAACGTCTAAGTGGTCAACAGGAGTTCCTTGCATCCAAGGAGTTAATGTGTGTATGTCTTCTACAAGTACAGGAACTTGGTTTGAAAAAATGTATTTCCATGTCGGAATAAGTGCGATTATTCCGAAAAACAACAATATGAATATATTTTGTCTTTTCACAGATATAGATTCTCAAACATCAATGATACATCATCAGATAATGCACATAATGAATTGTGTAAAGCGTGTGAAGCACGCTAAAAATAAAGTATTCGTTTATCCAAAATATGCCAATTGTTGTTTGGCTTTTTCGTGGCTTGGGTCTTGAAGAAGAATTTCCTGAAATTCTGCAAACGCCTCGTCGAAGTAGCCGAGCATGTTTAGCGTCATAGCGAAGTCGTACCTTGCATCGAGGAAGGTAGGTGCATCCTGAACGATTAGTCTTAAGTCCTCCAAACTGCCGTCGAAATCTCCTTCAAATCCTTTGATAAGTGCCAACTGCCAGCGAGATTTGAGGTGTTTAGGTTCAATACTTAAGACTTTGTTGAACGCTTCACGCGCTTGAACGTACTCACCGTTGCAGCGATGTACAAAGCCGGCTTCATAGATGTCTTCTACAGACGACGATAGTTGACCGTGGTCCTGCACCTTAGTCCTTCAATTTCAAGATTCGCTGAAAAGAAGTTGATTCCTTTAGAGAAGTCAGGGTTTAGTATAACACGACTTGAGCGAAATCACAAAGGAATTTTCTATTTTCGCCTAAGTACCGTCAGTTACCTACGTTTCCTTGTCTGCTTTAGAATGAAGAGCAATCCTGTGCCTAATGCCAGAATTGATGTTGGCTCAGGTACGACTTCACCGTAGATTTCAAATGCCCATTCGTTTTCTTTAACGAGATTGAAAGTTTCCATCAGGTACCAAGTGTCAGTAACGCTGCCATTTGCAAGCACACCGAAGTTCCAATAAGCGCGTGTGTCTGCTATGGAAGTTCGAGTTGTGAGGATGCTGTTTTTTCCCCCTCCTTGCTCGAGGGTTATCAATGAACGGAAAGCTGCAAAGTAATGCCCTGGTCCGAGCACAAGGTTTGTAGGCATTACTGATTGCCTCATGATATAGTCTTGAAAAGTGTTACTCCACCAGCCTGTGTTCTCTTCTATTAGCGGCAAGCCTGCTTCACCCGTGATGAGTTTTCCCGGAGGGCCTCCTCCTGTCGACTCATAGATATACCAATCGCCGCCTAAGATGTCGGCATCAAAGTTCATCGCATAGAATGAAATTCGAGTAATTTTTGTTAACTCACTTAGATGAAAGTCTTCTGCGGCAACTCTGTACGATTTGAATCCAGCATCCTCAGCCCTTGCGGCAGTCCATGCGTCTTCGGTTGCCATGAGGTCATCAGGCTTGTTGACGATGTTTGACCAAATTAAAGACTCAGCGTAAACGGAGCTTGCAATGACAAACACTCCTGCTAAAATTACTTGTTTCATTAAAAATCAACACGATCGAAAGTTTAAGAAGCGTCTTGGTGATGTTGTTATTTGGTAGGGCGTATAGGATTCGAACCTATGACCCGCTGATTAAGAGTCAGCTGCTCTACCAACTGAGCTAACGCCCCACGCGGGATGATTAATTTACCTTAAAGGATGTTTTGAGCAGAGTTTTTTTAATTATTTTCTTAAATGTTTATGGAGAATACTCGCATTGCATTTTCAGTTGTGATGTCCGCACATTCTTGTTCTCCTATATCTAAGGTTTTTGCCAGTTCGCTGTTTATCAATGAGATCATAGAGGGTGAGTTTTGTTGTCCTCGATACGGATGAGGTGTGAGATAAGGGGAGTCGGTTTCTATGAGCAACCTGTCTTTTGGGAGGACTCTCGCGATTTGTCTAAGATTTTCCGCATTTCTATACGTTATCGGGCCATCTATTCCGAAATAACAACCCATAGAAACTGCTTGTTTTGCATGCTCGATGTTTCCGGAAAAGCAATGGAGGATCATGCTTTTGGGTTGGGTAACTAAATCTTCTAAAAAATCCAGTAAGTCATCATACGCCTCTCTGCAGTGAAAGACTACAGGCAGGTTTTTTTCAATTGCCAGCTGAATATGCTCCAATGTACATGTTTTTTGTTGTTCGGGGGTTGCATATTTCCAATGGTAATCTAAGCCGACTTCACCGATAGCCACGCATTTGGGATGACGACTCAGTTCATTAATTTTTTGTAATTCATGTGTTGTGTAGTTTGCTGAATAATTAGGATGCCAACCGATGCAAGCGTAAATTTCTTCGTACTTTTCGGCAAGTTCGATGGCATATCGAGAGGTTTCCGTGTCGCAGCCTACAACAATGCATCCAACCACATTATTTTGTTTTGCTGATTGTAAAGTTGACGCAACATTCGGAAAGTGTTCTTTAAAATTTAAATGGCAATGCGTATCAATTAACTTCATCTTCATGTGATATGTCGTTTATTTGATTTAATATGTGTACCAAACAATCTTTTAGTGCTTCGGTTCCTTCTTGTGCACCTTTCGGTGAGCCCGGAAGGTTTACGATTAGTGTTTTTCCTCTCACACCGATTACTCCGCGAGACAAACCTGCAAAAGGAGTTTTCTGTAATCCAGAGATTAAAATCATAGTTTCTAAACTTTGTGCGCGTTTTTCTATTAGTGTCAATGTCGCCTCAGGTGTTACGTCACGTGACATAAAACCTGTCCCACCGGTTGTGAAGATTGCATCACAATTTTCGCATAATTCTAAAATTGCATTTCGAATTGCTATTGTTTCATCTTTTACCAATCGCTTTTCGAATTTTTGGAAACCTATTTTTTTTAATGCGTTTTCGATGGCTGGTCCGCTGAAGTCGGTGGACTCATTTCTTGTGTCACTCACCGTGATAATTCCGATGCGATAACCCATTACCTGCTCACGTGCCAATCGCTTTTTCCTCCCGTTTTTTCCAATAGTCTGATGGATTGAATTTCAATGCCATGGCCGGCAGATTTCAGCATGTCATACAGGGTTAGGGCTGAAACCGTAGCTCCCACGAGGGATTCCATTTCCACTCCGGTTTTTGATTCGGCTTGGGCCGTGCAAATAACTATAATTTCAGAATCCTTGTGCTCAAAGTCTATCGAAACAGACGTTAAGGGTAGGCTATGGCAAAGCGGGATTAGAGAGGCAGTGCTTTTTGCAGCTTGTATTCCTGCAACTCGGGCAACGCCGAAGACATCTCCTTTTGGGTTGTTGTTTATTGCGGAAAGGTGTGCTTCAGCGAGTTTTACAATAGCTTCAGCTTTAGCCGTGCGTTTCGTCGTCTGTTTCTCGGAAACATCTACCATTTTTGCTCGTCCGTGTTCATCTATATGAGAAAGCGAATCCATGTTGTGAGGGTACCTATTGAGCGCAGTTTGTTGCGCATAGGTCAAACTTCTTGCATGCTTTCTCTCGCATTAGGCATTTCGCTTTTTGCACCATTTCCGGATTTTCAGATAACAAATTTGGAACAAAGAAATGTTGAAACGAGCAGTTTTAGAGGAAGTTATGTGCTCGTGTTAACTGGGTTTGATGTTTCAAGAGAGGAAGATGCGAGGCTGTTAAGAGGAATGAGTTTATTAGATACGGAAAAGAAGCCTTTAAAAATTATTGTGTTATCAACAAAATCCATAGAAGATTTGAAATCTTCTTCCGAAGAGATGCGCGTAAAGCCGGAGTTTTTGTTTCATACAACAAACCAAGTTTACAGATTATTAACAGGAGAAAACGAACGACGTCATTGGCGTGCTTTTTTGGTGAATCAAAGAGGGTACTTATTGAAGAAATGGGATTACATGAACGAAAGGTTTGCACAAGATTTTGTTACAGATTTTTTTAGGATGGGATTGCAGCCCGGCGAAAACCTTCCTGATGTAAAACTTCCTATAATTAAACAGATTTTGGAAGAGTTCGGTTTTACAATGAAAGAAGAGGATGTTACATATGATTCAAAAAACTCAAAAGGGCAGTTATACATTTTTCTTTCAACAACAGGTGCTGTGGACGCATTGTATGTAAAGAGAATTTCAGAAATAATAAAGTATTGCAACGAAAAAGATATTTCGGTTTTAGGCATATTTTCAAACTATGATGAGACTATTGAAAGTGTTAATTCTTGGAAATCGTTGCACAATTTGAAGTTTCCTTCATTATTAGACAGCACACTGTTATTTGCAGATGTTTTTAAAGCAACTCGTACTCCCGAATGTTTTTTGTTGAATGACAAGAGGCAGGTTGTGTATTGTGGATCTATTGATTCATCCACATGGGAATCAGAAAATAATCGCCCATATCTAAAGAATGCAATAGATGCTTTGTTGGAATCCAAATCTCCGGATATACCTACCACAATGCCGTTCGGCACAATTATTAAGCGTACAGAAGCAGACGAAAGGCTCCGCAGTTGAACAAAGGCAGTTCAATACCTCATAATCTCTTTTCAAGAGAAACAAATGAGATTTAAAACTAAAGCCGTTCACCAAAACATTGAAGAGGACGAAAACACGGGAGCCGTTACGTTTCCTATCTACCAAACCTCAACTTACTCTCAAGACACTCCCGGAATACCGAGAAGGTATCGAGGAAGAGATCTGCCATATGCCAGAACCGAGAACCCCACTCGTGCTGCATTGGAAACCGCACTTGCTGCATTAGAAGATGCAAAGTACGCATTATCTTTTGCAACTGGACTGGCGGCGGTTACTTGTATTTTGAATTCTTTAAAGATAGGTTCAAGAGTGGTTGCGTGTGCGGATTTGTATGGAGGAACATACCGAGCGTTCACAAAAGTTTATGCAAAATTGGGAATCTGTTTTGAATTCATAGATACAACAGACTTAAACAACATAGAACAGGCACTGCAAGAAGATACGGCTGTTTTATGGTTGGAATCACCATCAAACCCTTTGATAAACATAACAGATATCGAAGGAGCATCTCAGATTGCAAAAAGAAAAGGCGCAAAAGTTGTTGTTGATAACACATTTGCCACTCCTTATCTTCAGCGACCGTTAGAGTTAGGAGCAGATGTTGTTTTGCATTCCGCTACTAAGTATTTAAACGGTCATGCGGATGTGGTGAATGGAGCGTTATTAACGAACGATGATGAACTTTATAAAGAGTTTAAGTTTATACAGAACGCATGCGGAATTATTCCCGGGCCGCAGGATTGTTATCTTGTGTTGCGTGGTTTGAAGACACTTCCGTTAAGGATGGAACAGCATTGTGCAAATGCAAAACAGATTGCAGAGTTTCTTAATAATCACCCCAAAGTGGAGCGAGTTTATTATCCCGGGCTGAACTCTCATTCCGGTCATGAAATTGCAAAAAAACAGATGCGTGATTTCGGCGGGATGCTTTCGTTTGAACTCAAAGGTGATGCCGAAACGGCAAAAAGATTTTTAGAAAAATTGAAACTTTTTACACTTGCAGAATCACTAGGATGTATACAATCTCTTATTTGCCATCCCCCCTCTATGACCCATGCATCTGTTGAACCTGAAGTTAGGAAAAAAGCAGGCATATCTGACGGGTTAATTAGAGTATCAGTGGGAATCGAAGACGTAGAGGACTTGGTCGAAGATTTAGAGCAGGCTTTTCAACAAGTATAATCCGCATTCATGTTAAAAACTATACGATTGGGAATTATGGGTCTGGGTGTTGTTGGCTCTGGACTGGTGGAGTTAATAAAGAAAAACGCCGGAGTTATCGAGCGCAAATCTGATGTGAAATTGGAAGTGGTGAAAGCGCTTGTGAAAACACAAGGCAAGCCGCGACCATTACCATCAGACCAGATTACATACAATCCCGATGAGTTAATTTGTGATCCTAACGTGGATGTTGTAGTGGAGGTTATTGGTGGGATCGAACCGGCGAGGACATATATTCTGAAAGCGTTAGAAGTCGGCAAAAGTGTGGTAACAGCGAACAAGGCAGTCTTAGCATCATATGGGGATGAGATCTTTGAAGCGGCAACAAAAAATAAATGTCAGGTGGGCTTTGAAGCGAGTGTATGCGGGGGAATTCCCATCATTCGTGCATTAACGAGTGGATTAATTGCTAACCAAGTAGATCATCTCATTGGGATTTTAAACGGAACTACAAATTACATCCTCACCAAAATGCAAGAAGAGGGGATTGATTTGCAAGATGCATTAACTCAAGCGCAAGAATGCGGACTTGCAGAAGCAGACCCAACGTTCGATGTGCAAGGGCTCGATGCGGCACATAAACTCCTTATCCTGTCCGAGTTAACATTCCAAACAAAAGCAAAGCTTTCGGAAATTATTGTGGAGGGTATCACAAGCATTTCTAAAGAAGACATTCTCACAGCAGCCCAATTCGGTTTTGTGATCAAGCCCATTGCATTAGGAACTCGTATGGAAGAGAAACTTGACTTGCGTGTGCATCCTGCATTAATAGAGAACACACATCCATTAGCGACCGTTCGACATGAGTTTAATGCCGTAATGGTGAAGGGTGACGCAATAGGTGAAATGATTTTTTATGGTAAAGGTGCGGGCTCTCTACCAACAGCAAGTGCAGTTCTTTCTGATATTGTTGATATTGCAAGGACTACTTATTCCGGAGGAATTTGGCACCCGAACAGAAGCGTAAAACTTTCACCTATCGAATCTTCATCGAGATTTTATTTCCGTTTTCCGATTTTTGACAAACCGGGAATTATCGGAAAGTTGGCAACTGTGCTTGGAAATCATCAAATATCTATAACGGATGCCTTGGCAAGATTAGAATGTAACGAAACAAACAAAGGGAATGTGATGATAGTTACTCATAAGGCTTCGGAAAGCGTCGTCACGAATGCGTTAAAAGAGATAGAAACAATGAACGTGTTGACGGATAAGCCTATCGCAATCAGAATTGTAGAGTAATTACTCTTCTGTTTTTTCTTTGTGTTCGGGTTTTAAAGTGGGGAAGAATATGACATCGCGAATACTATCTATTCCAGAAAAAATCATCGCAAGTCTATCCATGCCGATTCCAAGCCCCCCCGTAGGTGGCATGCCTATCTCCATTGCATAAAGAAAATCTTCATCTAACGGGTTTGCTTCATGGTCTCCTGCCAATAGCATGGCGTGCTGCCTCTCCATACGTTCGCGCTGATCGAATGGGTCGTTTAATTCACTAAACGCATTGCAGACTTCTCTCCCTCTTATGTATCCTTCGAATCTTCGCGTTAACCCATTTTTTATCGGGTGTTTTTTTGCAAGAGGACTTGTTTCGATGGGGTAGTTTTCTACAAATGTAGGTTCTTGTAATTTCGGCTCTACAAACCTTTCCAACAGTTTTTCGATAACCCCCCCGACACTGTTCTCTTTGGATGCATCCAACCCCACTCTTTGCATGGCGGACTTTGCACTATCTAGATTATTTAATTCAGTGGGTTTAATTCCCGAGTGTTCTTCTATGGCACTTAAGAGATCTACTCTTTTCCAAGGTTTTGAAAAATCCAAAGTAACCCCTTCGATTTTTATGACTTCAGAGCCATAAATAGTCTTTGCCAGATAGCTGCAAAGTTCTTCAACAAGTTGTTGGACGTCTTCCATGTTTGCGTAAGACATGTAAAGTTCCAAAAGAGTAAATTCAGGGTTGTGTTTAGTACTGATGCCTTCGTTGCGAAACACTCTACCAATTTCATAAACTTTCTCAATGCCTCCTATAATCAATCTCTTTAGATGCAATTCCAGTGAGATTCTCAGTTTTAACTCTAAATCCAGCGCATTATGATATGTTAAAAAAGGTCTTGCCGCCGCCCCCCCTACTTCTACTTCCAGTATTGGGGTTTCAACTTCCAAAAAACCGCGGTTGTCAAGAAACCTTCGTGTTTCCGATACTAATTTCGAACGTTGAATAAGAACTTCGCGACTATGTTTGTTGGCAATTAAATCCAGATATCGCTTTCTATATCTTTCTTCTATATCAGTCAACCCATACCATTGCTTATCTTCTGTTTGTTTACCTATTGGAAGAATGTGTAAACATTTAGCAAGGACCGATAAATCACGGCAATGAATCGAGATCTCACCTGCTTTCGTGGTGAACATTTCGCCATTAACACCGACTATATCACCGATATCAATTAATCCAAACGCTTCCCATAATGTGTCTCCGATATCGTCTTTGCGCACGTAGACTTGCATGCGCTCACCGTCTTTTGTGAGATCAAAAAAACCCGCCTTACCCATGGGTCTTAAAGATGTAACACGTCCGGCAAGCGAAACGGATTTTCCTTCGAGTTCCGGATAGTTTTCACGCAAGTAATTTGGTGTATGTGGATTATGGAATTCCTCAATTGTGTATGGATTAAGCCCTAATTCTATGAGACGCTTAAGTTTTTCTTGTCTGAGAGCTTTTGTGTCTGAATCCCCGCTCACTTTACCGCTCTGCCAATTCTTTTGATTTCATAAGAGATTCTACCGCCGGGAGCCTCAACCGTAACTCTGTCTCCTCTTGCTTTTCCTATGAGAGCGATGCCCATCGGTGATTCATCAGAAATATAACTATCATCTAAATTTGCCTCGGCGCTACTTACAACAATAAAGGTGGATTCTTTTTTGGAGCGTGTGTTCATTACCGTAACCTTCGAGCCGATACCTACATGCTTTATGGAGATATCATCTTTCGTAAGCACTTGAGCATTAGCGAGAATCGTTTTTAACTCTTCGATTCTTTCTTCCACAATAGCCTGTCGAAATTTCACCTCGTCAAGTTCCGCGTTTTCTTCACTGTACTCACCATGTTCTCGGCTTTCCTCGATACGCCTGGCTATCTCTTGACGCTCTTTGGTCAAAAGAATGTCAAGTTCCTCTTGTAGCTGCTTATAGCCTTCAGGTGTTAGTAAGGTTACATCGTCAAACGACATTTGCTCTTCCTTTCCCAAAATCGAGGGATTTTGAACGGGCATTATAACCCAAAAACTCATGTCTTCGTCTTAAAGCAATACCCCTAGCCTAAGGAAAAAAGAACTCATGCCGATATACCCATTGTGCCGGACTATATCCCGTTCGGCGAACCTAATCGGATTAGGTGAGATTCGCGCAAGGAATCGCAAATTTTGAATCCATGAGTTTATTGGAAAGACTGTTCGGACCGGCTTCCTATCGGTATCAATCCGCTCTTTCGCGGACTACCGAGAGGTTCTCTTTGTTAACCACAAACATAGCAAACCAAAGTACTCCGGGTTACAAGCGAAAAGACAG
>CAZSPF010000004.1:75836-82719 GCA_964608695.1 uncultured Fimbriimonadales bacterium | reverse complement strand
TTGGAACTTGGAGATTATGAGGAAAATGAGCACATGAAAATTGGGAAATTTGTTGCGGGAATTAATGTAGACGTTATCGTTGGCGTGGGTGAAAGGTCACACTGGATTGTTGAAGGGGCAAAAAAATCGAGGTTTTTAGGGGAAACGTCATTATGCGGAACAGCCGAAGAGGCTGCTAAATGGCTATTGAGTTTACGAGAAGGCGATGTGTTGCTGATCAAAGGCTCGCGTGCATTGCAATTGGAAAATGCGCTAATAAAAGCAGGGGTGGAAATTGATTCAGAACATTATTGAGGGTTTCTGGATATCATTTTTCTTTGCAGGGATTAGCGCTTATCCCGTTTTGTGGTTGTTGCGAGTTATTAAAAGTGAGACACAAGTAAGCCCTTATGCACCAGTAGAGCATCAGAAGAAGCAAGGCACCCTCATCATGGGGGGGTTGATTTCTTTGATTGGGGTTATCGGCGGGGTAATCTATTTCTTGCCTGATTTTCAGAACTTTAAATATTTGTTTATATTAATCGGTGGATTTTCATTTATTGGTTTTACAGATGATTATCTTGTACCAAAAGTTTTTAAAAAACGAGGAATAGGATGGAAAGAAAAGTTACTCATGCAGTTTCTTGTAGTGTTTCTTTTTGCATTTTTTTTGTATGGCTTTGAGTTTCAATACAGGCTTGAGATCCTATTTTTTGTTTTTTTAGTAGTTATGTTCGCGAATGCAGTTAACTTTACGGATGGGTTAGATGGTTTGGGGGCAAGTGTATTGATATTCTCGTTGATACCTTTCGCTTTGTACTTCTATTTTATAAATGATGAGCACTCAATAATAGCAGTGATTATGATAGGTTCAATGTTGCCTTTCTTGGTTTTTAACTCTCCTCCTGCCAAGGTATTTATGGGAGACGTTGGGTCTTTGTTTTTAGGCGCGATGTATGGCTTGTTGTTTGCCAAATCACCATGGGGTTCATCATTGTTTCCTTGGCTGGCTTCGTTTATATTTTTAATAGAATTAGTTCCGGTGCCTATCCAGATAGCATGGGTAAAACTGTTTAAAAAGAGACTTTTTCCTGCAACACCAATTCACCACGCATTTGAAGTGCGAGGCGTAAAGGAGTCGAAGATCGTATGGAATTTTGTGCTCCTCCAAACGATTTTATCATTGCTTGCATGCACAATTGTTTGGGAGAGTTTTAGATGAAAGGAATGAAAGGATTGATCATCGGCTTAGGTCGCGCCGGTTGTGGAATGGCGATTGCACTAAAGCGAGTTGGCGCTGATGTATCTGTTGTTGATGAAAAATCAGCAGATAACAGAAAAATTCTATCTGCTATGGATGAGATGGCAACGATAGGCGTTTCTGTAACAACTTGTTGGACTGGCGATGTAGATTGGAACGATATAGATTTTATCGCACCGTCACCGGGTGTTCCGATGCACCATCCGGTTTTAAAAGAAGCAGTTTCGAGAAATATTCCAATATATAGCGAACCAGAAATCGCATATCGCATTACGAATTCTCCAATCATTGCGATAACAGGGACAAATGGAAAAAGCACGGTTACTGCGTTAACGTATTTTTTGATAAAAAGTTGTGGAAAAAAATCTATTTTGTGCGGAAACATTGCAGGTTCTGGGTTTCCAGAGGTGACTATTTGTGAAGCAGCTGTTCAAGCAAATCCGGATGCAGTTCTTGTTGCTGAGGTTAGTTCATTTCAATTAGAATGGGTTTCACATTTTAAACCAAAAGGAGCGACTATCACTTCTATTTCTGAGGATCATCTTGATAGATATCAAAATATAGAAACTTATATAGAAATGAAGAGAAAAATCTTCATGAATATGAATGAAGAAGATTTTGCTGTAGTTAATAAGTTGTCAGCCAATACAAATGAAGGAATACCTGAATCTGTTGAAACGTTTTTCATTAATAGTGAAAACGCTGATGCTGTAATTAAAGAAGACAGCTTGAGCTTTGGAAACATTAATAAGAAAATTAACATAAACGAACTGTGGTCGCCGACAAAGTTCAACTTACAGAACACTGCAACAGCGTGTTTGTTGGCACACGGGTATGGGATTCCGATAGAAAAATTGATAGAAAATGTAATTGAATTTCCAGGGCTTGCGAATCGCATGGAGAGAATTGAATCTTCAACCGGAATTGAATTTATAAATAACAGCATGTGCACTAATCCGTCCGCACTGTCTGCGTCGCTAAGTTCGTTTAAAAAGCCTGTGTTGCTATTAGCGGGGGGGATAAATAAAATCAGAAACTGGGAAGAAGTATCAAAAGTGTCGAAATCGATAAAAAAGGCTTTTGTATTTGGGAAAGATAGAGATTGGCTCGAGCGATTTTTTTATGAAAACAAAGTGGATGTCGAGCAGTTTGGGTCGCTTTCTGAAGCCTTTCAAAACGCCTTTTCGTCTGCTCAAAAGAGCGACACGATATTGCTCTCTCCGGGTTGTGCGAGTTTTGACCAATTTGAGAGTTTTATAGAACGAGGAAACGAATTCAGGAAGCTGGTGCAAGAGGTAATTGAGTATGTTTAAATCATTAAGAAAAGGGTTATTTCGAGGGGATCCGTGGCTAGCCTTATTCGTATCAATAGCATTATTTTTGGGAACTGTCAATATCTTCAATACGACATTTATGATGTCTATTCAGAGGGGGGGGTCAATATTACACACAGAGTTTTCAAAGCACCTATTGCTCTTAACTATCGGGATAATCATTTATACGATCGTTGCCAATCAACAATCTGAGCGTATCAAAGCATGGTCGGTTGTTTTTATGTTTTTGTTGGTAGTTGCCTGTGTTTTAGTGTTGATTCCCGGCATTGGTATGATTGTTAATGGCTCTCGTAGATGGATTAACTTAGGATTACCATTACAACCATCAGAGATCTTAAAACCTGTTTTGATTGTGTTTCTTGCTTATGCAAGCAGTTCTGTTGTTGTGAAATACGGTAGAAGGGTTACTGATATTTATGGCTACTGGAAAAAACGAATTGTACCCTTCATATTAAGGAATTATCATTGGTTGTTGGTTATTCTTGTTTTTATACTTATAGAACGTCAACCTGATTTGGGGACTGCTTTTATGGTCGCTATGTGCTCGTTTGGAGTATTTATTTTTAGTCGTGTTAGAGGTGCGTTAATTATTTTATCAATAATTGTTTTGACATGTGCAGGGTTGTACTTCAGTTATGCAAAAGATTACCGTGCAGGTAGAATGTCAACTTTCTTGAATAGATGGGATAGTAAAATAGTAGATGGTGCAGGTTATCAGCAGTCACAATCGGAATTAGCAATGGCATTGGGGGGGTTAATGGGAGTCGGCGCTGCAAAGGGTCGTGCTAAACACGTGATACCGGCAGCAGGTACCGATTTTGCATTCACAACGCCTGCAGAAGAGTTTGGAATAATGGGTTCATTCATTGTGATTGCAGTTCTTGCAAGTATTTGCATTAGATTGTTTCAACTTGCAAGTAACGCTCCAACTGAGTTTTCTAAAATAGTACTGGGTGCGCTTGGGTGGTGGATTGCTGTCCAAAGTGTCATAAACATGTTAGTTACAAGCGGCAGATTCCCTACAGTTGGTGTACCATTACCGTTCTTCAGTTATGGTGGCAGCAGTTTGATTGCTTTAATGATCGGATTAGGTGCTGCACAATCACTTGCATTTGCAGCAAAACGTAAACCTGTGGAGGCATTAGTTGAAATTAATAGTAACAGGCGGCGGGACAGGCGGACACGTCTTTCCCGCACTTGAAGTAGCGAAAGCCGCAAGAGATAACGGGCATGAATGCTTATATGTGGGAAGTATTCGTGGCATCGAAGGAAAATCATGCCAAAAAGAGTCCATCCAATTTTTAGGATTAAACTCGAAACCTGTAGGGAAAACGTTTTCTGTCAAAGGTTTATTTGGAGTCTTGAGGATAATCAAAAACATTAGTTATGCTCAAAAGATTATAAGACCATACAAGCCTGATGCGATTTTTTCGACCGGAGGATATTCTGCGAGCCCATTAATTGCTGCTAGTAAACGAGAAAAAGTACCTCTCATTATTCATGAACAAAACGTGATTCCCGGAAGAACACACAGAATCGCTTCCTCTTATGCAAAAAAAAAATGTATTGTGTTTAAAGAAACAAAACAGTATCTCGGAGAAAATTGCATTGTTACGGGACTTCCTATGAGAGAGGTGTTAGTTGTCCAGTCAAGCCAAAACCAAAAAACAATATCTAATGGAATTGGGCATACATTAAGTTTTGGTGGTTCACAAGGTGCAACCGTAATCAACGAAGTAGTCTTAACAACAGCACATCGAGTTTTGTCAAGCGGAAAAATATGGACTCACGTGACAGGCCCTTTGAACTATGAAGCATGTGCACGCGCAGTAGAGAGACTATGTTTACCGGAAGGGTTTCGCATAAAAGCTTACTTAGAGGCTGTAGAACTGGTCCAAGAGTTTTCACTGGCAGACATAGCAATAAGTCGTTCAGGAGCAGGTGCTATATGTGAACTTGCATTATTTGGGGTTCCAGCTATTTTTATCCCTTATGCTTATGCTTTTGCTGGGCACCAAGAGGCCAATGCACGTGTTATTGAAAGCCTTGGAGGAGCTAGCATTATTCGTCAAAATGCACTTACTCCTGAGCGATTGGAACATGAATGGAAAAAATGGAGTGAGAATAAAGACAGGAGAATACAAGCGACTGAAAAGTTGCGTAATTGGGTTGTTCGAGACGCAACCCAGCAAGTGCTAAGCATAATAGAAAAGCAGGTTTATGAGAACTAAAACGCAAATAAAAGAACATTTCTCGCATGGCGTACCATTTCCATCTGATGGCAGGCTTCATTTTGTAGGTGTTGGCGGGGCAGGTATGAGTGCAATTGCGCGAATTTTCATCTCACAGAATAGAGAGGTTTCAGGTTCGGACGCATATGAATCTGAAGGTTTAAAAATGCTGCGGCTTGAAGGGGTAGATGCAAGGGTTGGTCATAACCTTGATTTGATAAGGGGTAGCGCAGCAGTTATTGTGAGTGATGCGATTTCACTTGACGATCCTGAAATTAATGAGGCTGTTAAGTTAAATATTCCACTATATAGAAGATCACAAGCATTAGGAGAACTTTTAAAAAATTATAAAGTCATCGCAATTACCGGTTCACATGGGAAAAGTACGACAACAGCAATGCTGGCAAAAATTTTGCAAGACGCGGGGCTTGATCCAATGGTTGTTGTAGGTGCAGAGGTAATTTCTTATGGCAGTAACGTACGTCTGGGTTATGGGCAGTATGCAGTTGTTGAGGCATGTGAAGCTTATGAGAGTTATAATGATTTGGATGTGGAAACGGTTGTTCTTACAAACTTAGAACCCGAACATTTGGATTATCATGAAACTTGGGATAACTTACTTCAAAGTGTAATTAATTTCACAAAAAGAGCAACGGGATCGCCAAAGGTAGTTTTTAATCTGGAAAATGAAGGCTCAAAACGAGTTGTTATGGCAGTTGGAAATTCCATTGGGTTTGGATTTAATAACCCTGAGTTTCGATCAGAATACAAAAATGGCTTTTTATATACCTCGATCGGCGATTTTAGGTTTTTACAACCAGGGAAACACAATGTGCTGAATGCCTTAGCTGCAGTGGAAACAGCGTTTTTATTGGGAATTGACAGAAAATCTTCGTTAGAATCAGTTTCGAAATTTCGAGGAATAAAACGCAGATTGGAATATTTTGGAAATCATGAAGGAATTGAAATATATGACGATTATGCGCATCACCCCACAGAAATAAATGCTTCGACTACAGCGCTAAAAGAGCAATATCCGAATCAGAGATTAATTGTCGTTTTTCAACCTCATCTTTATACCAGAACGAAGCAGTTGTTAATGAAGTTTGTAAACGAATTGTCAAAGGCAGATGTTGTGTTTATAACGGACATCTACCCTGCAAGAGAAGATCCAATTGCTGGTGTTTCATCTGCAGTGATTTGTGAACAGTTAGAAAAGCAAGGCAAAGAAGTGAATTATGTGCCTTCTCGCCACTTATTACCAAGGACTGTCGAGAAATATGTAAAACAAGGCGATGTGGTAGTTGGAATGGGAGCAGGAACTATTGAATCATTTGCTAAAGATTTTGTTGACGAATTACAACGAAGGAATCAACCTTTGAAAGTGTTAATACTATACGGTGGAAGTTCGGCTGAAAGAGAGGTTTCGATACTGAGTGGATTAAACGTCGCAGAAGCATTGAAAAGGAATGGATACGACGTAACCCTTTGCGATCCCATAGATTCTGCATTGGGAAAAGGCGATTTACATCTGTTTAGAGGAAAAAACAGGCCTGACATTGTTTTTCCGCTTCTGCATGGTACTGGGGCAGAGGATGGCGCTATTCAGGGGTTTTTAGAGACATTTCAGTTACCTTATGTGGGAAGCGGTATAGGGTCAAGTAGTTTGGCTGTAGACAAGTTTACGACTAAACAACGCTTATCCGAACTAGGCATCCCGGTTGCGGCAGATGTTTTATTAAAGCAAGGCGATTCAATTCCAGAAAACATCAATTTTCCGGTTGTTGTGAAACCAAATTCTCAGGGCTCCACAATTGGGCTTGGCTTTGCGAACAATATAGAAGAATTAAAACGTTGTGTGGAAATTTCTCGAAAATATGATTCTGATGTTTTAATTGAAGAGAAACTCGACGGGGTAGAGATTAGTGTTTCGATAGTTGGCGAGAAAGTGTTACCTGTAGTTGAGATTTGCCCGAAATCAGGTATTTACGACTTTTCTTCGAAATACACAATAGGTGCGACTGAAGAAATCGTTCCGGCAAGAATTTCTGATACTGCAACACAAACAGCACAAGAGT
>CAZSPF010000004.1:69970-75809 GCA_964608695.1 uncultured Fimbriimonadales bacterium | reverse complement strand
GCGCTTCTCGTACATGAAACATTGCACCTTCATGATTTCAGCCGTACTGACATGATCGTGAAAGGAGATAAAGTTTATATCTTAGAAGTAAATACAATTCCAGGAATGACAAAAACATCATTGTTACCTAAAGCAGCACAAGGTGCGGGAATTACTTATGATGACTTATGTGAAATGATTCTGAGCAGTGCACTAAACAGGTATGGAATCAAAAAGAAAGCAACGAGATAAGTTTCAAAAAAAATCTCATTTACGTTTATGGATTGTTTTTTGGTTGTTTGCATTTTTATGGATTACTTCATACGGAATATATTCTGGGAACTTAGCAGTGTTGAGAAATATCAGAGTTGAGAATGCAAGAAAAGAACATGAGTCAATAATTAAGAAAACCTTATTAGAGTATCAACAAATTCCTGTTTTACAAATTAATGGGTATGAATTAGAAAAAAAAATAGAAGAAATTCAGGAAGTTAAAGACGCATCCTTTTCAGCAAATGTTTTTGGGAATGCTGTTTTGTATCTTGAATACAGGGTACCGATTGCATTACTCGAAGGACGGGGGCAGTTGGCTATTGGTGAGGATGGTGTAGTTTTCCCGTTTATGGGTGAAGACCCTCCAAAAATCATAATTTCGAAAAAAGTGCAAGATACAGGCTTTATCTTATGCATATCTGAAGTTTCAGCCCTGTTTGATGCTATCAATCTGGCTAAAAAATTACAAGTTAACCTACCAAAACTTGACGGAACAGTTGATTTAGACGAGTCTTGGCGTCTATGCTTAATAGTGGAGAAAGTCAAGGTCATTTTTGGGGATACGAAAAGCTTGGACAAAAAAGTCGAAATTTTCGGGAAATCCCTTGCGAACGAACAAGACCTGCTTTCAAAAATAACAGAAATGAATTTGGTTGAACCGTCACATCCGGTGATAAAAAGAAGATAAGAGGATTTTTAAAAATGAAAAGCCCTGCATGGATTTTGCCTGTTACTTTAGTGGCTTTGTTGTTGGGATATTTAATTGTTGCTGCATCTAAACAAAGTGCCGAAAGCCCGATGGCTCGTTATTATCCAGGGGCCGATTCGAGAAGTGCTGTTTCTGGAATAGCACAATCCATTGATGAAAAAGATGCAGAGATAAGTAAATTGCGTGAAGAAGTGACACGTATGCAAAACGCATTAGCAGATCAATCTCGACAAGCGCAAGTCCTTAATGAAAGCTTGCAAGAAGTGAAATTACTTGCAGGGTTAACGGAGGTTCAAGGCCCAGGAGTAGAAATTATTTTAAGAGATAGCACAAAACAAGCAGATGATCCTTGGCAATATGTTATTCATGATTTAGATGTGTTACGCGTTGTAAATGAACTATGGCTAAGTGGTGCAGAAGCAATCTCAGTTAACAAACAAAGAATTGCCATCGGCAGTGCATTTCGATGTGAAGGTCCTGTGATCTATGTTGGTCGAGTACCGATTTCTTCTCCGGTAACAATTCGTGCTATCGGTGATCCTGACACTTTATTTGGAGCCTTAAACATGCCCGGAAGATATATTGCAGATATTAGACAAGTTGATCCCAGCATGGTAGAAATTAGAAAGAAAACAGAAATCGTGTTACCGGCATACACCGGAAGCACTGATTTCCGACATGCAAAATCCACTCAACCCAAACGATAAAATGATAATTCTGATACCAATACTCGCATTGATTGTAGGGGGGATAGTAGCTTTCTATGTTTCGAGCCCCGTTGGAGATTTTCCGCGTGAATATGTGGGCGTCGCTGCTTTGGCAGGAATCGATACAGTATTCGGAGGTTTTCGAGCAGCACTTGAAGGGCGGTTCAAAAATGACCTGTTTGTAACAGGGTTCTTTGTAAATATCTTGCTTGCAGTTGGGTTGGTTGGACTGGGATTTGCTATAGGAATAAACGAGCTCTACCTCGCCGCAGTAATAACCATGGGTGGAAGGCTATTCTTGAATTTGAGCCTAATTCGCAGGCATTACTTAGCACGAGTTGCTGATGCACGCGAGAAGCGCAAACTCGAATTGGGAAGCACGGAGGTGAGTAACTGATGCAATCATTTTCTGCTATTGACATAGGAAGTACAAAAACCGTTTCGGTTATTGCAGATTTTGATGAGCGCTCAGGCACTCGAGTTGTTGCAGTTGGGCTATCAGCGTGTGATGGCATTAAAAAAGGAAAAGTAGTAGATATTGACCAAACTGCAAATTCAGTTGTTAATTCCGTAAGACAATGTGAGCAAATGGCTGGGAGAAAAATTTCAGGTGTAATCGTTTCAGTTAGTGGAGAACATATCATTGGTCAAAACAGCAGAGGAATCATTCCCATAGTCCCCCCAGGAAGAACTATTACTCGTGAAGACGTGAATCGCGTTATAAATCATAGCAAGCAGATTGCGCTTCCAGCAGATAGAGAGCTTATTCATGCGTTGCCCAGAAGTTTTCGTGTTGATGGACAAGACGGCATACACAGACCGTTCGGAATGAGTGGCGAAAGGTTAGAAGTTTCTACTCATCTTGTTAGCGCGCAGATCAATCAAATTCAAAACCTTGAAAGATGTGTGAACCGCGCACAAATTGAAGTGGATTATGTTGTATTTAGCCCTGTCGCAAGTGCTTTATCCACGTTAACTCAAGAAGAGATTTCTTCTGGTGTGTTATTGTTAGACATTGGGGGGGGCACAACGGACATTGCCTTATACCTTAATGGCGCATTGGAAATGACAACCGTTGTACCAATTGGATCGAAGCACGTTACGTCCGATATTTCTCAACTTTTAAAAACTACCATAGAGAGTGCCGAAAACCTTAAAATAAACCAGGGATTATGTACGCCGGATGATATTGAAGATGAAGAAATGGTTTATGTAAAGCAAGTAGGTCAACAACAAGAAAAGCCGTTTCCCAAAAAAGTTTTTTCTGAAATTATTCATGCTCGGATGAACGAATTGTTCAATTTGGTTAAGCAAACAACTTCTGGTTGGGGGGTGGAACAAGATGTTATAAGTCGTATTGTTGTAACAGGTGGGGGTAGTAAAATAAACGGGATTCAAAAATTGGCAGAAAAAGTATTTAACGATACACCTACAAGGGCAGCATCACCAGAAAACTTGGGAGGTTTGAGTGATATGATAAAAGGTCCGGAGTATGCAACAGTGGTGGGCTTGTTGAAATACGGAATCAGGCAAAGGGAGCAAGAGTCGGTTGTAGCCGAATCAGGAGATTGGAAACGTTTTTTAGCGCCATTGCGAGGATTGTTCAGCGCAAAGGGGCGAGCAGAATAAAATCAGGGAGAAAATAACATGAACATAATAAATGAAGGCAGTGTGCCTCAAGCAGTAATAAAAGTCATCGGAGTCGGTGGTGGTGGTTCTAATGCCGTAAACCGAATGATCGAAGCTGACATTCAAGGCGTTGAATTCATCGCAATGAACACCGACGTACAAGTTTTAGAACTCTCTAAAGCGTCAAACAAAATGCAAATTGGTGCGAACTTCACAAGAGGTTTAGGTGCCGGTGGTAACCCCGAAGTTGGGCGAAGTGCTGCAGAAGAAAGTAGAAATCAAATAAGAGATTTACTTAACGGTGCGGATATGGTTTTCATTACAGCTGGCATGGGCGGCGGAACTGGGACTGGTGCTGCACCTGTGATTGCAGAATTGGCAAAAGAGATCGGTGCCTTAACTGTTGCGGTTGTTACGAAGCCGTTTACGTGGGAAGGAGCGCGAAGGCGTAAGGTGGGAGATGAAGGAATTTCTGCATTAAGCCAAATCGTTGACACGATAATATGCATACCGAACGATAGATTGCTCCCTGTAGTGGATCGTAGAACAACACTTATCGAATCGTTCCGTGTGGCAGATGATGTGTTGCGACAGGGTGTGCAGGCGATTTCGGACATTATCACTGTTCCGGGGATGATCAACGTAGACTTCGCTGATGTAAGAGCAATCATGTCATCTTCAGGTCCTGCTCTTATGGGTATTGGTTATGGTGCTGGTGAGCATCGTGCACAGCAAGCGGCTCAAAGTGCAGTATCGAATCCGTTGCTTGAGACGAGCATTGAAGGTGCGACTCGAATGCTTGTGAATATCACGGCTACAGAAGATATCACCCTTTCGGAGGCTAACGAGGCGATGTCATTTATCCAAGGTCTTGCGGCGAGCGACCATGCGAACATTATATTCGGCACGGTTCTTGATCAAGGTTTGGATGGTGAGGTACGGATAACGGTATTAGCATCGGGATTTGATCAAAGTACATCAGCTGGGCGTCGTGCGGCTCAGGCGGCTACGGGTGTTGTGATGCCGAGTAGGACACACGCTACACGTGTATCTGAGATGGCTGGTCGTCCTGCTCCGAGCGAGATGCGGCATATAGAAGACAGCTCAAGCCCTAGCACTCCACCGCGACCAATGGCGAACGAACCAACTTCTTCTACACTTCCTCCGGGGAGCAGTTCTGCAACTGGAGTTCCAAGACCGGCAAGCACGGATAAGCCTACAGGTTCGTCTCAGGAGGATGAAGAAACTGAACTTGATATCCCCACCTTCATAAGGGAATATCGCAAAAAACAAGAAAGCTAATTTCGCTGTTTATAAAAACACGCGTTGATATTTTGCAATGCGTGTTTTTATTTTTGTGTGGCCAGCCAGTAAGGCATTCGAGGACCAGTGGGGTTGAAGCGATTCCTTGTTAATAAAATGGCGTCAATCATAACATCAACCTCTTTTGCATTGGGTGATATTCTAATACGAATATCGTGATTGCCTTCTTTTAAATTGCTCAATCCAATTCTATACCAAGCAAAATCCGAACCATATCCGGCGGCAGGCGTGTCAGGTACTCCATAAATCGTCCCTCCTGTCAACTCAACATTTACATAAGGTCGCAAGTTTTGAGGGATTCTTGCAGCAAGCCAAACCTCGTAGTCTCCCGGTTCAAGTATGCGAAAGCGATAGGAAGCACCTAAGCCGCTTTGATCAGTGGTTTGAAAAGGAGTTTTTATGACATACGCTTTTTCTCCTGAACATGCTACGTTTTGCGTAGCGTAACCAAAGTTTGAGGAGGACGGTTGTTCACCTTCTATCCAAATTATTTTGCTGAGTTTTCTGACGACATTTTTCATTTCGTTTAACATAGACTCCCATGCTGTGTAAGCATTATCGCGGATTCTTTTTCTTGCATCTTCAAAGAAAAACCTGTTATCACCAATGTCGATTTCCAGTCGTTTCGCCTCATTCGCAAGTACATGAAAATCTGATTGCAGCAAATCAATGGAATCTTGCGGTACTGGGATTTCATCCGTACCTGTGAAAAATAAAGGAGTGCTGTCCATGTTCAGTTCGATAGCACCACGAATTACACGTTTTTCTACCGGTAAGCCGTTAGCAGCCGTAACAACAACTTTTTCCGGCTCTCTAAACAGAAGTCTTACACGTGTACTGCCCTCTGTCCTCCATATTGCAAGAAAAGTTCCGTATCCGGCAACATGACGGTACCCTTCATAACGTGATCCCAATTCAAGTCGGTTACCTGCTGCCGGAGTAGGAAGCCACCACACCCCCCCCGGTAGACGCATGGTCATGGCAGGATTACGTGCATTTTCAGGATAAAAGACTGCTCGCGGCATTGATGTAATTGATTGTGCAATAGGGGAATTTTGTGCTTGTATTTGAGACTTTAATTGCAGCAGGGCTTGGATATCGCTTCCGTTAGTCCACTTTATAAACCATCCACGTGCACCTAAATCTGCTGTGTCCAATGCAAGGCTTATTAGAGATGATGCTTCAATAGGATGACTTGCTTCATCGTGTAATGTTGTGA
>CAZSPF010000004.1:52377-69956 GCA_964608695.1 uncultured Fimbriimonadales bacterium | reverse complement strand
TTTTCCATGCATGCATGATTGCAGCAGCGCTAGCAGCAGAGCCTTCAATTGCATTTAGACCTGTTCCTCGGGCTACCATGCCGATGCCATCTCCGGAAGGAGTGGAGGTGTTATGGAGTGGAGATAAAGTTTCATATTCAAAAATAACGGGGGTATTAGTAATTCGAGAAATGGTTTCTGCAAGCCTTTGTGTCCTTCGGAGTGCGGCGTTTTCAATGACTGTTTTCAGATCCATCCAATAAAGTGAGTTTCTCGGATCACATGAATACAGTCTCTCTGTTTGCGGGTCAAAGAACTTATCGATTCCCCTCTCAGAAGAAAAAAGGGGTATCAATCGTGACGCTGTTTTAAAGCTATCTATTTCTATTAGAGAAAACCTCCATGCTCTAATTAATCTATCTATATCATTTCCATATCTTTTTTCTAAATATGACTGGAACTCCAGACGAAACATCTCGCTATCAGGGACATAGATTCCTTGATAAGAGTTCCACATTTCCACTTGTCCTAATGGATTAACAAAGCCTCTTAAACCTTCCCCAAAATCTGCAGATTGAATTTTTTTTAGTGTTTCATCTCTTCTTAAATCAAATCTTTCCCAATAATCTGTAAGTTTAGAAGAATCCAATTTTGGGAAAACCAATAGAGTATATTCACTTCCTCCCACATCAAGCCGATATTTAATAGTTGCGTTTCCGTTAATGACAGGGACCCACCCCTTTGCATCGATTGCTCCTGTTCTTGGAGCAGTAAGGATGTAATAGAGGCTTATGGCATTAGGGATGTTTAATACAAACTCTCCATTAGCTTTGGCATTTTCAATTCTATAATTTTGCGGCATGATAATAAAAGCTGGTGCTTTTGGTGCTGGATTATCGAATCTAATGAAGTAATTTAATTTTAATTCTTCTGCGATTTTTGCTATCTCTGTAAGATTTGTTAATTGATTGGATTGTATGATGACATCATTAATGCCTGTACCTGATAGTTGTGTCAGATATTCTTCATTTGCGGGGATTGTGTATCCGACGGGTATGTATGGTTTGCCTTTCCAGATGAGGGTTCTGTTATCTGAGACGCTCCATGTTGGATTTTGGTGTGTAATGAGATGATTTAATTGTATAAAGGCGAGGAGTGTAAGGATAATCATGTTGTTTATAAATAGTAGACTACGGAAGTGTATTTTCGCTACGGTTGGTAGGGTTTTTGGGGGTATCCGGTAGTTGCACTTTTGATGGCGGCTTGTGCAATAGCAACAGCTGACAGCCCATCGCCTGGCGAGACAGGTGGTTTTGTGTTGCTTTTGACGGCATTTAGGAAGGTTTTTAATTGTAGGAAATAAGGATCATCTTGGGTATGAAGTGGTGATTGAGGGAGATTTACTTCCTCTGCAGATATTCTTAGTGTGTTTGTGTTTCTGCTGTCGTGCTCGATGAGCCCTTTTGATCCTGCGATACTGAAAGTGACTCTAAACCCTGCTGGGTCTGCCCAAGTACCTTCTACGTGTGCAATGGCTCCTGACTTTAGCGAAAGCGTGGCAAGTGCGTAATCTGTGTTTTTGGGGTTAGTGAATGTGAGCGCTTCTGCGAAGACAGTTTCGATTTCTCCGAAAGTCCATCGGATCCAGTCGAAGTCATGAATCATAAGGTCAAGCATGATCCCTCCTGATAGTTCGGGATTTGCCATCCAAGTTGCGGCGCTTGCGGGAAATTTCCCTCCGCGCCGCGTTCGGATGGCTGCCGGTTTTCCTATTGCTCCGGATTGGATGAGGTCGTGTGCTCTTCGAAACTCTGGGAAAAACCTGACAACTTGGGCGGGCATGAGTGGAGTTTTTTTCTTTTCGGCGATTTCGATAAGGCTGAGACACTCGTGTACGGTTCTGCACAGGGGCTTTTCGCAGAGGGTGGGCTTTTGTGCTTCGAGAGATTGCTTAGCAAATTCATAGTGTAGAAACGTGGGAAGGCAGATATCAACTACATCAGATTTTTTGATGAGTTCTTCTGCGCTGTCTGCAACGGTGGCAGGGTTGGTTTTGAGGAGTTCTTCTATTTTTTCGGATGAGATGTCGTATATGAGGAGTGAGACATCGGGCATGGATTTGTAGTGTCTTGCATGCACCTTTCCCATTCCTCCACAGCCTAAGATGCCCACTCTCATGTGTTGTTATTTTACACGTTGTTGGCATTAATCCCTTCATTTGTAAATGTTAAAAAGTGAAGATTGGCGGTGTGGAATGTGGAGAACTTGCGTATAACGTGTGAGTTAATTTATAAAATACCCTTTTTTGGGGTGATAAGGATTTCATCGATCCAAATATCGCTTGTCTGCAATGTTAAGTTGGCAATAAAGTTGCCTAGTTCTTCTGAACTCATCATGTCTTCGAGGGGGGGGGTGTTTTGTTGAGCACTCCAAAGAGGAGTGTCTGTGCTTCCTGGCATAATCGCACAAAAATGAACTCCTCGATGCCTGAACTCTTTATTAAAACTCTTTGTTAATCCAAGAGCACCAAACTTTGAAGCGACATATGCGGTTGAATGAGAAAAAGCATTTTTTGAAGCGATGCTTAGTATATTAAAGATTCTCCCACCGCCATGTTGAAGCATTACGTTACATGCGTGTTTACAACAATAGAATAAACCGTTTAAATTCACGTCAATAGTCTTTTTCCAATGTTCATTTTCAAACTGTAATGTATCACCGAATTTTGCATACCCTGCACAAAAAACAGATCTCAGATGAAGAGGCTTTTGTTGAATTATTGCCTCTTCAAATTTTTTAAAAATTAAGATAGCAGTTTCCGGTTGAGAGATATCTCCTGTAATTATGTCAACGTTTTCATGCTCACACATCCGTTTCGTGTTAAGTAGTTCGTCCTCTCGGCGGGCGTTTATGATGAGATGAGTCTCACTTTTAGAAAGTGCTATTGCAACACTTCGTCCAATTCCACTGCTGGCACCGGTGATTACGCAGAGAGTTTTCATTTTTATGCGTAAGGTCTTTCTCGAATGAGGTCATAAAACTCTTTTCTGGTGCGAGCATCTTCGCGGAATACCCCCGTGAGGTGACTAGTGGAAACGTTAGATGCTTGTTTTTCCACTCCTCTAGCCATCATGCAGAGATGCTTCGCCTCTATCACACAAGCAACACCTTGGGGATTCAAATTGCTTTGTAACGCTAGTGCAATCTGTTGTGTCATGCGTTCTTGCACTTGAAGTCTTCTTGCAAAGGCATCTACGATTCGAGCAATTTTACTAATACCGATGATTTTGCCATTAGGAAGATAAGCAACATGGGCGTAACCAAAGAAAGGCAGTATGTGATGCTCGCAAAGGCTAAAGAACTCTACGTTTCGAACAACAATCATATCTTCGACACTTTCTGTAAAGATTGCATTGGATATCAATCCTTTTACATCAACTTGGTATCCTTGTGTCATGTGTCTCATTGCTTTAGAAGCACGCTCGGGTGTTTTGAGCAGTCCTTCTCTTGCTGGGTCTTCTCCAATTTCAGTTAAAAGCATTCGATAAGCATCTTGCAAGTTATCGTTCATTCATCTTCCCCATGATATTCAAAGAAATTTCGAGCAGTTTCTCTCAACACTACCCGATAAAGTTTTGCAGGCAGGTTACCCTCCAAAGTACGCCAAATGGTTTTTGTTACGATTTCGCTTGTAGGGTTGATTTTTTCAAATTCAGGCAAATCGCAATTCAGGTTTTTGTGGTCGTATCTATCTACGACCAATCGATTGACTGCATGATCGAGTTCGCTTATACTGCAAATCATACCGGTTGTTTCACAGGGTTCTCCTGCAACAGTAACCTCCAAGATAAAGTTATGACCGTGTCCAGCCGGGTTATTGCATTTTCCGAATAATGCAATATTTTCTGATTCCGGAAGTTCATCTACATGTAATCTGTGCGAAGCGGAAAATTCATATACTCGCGTAAGTGTAATCATGATTTTTTCTCCCATTGGAAAAAGCTCTGCCCACAAATCGTGTGTCTCTTTTAGTGTCAGTTTGTGGAACGAAATGTTGTCAGGTAAACTGTTCATTTTCAGATAGATAAATTTCGCAATGTTTTCAAGAGTTGGAACTTCTATTTCATCAACTTCGTCGTTAATACTTTTAGCATCAAGAGCTAAAACGATATTCTTTTTTAAAAGACTGTCAATCTCTTTTATATTTATTACCATGTTATGGTATGGATTAAGTTTTCCTTTTATTGTGTACTCCAAAACATAGTTATGTCCATGATTGTATGGTGATGCCCATCTACCAAAAAGCGCTTTGTTTTCTTCATCGGATAATGTAGGTATCCAATAGCGATGTCCTGCAGAAAATTGAACGACGCGTGTAAGTTTCATGTTGGCAGTTTTCTAAATGGTAATGCTAAAGATGCCGGAGCATTTCTCCCTCTGCCCGCACCTGCCAAAACGAATAGTGCAAGTAAATAAGGAAGCATATCGAACATCTGATACGGTATCTGTGGAAGTGTACCTTTTAATTGGAACTGTAATCCAAAAGAAAATGCTATTAGCGTACATGCGAACGCTGCACCAAGCATGCTCCATCCTCCAAAAGTAACTGCTGCGATTACTACAAAACCTCTTCCTGCTGTCATGTTTTCCGCGAAGGTGTTGGTTTGTGCAAGAGTCAGATATGAACCTGCAATTCCAGCGAGAAAACCTGCATACAAATATGTTTGTAAGCGGATGCGAATAACGGAGTAACCCGTCATTTCAATAGCGTGAGGTGATTCACCTGTACCTCTAACTACCAACCCCCACTTTGTTTTCCAAAGAAGGTACCAGGAGAGAATTGGAGCAAGAATTGCGAATACCATTAACAGGTTTAACGAAAGGGCACCACCAAACTTTGGAAATGTTTCTACTGAGATGAGTTGTCCTGTTTTACCGAAGGCAGAAACAAAAAAAGAACCTGTAACTCCAAGTGCTAATAAATTTATTCCTGTTCCAACAACGACCTGATCACTATCCATGAACAGCACGAGCAATGCAGAAATGATAGCAAGCAAAACGCCGCATGCGAGACCTGTAAGTAAGCCAGCATACGGGTTTCCTGTTAAATGACAAACATAAAATGCACAAAATGCGCTGGTTAGCATCATTCCTTCTAATCCAATGTTCAAAATTCCCGATTTTTCTAAAACGACTTCACCTGAAGCAGCAATGACAAGCGGTGATCCCAGCGAAAGCGTAGCGGAAAGAATACCAATCAACTCATTCATTCTTGCTTCACCTGTTCTAACTTTCTTCGGTTCCACTCTTGAAGTGCCACAAATGCCAACACTCCTGTACCTTGAATCACAAACAATATCGAACTTCCCGCTGCACTAAAAGCTTCCAAGTTTTTCGCACCGGCACTTAATGCTCCAAAATAAAGTCCTGCAAATACGACGCCTATCGGATGCAATAGACCGAGTAAAGCAACGGGAATACCTAAAAACCCCCAGCCGGGTGAAAACCCATCAAAAATGTATCCGCTTACTCCTGCATATTCAACCCCTCCCGCTAAGCCACAGATAGCACCACTAAAAAACATTGCAAAAAACTGAACACGAGTAATAGGAATACGTGCTGTGCGAGCAGCACGAGCGTTGCTGCCAACAAGTCTAAATTGAAAGCCACTTACTGTTTTGCTTAACCAAAACCAAGTCAAAATTGATAGAGCAAACGCAATGAAAATTCCAGCATGTAAATCTGTTTGAATATCAAATCTTTTAAACATAACTTCAGCAGGCAATGTTGCAGATTGTGGAATTGATTTAGTAGGTTCTTGCAATGGGCCACGAACGAAATAGTTTAACGAGTAGATAGCAATAAAATTTAATAGAATTGTGCTAATAACAATGTTAACGCCTCTTTTGAAAAACAAGAAGGACGCGATACTTGCAAAAATGCCTCCAAAGATAATTGAAGCGAGTAGTATGACTAACAACAAAACTGCGGGATGAAAATTAGGAAATAACGCAAACGTAGTCGCTCCTGCAATTGCTCCAGATAACAATTGCCCCTCCCCTCCGATATTAAACATTCCTGTTTTCCACGAAATTAATAATCCTAATCCCACTATAATCAAAGGCGTGGATTTTACAAGCGTTCTATGAATCCCGAACTTATCTCCAAATGCGCCTTCAAAAAGTAAACGAAAAGATTCTATTATCGGCAGTCCAAACAATATTAAGCTTAACGCAAGGATGGCAAGCAAGCCAATTGGTATGATGATGTAAAACCAATAAACTTTCATTCAACCCCCCCTAAAAGTAGACCTACATCTTGTCCTGTCAACAGTTTTCCTTTGCTTAAGATAGTGAATCTATCAGACAGAAATGACAATTCATCTAAATCTGTTGATATTAAAACAATAGCACATCCTATATTTTTTGCTTCAAGTAATTTCTCGTATACGAATTGTGTGGACATGATATCTAACCCTCGTGTGGGGTTTACGGCTACTAATAGGTGTGGATGCGTATCTAAGATCCTTGCAACAACAATTTTCTGTTGATTCCCTCCGCTCAAACTTGCAGCAGGTAGCGAAAGGTCAGTCACTTTTATTTGAAAGACATCAATTAATTTTTTACACCATTTACGAATTTTATCAAACAGAAAAACCCCATATCTTTTAAGGTTTGGAAGTTTATGTCCTTCAATAAGTAAATTATCAGTAATTGACATATTCAATGCTAATCCATCGGCTTGTCTATCTTGTGGAATATATGCTGTTTTAATGCCTGCTTCATGCAAATTTTTGTCTTTCCAAAGCACGACACCCGAATGTATGCGTCTAATTCCTGCTAATACTTCAGCGAGTTCCACTTGCCCGTTTCCGTCTACTCCGCCAATCCCAAATATCTCGCCTTTATGCACCTGAAAAGAAACATCATCAATCGCCAGGGTTCGCTTATCTGAAAAGATCTTAAGTTTTTTTACTTTCATTACTATGGCATCCCCATGATGTTCTTGCTTCTGTGAAATTTCAGGAACATCTCCTACCATGTAATCAGCAAGTTGCTTTATACTAACTTCATTTGAATTTAGGCTTTTTGCTATCACTTTTCCTTTTTTTAAGACAGTAACTTTATCAGATATTCTTTTTACTTCTTCGAGTTTGTGTGTAATAAAGATTACTGCACGCCCTTCTTGCTTCATTTGTTCGATTACACGAAACAGCTCCACTGCTTCTTGTTTTGTTAACGATGCTGTAGGTTCATCAAGCAATAACACATGATTACTTGATACTAATGCTTTTATAATTTCAATGCGCTGCTGTTCACCAACACTCAAGTTTTCCACCCTTGTGTTAGGTTCTAATATCCAATCTAAACTCTTTGCCAATTCCAATGCTGGTCTTGACAGCTCAGAAACAGAAAATGTCTTTGTGTTTGTAACTGGCGAAGCGAGCGCTAAGTTTTCTTCAATTGTCATCGCAGGTACTAACGCAAAATGTTGATGCACTAACGAGATACCGTGGTTGCGTGCATCGAAGGCATTTTTTAATGTAATCTTACTTCCATTAAGTTTGATAATTCCTTTATCAGGTTGAATCGCACCTGATAAGATGGAAACTAATGTCGTTTTGCCTGCACCGTTTTCACCAAGGATCGCATGCACTTGTCCTTGGAATATATCTATATGAACGTCATCTAAAGCGACTGTGGAACCAAATCTTTTTGATATTCCTATTGCAGATAGTATCGGAACCCCCCCAACAGACTGGATATCTCTCATTTCGTTTTAAGTCGTAGTTATTCAGGGTTTGTTGAATCGTTTTCGAAAGAAGACTTTTTCATTTGGGATTCTTTAAACCTTGCAAATGCCACTTCAATTGCCGGTGGCAGATCAGTAGGCTTAAATGGTTTGACAAGGTATGCATAAACCCCTGCGGTGCCCGCTTTTTCAACAAGCTCTTTGTCACTGTAAGCAGTCAAAAGGATGCAGGCGCTAATGTTGTCGCGAACTATCTCCTGAACAGCACTTATACCGTCACGGTTAGGCATCTTTACGTCTAAGACGCAAACGTCAGGCTTTAGCTTCCGAGCTAAGCCTATGGCTTCATCACCATCACCTGCTTCTCCAACTACGTCATAACCAAGGTTTTGGAGCATATGTCTTAAGTCAAGTCGTATGATGGGGTCGTCGTCTGCGATAAGTATTTTTAATTTCATAGCGTGAGCCGACTATCATTTTACCGGCGAAACCAGAATAAAGCAGTTAAATGTTAACCCTGCCCAAATATTTTTAGTCAGGCTCATAAACACAGACCGGAATACGCTATGCTATCCGTCATAATTAGTGAGGTGATTCATGAAACTTGGATTAATAAACATTGCGATTTTGTTACTAACAACCGTTTGTTTTTCACAGACCGGTATCTTTCAAAAAGTAGTGCCAAATCCCACAGGTAAAAATGGATTTGAAGAATATGTAAAGGCTGCAGACATCATTTCCGACCCTCAATTTAGCAATCTCTGGGCTCAATATCAACTTCAACGACCTAATGAAATGAACTATCTCACAGCGGCAAAGAATCTCATTTCCGTGTTTCGAGAGCCCCTAAGTTTAATTCGTGCCGGTAACAGAAAAAACGTTTCAGACACAAGAGAACGAATAGTTCTGTCTACACAGTTTTGGGAGCTACCACTTTTCCCATTATTGGCTGAACTTTTAAGAGCAGAATCATTCGTGTACTTTTCTGAAGGAAAAACTGTTGAAGGAATAGCATCAGCTTTTGAAGCAATTACGTTTGCGCGAAAAATGTCAATTTGTTCGGCAATGCATTTCAAGTTAAGTCACACAATCATAATGCAAATGCTCCAATATTTATATGAGCACAGTTTACAGTTTACTTTAGATAACGTAAAGAAACTCCCTCTTGAACATTGTCAAAAAATTCTGGAAGTAAATACACTTAAAAGTTGCTTGGAAAGAACATATTATTCCCATATCACAAGTCTTGAAGAGTTTTTTGATGAAGAATGGTGGCAAGAAGTTGTAGGATCACAGGAATTTGTTGAATTAGCACAACAGCTCTCGAAAATGACATTTTTGGAAAGACAAGAAGCAAAGGCAAAAGCAGCATCAGCAATTCGTTTTGTGAATTCACGTGTCTCGGAAATGATATCAAAACCTGAGAATGAATGGGCAGAAGTAATATCACCTCAAGCGGATCAACTAACAGGCATGGTTTTAAACGCATTAATCAGCCCGAATGACCTTCTAAGGATGGAGTTGCAAATCAGAACAAAAATCAGAATGCTAAGCGTATCAGCAAAAGTATTACAGTTTAGGTGGGAGAACGCAGTTCTGCCGCCTGACTTGGCACCACTAAAATCGCCTGAATTAGTTCGAGATCCTATTGCGTCACGCGAGTTTATGATAAGGCGATTCTTAAACATGTTCGACATCATGAGCGCAGGTAATTCTTTTGTGCCTGCCATGAGCCTCTCAGGTAGTTTTTAAGCCCAAGAACTTGAGTTAACCACGAAAATGTGATATAATCATTAAAAATTCGTGGGCAGAAGAGGATGGCCCCTGCGCCGTCCTTTTCGCTTCTAAGAAGCATAGAAATGGACCGAGAGTTTATACAAACACTGAAGCAAGTAGCAAATGAGCGGGATATACCTGTCAACGATCTAATAGCTGATTTGGAAACTGCGCTTGCTGCCGCTTATAAAAAGCATGTCGGAGCGACAGGCGATGTAACAGTTCGTATCGACACGGAAAAAGGTTCGTTGAATGCAGTTATTGAAAAAGAGGTCGTAGGGTTGGTATCAAATCACTTTTTCCAAATCAGTTTGGAAGAAGCACGCAAACGTGATAAAGACATAGAAATTGGTGATTTTATACCGGTAGAAATTGCTCCTGAAAGTTTCGGAAGAATTGCTGCGGCAACCTTTAAGCAAGTTTTACAACAAAAATTACGCGATGCAGAAAAGCGTCGAACGATGGAAGAGTTCAACGATAAAATCGGCGATATCGTGTCTGGCTCTGTCATTCGTCGCGAAGGACAAGATGTTGTTCTATTGGTGGGAAGAAGTGAATGTTATCTTAAAAAAGAAGATCAAGTATTCAATGAACCATACCGCATAAACGATAAAATGAAAGTTTATGTGAGTGCGATTGATAGTACACGACGGGATCCGCGTGTATTTGTTTCGCGAAAAGATGAAAAATTTGTTTTGAAACTGTTCGAAGCAGAAGTTCCAGAAATAGCAACAGGAACTGTGGAAATTGTAGGGATTGCAAGGGAACCCGGGATCAGAACGAAAATTGCCGTAAAATCTAACGACGAGCGAGTGGATGCAGTAGGTTCGTGTGTCGGACAAAGAGGCGCAAGAGTACAAGCAATTGTCAATGAATTGTATGATGAGAAAATTGACATCGTCCCATTTAGTGATAACCCTGTGGAATACATAACTAGTGCAATGAGTCCAGCAAAAGTAAGTTCTGTAAAATTAGCCTCAGGCGCGGAAAAAATTGCAGACATTATCGTGCCTGAATCACAAAAAAATCTTGCCATTGGCAAAGGTGGTAAGAACGCAAAGCTCGTGGAAAGGCTGACAGGCTGGAAAGTTAATATCATGAGCGATCAGGAGTTGGCAGACGAAGCCCTTAAAAAATAAACCGAAAACTCTTCATGTCCCTTCTCGGAAATGTACAGGTTGTGGATTAAAACGTCCACAAAATGAACTCCTCAGACTGGGTAAACTTGCAGATGGTTCATTCGTGGTAAATGAAATTCCATACAACGGACGCGGAGCGTACTTTTGCAAATCGGAAAAGTGTATTAACAAAGGTTTTGCAGCCTCACGAGTTGCCCACACGTTGCGAATAGTCAAGAGTTCGGTAGACTTAAAATCGCAGCAAGAAAACGTATTAAAAAAACTAAAGGAATTAAGCACGTAAGATAACAAAATGCCAAAAATTGAAATAGAAATTTTAGCAAAGGAACTAGGAGCACTTCCTTGTCAGGTCTCCTTTGTTCTTGCGGAATTAGGTGCTTTTCCTGAAAATGGAACCGTCAATGTAGATGAAGATACATTAGAATTAGCGAAAGAAGCTGTATCAGAATACGTTCACGAAAAGTTGTTGGTTATCGCTCCGGGCGCAACTCCGCGTGATTTAGCGAATGCTCTCGGAGTACCTCACGTGGATGTTCAAAAAACCTTAGTAAAAGCCGGAGCATTGGTTCCTCTTACCTCAACAATTGATGAAAGCGTTGCTGAAAAAATCGTTAAAGAGTTCGGATACAGCATAAAATGGGCAGAACCACCTAAACCAAAGAAAAAAGAATCAGAGCAAACACCACGAAAAAGAGCTTTAGGGACACAACATCGCCCCCCTGTCGTTACAATAATGGGGCATGTTGATCACGGAAAAACATCATTACTTGATTACATAAGAAAAACTAAGGTTGTTGATAAAGAATTTGGTGGAATCACACAGCACATAGGGGCGTATCAAGTTGTTTTTCAGAACAAGAAAATCACATTTTTAGACACTCCCGGACACGCGGCTTTCACAGCAATGAGAGCAAGAGGAGCACAGGTAACGGATATAGCAATTTTAGTTGTAGCCGCAGATGACGGTGTTATGCCGCAAACTATTGAAGCGATAAATCACGCAAAGAATGCAGATGTGCCTATTATTGTTGCCATAAACAAAATTGACAAACCCGAAGCGAATCCTATGAAAGTCAAACAACAATTGACCGAGTATGAGTTAGTTGCTGAAGAGTTCGGTGGACAGACAACCATGGTACCGGTAAGTGCAATGACTGGTGAGGGGATAGACAACCTCCTTGAACTCATCTTGCTTCAAGCAGAAATCATGGACCTCAAGGCTGACCCAAGCGGAAATGTCGAAGGTGTTGTTATTGAAGCCCGATTAGATAGAGGTAGAGGACCGGTGGCAACAATCCTTGTTGAAAACGGCACACTCACCCAAGGAAGTATCGTTGTAGTGGGACAAACATGGGGGCGAGTCAAAGCCATGTTCGATTTCAATGGGAAACCAATTAAAGATGCCGGCCCATCCACTCCAGTAGAAATATTAGGGTTGGATGCAGTTCCATCAGCCGGTGACCGTATGAAAGTCTTTCTTGATGAGAGAGAAGCAAGAGAAACTGTCGAAGAACAACGGGGTTTAGAGAGGCAAAAGATGCTTGACAGTACAGGTGCAAAAATTTCTCTTGAAATGCTCCAAAAGAAATTGCAGGGGGGGGAAGTAAAAGAGTTAAGATTAGTGATAAAAGGTGACGTGCAAGGTTCTGTCGAAGCAGTGGTTGGACTTGTTCAAAAAATCGAAAACCCCGAAGTTGACGTTAAAGTTATTCATACAGGAGTTGGACCAATCACGGAAAATGATATTCTTTTAGCGAGTGCATCTGGCGGCATAGTTGTTGGTTTTAATGTAAAGGTAGAACCCGGTGCAAAAACAGAAGCAGAGAGGCAGCGTGTCGAAATCCGTTTATATAAAGTTATCTACGAGCTTATCGAAGATATCGAAAAAGCGGTAAAAGGAATGCTCGAACCAAAATACGAAGAGCAGGAATTGGGAACTGTTGAGATACGTGCTGTTTTCAAATTAACAAAAGCAGGGCATGTTGCCGGTTGTTACGTGAAAGATGGAAAAGTAACTCGAGGCAATCTTTGTCGTGTCATCCGAAATGGAGAAGTTATCTACCAAGGAAAAATAGATTCTCTCAAACATTTAAAAGAAGACGTGCGAGAGGTTGCCGCTGGATATGAATGTGGTGTTCAGTTTGATAATTTCAAAGAATATCAAGTCGGAGATATTATTCAAGTTTATGACATGGTAAGAGTCGGATAATCCAACTCTTACCAAATTTTCCATTAACTCGCAGACTTTGCCAATCTGTGGAAGTTCTCTTGGTCAATTGCTCGCATTAAGGCGTCGTCAAGAGTTACATAACCGTTGTGGTACAGATCTAACAACGCTCTATCCATGGTTATCATGCCTTGGCCAGAACTTGTTTCGAGAACGGAATACATCTGGTGAGTTTTACCTTCTCTAATCAAGTTTCTAATGGCTGGTGTTGCAACCATCACCTCAACTGCGGCAATACGACCACCGCCTAGCTTCGGCAAAAGTTGCTGGGCAACAACTGCTTCCAAAGTGTTTGCAAGCAATACCCGAATCTGCTCCTGCTGTTCAGGAGGGAATACGTCTATCACACGGTCAACTGCTTGTGGAGCGTTACGAGTGTGCAATGTAGCAAACACAAGGTGTCCGGTTTCTGCAAGTGTTAACGCCGCAGTGATAGTTTCGAGGTCTCTCATTTCACCCACTAAGATAACATCAGGATCTTCTCGCAAAACCGCTCTGAGTGCATTCTGGAATGAGTTTGTATCGTTGCGGACTGCTCTCTGATTGACCATTGCAACTTTGTGTGAATGTAAATATTCAATGGGGTCTTCTATTGTCATAATGTGGCACCGACGAGTGTTATTAATATCATCAATCATCGCAGCAATTGAGGTGGATTTACCTGAACCGGTTGCACCTGTAACTAAAATTAATCCGCTGGTACGTTTGCTAATTTCGCGTATCGTCGGTGGTAACCGTAAGTCTTCAAAAGTAGGTATTGAAGCAGGTATCGCACGAAATGCAGCAGCAACACTGTCTCGTTGTTGATACACGTTAACACGAAACCTTCCGACGTTTTTAATTCCATATGAAAAATCTAATTCTTTTGTGTTCTCAAAATTTGTTAAATTTTCATCTGAAAGAATATCATATACCAACCTGTTTGTTTGCTCTGGCTTTAATGGCTGGTAACCCAATGAAACAAGTTCTCCATCCAGTCGAATCATTGGCGGAAGATTAACCGTCAAATGTAAGTCTGATGCTTTACGTTCTAAAGTTTCTTGTAATAAGTCATCAACATGGATACTGTCAACGCTTTTTAAATCACCTTTGTTCTCGATAACCACAAGATCTTCTTTTTGCATTGGCAGACCGTTGCGTGGGTCAATATCCACCGGTTCAGGTGGAGTTGTCTTCACTTCTTGTTGCTCAATTACTTTGTCCCAATTAAATTCCATTTTATTCCTCCAATCACGCACTTAATGCTGTTTTTTCAGATAGTGAATGCTTACACACTTGATACAGTTTTTCCGAATCTGATGATTGTATTTTCAAAATCTCTAACACCCAAGGCTTACCAATCAAGAGCTCTTTTTGTAACTCCTCATCAGTTTCTGTTTTTCTTCCCGATAAAATTGCATGGGCGTAATCACTTGCTAAACTTGTTAAAGCAACACTTTCGGGGTTTTCTTCGAACTTTCCACTGTGGTGTGCCCCAATAGATTCACACAGAATTGCAGGTAAATGCCAATTTAGGGCTGCTGCTTTACCGACTTCTTCATGTGTACATCCAAACACTTGTTGCTCAGCAATAATATTGTCATAGCCTTCTTCAATCAATTTTTCAACGTCTACATATAGTTCAGAGTTGTATCTGTCCATTAAGGATTTTCCTATATCATGTAACAGCCCACAAGAATACGCATCTTCTTGATTCATTATCATCAAGTGTTGTGCAATACTCCTCGCACAAACAGCAGCATCAACACTATGCCTCCACCATGTCCTTCTACGAAGACTTCCAATATCATTTTTCCCTACAAACATGTCAAACACACCAACTGTAAGTGCAAGTTGCCGGATAGTTTTGTAACCTAAAAACGTCGCCGCCTCTCGAATAGAAGTTACTTTCCTCGGTAGTGCATAAAACGCGGAGTTAACTAAAATCAGCACTTTACTACTAAAGCCGGGATCTATTGAAATTGCATTTTCAATCTCTTGTGCAGACGTATTCGTTGTTGCAGTTAACTCTATAACCTTATAAACAACTTGTGGCATGGCTGCAAGTTCGCCTATACTTGACAATATTTCCTCTACAACTTGATGTGAGTTCTTTGTTCCTAAATTCGTGCTTTCTAAATTATGCATAAATCACCCTCAATACTTCGTCAACTGTTGTAACTCCATGTAAAATTTTCTGCAATGCGTCTGCTTGTAAAGTTCGCATACCGTTTTCAATTGCTAAATTACGAAGCACATGAGCAGGTGTTTTCTTCAGAATTAAATCTCTTATCTCATCTGTATACACCATCAACTCATGAACACCCCCCCTGCCTTTATATCCAGTCTTTAAACAGTAATCGCAGCCATGCCCTGAATAAATGTGCACTTTTCCTTCTGTTTCCGCACCAACCTCATCAGGTATGGGTAATCCATACCTCAATAACGCTTCTCTTTGAACTACTGTGGATTCTTTGCATTTTGAACAAATAGTTCTCACAAGCCTTTGTGCCTGAACACCAATAATTGAGCTTGCAATTAAAAACGGTTCTACACCCATATCAATTAAGCGCGTTGCTGCACTGGCTGCATCGTTAGTATGCATAGTGCTAAGAACGAGGTGCCCTGTAAGTGCCGCTTCCATTGCGATAGTTGCAGTTTCGCTATCACGCATCTCACCTACCATGATAATATCAGGGTCTTGTCTTAACATGGCGCGTAATCCGGCTGCAAATGTCATCCCTGCTTTCACATTCACGTTACACTGATTCACACCATCTAATTCGTATTCAACAGGGTCTTCAATTGTGATGATGTTTTTCTCACTGTCGCTGATTTTATCGAGAATCGAATAAAGCGTTGTGGATTTACCTGAACCTGTAGGGCCTGTAATCAAGATGATCCCGTACGTTCTTGAGCAAATGTCTTCGAGCAAGCTCAATGTATCAGGAAGAAATCCAAGTTTATTTAAGCCAACCTTTACGTTGGCTTTATCTAAAATTCTTAATACAATTTTTTCTCCGAAAACAAGCGGTAAAGTACTCACACGAAAATCAATCTCTTTGCCTTGAATTAATGCAGAAATTCTATTATCTTGTGGAACTCGTTTCTCCGCGATATCCATGTTCGCCATAATTTTGAATCTGCTGGCTAATGGTGCTTGAACTCGTTTTGGAACTTGCATCACATCATGCAATACACCATCGATTCTGTATCTAACATTAACTCTATCTTTCGCGGGTTCGATGTGTATATCACTCGCTTTATCGTTTACTGCTTGATTAATGATTAAATTTGCTAACCTGATAACAGGTGCTTCCTCGCCAAGTTCCTTTAATTCTTCTTCACTTAAATCTTCCTCATCACCGTTTCTGCCAATCTCGACATCTCCATCAAAGTCCTGCATGACTCCTTTTAATGCATCGGAAACTCCATGGTCGTTTGAATAAGATGCATTGATGGATGCTGTTAAGTCTTCTTCAACAGCGATTAAAGGCTCAATTTCGTGATCAGTGATCATTCGTAATTCGTCAATTACGAAAATATCGAGAGGGTTTGCCATTGCAACAAGCAGTTTTCCTTCTTTCAATGAAATTGGGAGTACTTTAAATTTTCTTGCGAATCCAGAGGTAATTAACGGTATTACTTCTGGCTCTGGGTGCTTTTCTGTAAGGTCAATAAAATCAACACCCCAAAGTAGACCCATGCACTTCACACGGTCACGCTCGCTTAAATAGCCTAAGGAAACGAGGACGTTTGCAATTGGCTCTGTACCACCTAACTCTAATTGTTTTTCGGTGGCTTCGTGCAATTGTTCTTGTGAGATGATCCCCTCTCTAACGAATATCTCTCCGGTTAACATGCGTTGACGACCTCTGCCCGACCCTGCCAAAGGGCTGTTCAATATTTTGATTCCATAAATGTAAGAATACGAACCTCGTATCTTGATCAGGGAACGCTGATAAAAATGCGAGTAAACTTGTTTGTTATGTCAAACTTAAAAAGAACCCCACTTTTCGACGACCACGTTTCGCTGGGAGCACGGCTGGTGGACTTCGCAGGATGGGAAATGCCAGTTCAGTACGAGGGAGTCATTGCAGAAAGTAAAGCGGTGAGAAATTCAGCAGGAATGTTTGATGTATCTCATATGGGTAGGACGTGGTTTCGTGGAGAAAAAACTATAGAGTTACTTGAGGTTTTAACGACAAATGACATCTCAAAATTACAAGATGGAAATTCTCAGTATTCTCTACTCTGTTATGAAAACGGAACTTGTGTAGATGACATTATTGTTTACAGAATTTCGTCTGATGTGTTTCGAGTCGTAATTAATGCATCGAATCGTGAAAAAGATTTGGAATGGATGAAATCACACAACACCTTTAACGTAGGTATATCAGATGAAACTGAAAAAACAGCCATGATTGCAGTACAAGGACCAGATGCGTGTAATATCGTTCAAGAGTTATCATCAGATGATTTATTAACTATTCAAAGATTTTCAGGGAAAAATTCAGTTGTGTCCGGCTGTGAAGTGTTTATTGCAAGAACTGGATACACGGGTGAAGATGGATTTGAACTCATATGCTCTGCAAATGATGCCTCTAATATCTGGAACAGTTTATTTAGAAAAGGTGTGGTCCCATGTGGACTAGCGTCGCGCGATGTATTGCGTGTTGAAGCAGGTTTGCCCTTATATGGTCATGAGTTGAGCGATTCCATAAACC
>CAZSPF010000004.1:42828-52364 GCA_964608695.1 uncultured Fimbriimonadales bacterium | reverse complement strand
GAAGCGGGGTTAGGTTGGCTTGTAACAAAAACAAAAAATTTTGTTGGAAGTGAAGCAATAAATAAAATAAGAGAAGAAGGTGTATCACGAAAGTTGATGGGTATTCGTATGTCATCAAAAGCAGTCCCGCGTGAGGGATATGAAGTTAGAGTTGATGGTGAGAATGTAGGAACTATCTCGAGCGGCGTGTTTTCGCCTGTTTTGGATTGTGGAATTGCGTTTGCTTTTATTCAATCAGTGTATGCAAAAGAAAGCACTAAATGTAATGTAATGATAAGAGAAAAGCCATTTGAAGCGGAAATAGTGAATAAAAGATTTTTAGTGAAAAACTAATTAAGCGGCAATGTCTTGGCTTTCAGTAGGAATTACTAATTCTGTATTTAATTTAATTTTTCCATTATCGCAAAGAGAACTCAATACTCTAAATATTTCGATATCCCAATATCCTCTTTTTGCTTCTTCTTCAATTGTTGATAGCGTACGTTCTGGTGTAAGCCCGCTTCGATATACTCTGTTCGAAGTCATGGCATCATATATATCAGCAACACTTGTAATTCTAACCAGTGTAGAAATCTCATCACCTGATAAGCCATCCGGGTAGCCTGAACCATTAAGCCTTTCATGATGTGATCGGACAATTGGTAAAATCTGCTCAAAATATGCAGAACTCTTTAAAATTTCATATCCAATTACTGGGTGCTGTTTAATTATTTCAAAATCAGCTCTTGACAAGTTTTCTGTTTTGAATAAGATGTCTTCAGGTATTCCAATTTTTCCTATATCATGTACAGCCTAACTCTAAAGTGTTTAGTTCCTCATCCGAAAAAATGTTCAATGCATGTGCAATTAACAATGCGATTTCAGCCACACGTAATGAATGCCCAGCAGTATATTTATCTCGTGCATCTAATGCGGCACTTAACGATTTTAATGTGAGTTCTTGACTGTATTTAGAATAGTTTTCAGTTGAAGAAATTATTGCTTCAATTTCTTTTATTGATAATGTCTTCTTTTGAGATATGTAAATAGGTATTGCAGTTACCCCCCCGTTTTCTTTTGGTTTTACTTCTGTAGCATTATACAAAACTTTCACAAAAAACTCTTCTTGTAAATCAGGGGAAGAGATAGTTGATGTTGACTCTCTTGCCCAAAAACGTGTGCCATCTTTCCTAGTGAATTGTATTAAAAGATTAGGATTGTCGAGGAGCTTTTCTTCATGTTGTTTATAACTCAGCTGATGCATATAAAGCTGAATAGTATTTTCTGTACTGTCCATTATGGAGAACCCTGTTAAATCTTCAAACGCTGGGTTAATGTAGTGCACCAAATAGTTTTTGTCATAAAGAATAACAGGTGCTTGTGTACATTCAAGGGTTTTCGTTAATAGGTCTAGGTCAAACCCTGCGATCTTTCCTTCACACAAACTGTGTTGCAAAATTTGCGCCCGCTGTTTTTTCATAATTCTGTATTCGCCATAGGCAGTTCTTACGGTGCACCTTCGAGTCTTTTTTCTTGTTCGAATTATCGGATAAATCATGGTTTGAGTTTAGTCTGAGAGAATCGGTAGTTCCATTTAGTCCCATAAGGTAGGATTTTCGCCATAAGATGGGGAAATATAAGCCCTTATGAGAAAGACCAGATTTTTTCCCTTGATTTTCATCTTATCCTCGCTTATTCCAACGCAGGCTCAGCAAGTACCAAGCCAAGCCAAACTCCTCGAGAACTTTTCCTTTCGAGCAATAGGGCCCTCTGTAACGGGGGGAAGAATCGTTGATGTCGAAGCCCACCCCGACGTCCCGGGACTGATACTGGTGGCTTCTGCTTCAGGTGGACTATGGAAATCAATTAACAATGCCACCACTTGGACCCCGATTTTCGATAACCAAGGCACAATATCATTAGGAGATGTCGCGATTTCAATGTCGAATCCTGATGTTATTTGGGTAGGCACGGGAGAGCATAACAATCAACGTAGCGGATTATTTGGGGATGGAGTTTATAAATCTGAGGATGGAGGGAAAACTTGGGAAAACATGGGTTTGAAAGACAGTCTGCGGATAGGAAGAATCGTAATTCACCCAAAAGACCCTAATACTGTGTACGTAGCGTCATCCGGGCCTCTTTACAAAGCAGGAGGAGAAAGAGGAGTATACAAAACCACAGACAGCGGAAAGTCGTGGCAGTTAATTTTGAAAGGTGAGAACGACACAACGGGATTTATTGACATTGCGATGGATCCAAACAATCCAAATGTTTTATATGCTGCCGCGTATGACAGGCTGCGCCGTGCTTGGTTTATTCGAGATTACGGACCCGGATCTGCACTTTATAAAACTACCGACGCTGGGAAAACTTGGAAAAAGCTGGAAGGTGGATTTCCTACAGGAGACAGAATTGGAAGAATTGGTGTGGAAGTTGCTAAATCTAATTCAAATATTGTTTACGCAGTTGTTGATAATATGACCCCGCGCGCAGGTTACGAGTGTTATCGAAGTAACGACGCAGGAAAAACTTGGCAAAAAGTAAATGTCTCACGACTTTCTGGAAGTTATTATTATGGGCAAGTGAGAATAGACCCTATAAATCCTGAAATCGTTTATGTCTTAGGTGTTCAACTGCATAAATCTGAAGATGGGGGAAAAAACTTTCGAACAATTGCAAGAGAAGTGCATGTAGATCACCATGGGCTTTGGATTCATCCAAAAAACCCAAACTATATCATTTTAGGGAACGATGGAGGGCTAGCGTTAAGTTACGACGCAGGTAATACATGGGATTTTGTAAACAACTTGCCAATTATTCAGTTTTATGCAATTGGTGCTGACATGGACATACCATATAACATTATGGGTGGAACTCAAGATAACGGCACATGGAAAGGACCTTCGAGAACTCGCAGTCGATCTGGTGTGGCGAATCACCACTGGTATAACATTTTGGGGGGGGATGGGTTTTATGCTTGTTCCGACCCAGAAGAACCTTGGATCGTCTACACCGAATCACAGTTTGGTGGAATTGCCAGAGTTGATACACGAACAAGACAATCAGTTAGCATACGGCCAAGAGAGTCAGGGCTAAGATTTAACTGGATGTCTCCCATTTTGATTTCACCTCATAACTCCAGAATCATCTATTTTTGTGCTCAAAAAGTCTTCATGTCGCTAAATCGAGGTGATACATGGACTTCAATAAGCCCGGATTTATCAACAGGTGATGAAGAGAAAATTAGAGGTAACGTTCCGCATTGTACGATTACAACTATTGACGAATCACCTAAACAAGCAGGGGTAATTTGGGTAGGAACTGACGATGGGAACGTATGGCTAACGAAAGATGGAGGTGCTAATTGGACATTGATGAATGACCGCATGCCAGGCAAGCCAGAAAACTGGTGGATAAGCAGAGTCATAGCATCAAATCATAATGCTGGAACAGCCTATGCGACAATAACAGGATATCGTGAAGACGATTTCCGCCCATTTGTTTACAAAACGTCCGATTTTGGCGAAACATGGACAAGAATTGACTCAGGTTTACCAAATGAACCAGTAGCGGTAATAAGAGAAGATTATAAAAATCCGAATCTTTTAATAATCGGTACGGAACTCAGTTGCCAAATAAGTCTTGATGGCGGAACAACTTGGACAAAAATGGGTAAAGGAATTCCAACAATCGCAGTGCATGATATCGTAATTCATCCAAGAGATGGAGATTTAATTTTAGGTACACACGGTCGAGGAATGTTTATCTCCTATATCGAACCATTAAGACAATTGTCTAACGAAATATTGCAAAAGGATCTACACCTGTTTTCTCCTGTTACAACTCTTGCATATAATTTCATATCAGATATGTTTGATGCTTTTGCTGGTTCAAGAAGATATACTGCTCCTAACCCCCCCTTTGGTGCAACACTTTCTTACTATCTTAGGACTTCCTCAGCATCAGACCCCAATATACAAATTTTAGACGTGCTAGGGAATGTCGTCGCAGAAATGAGAGGATCGCGTAACGAAGGAATTAATTTTGTTCAATGGGATCTTATGGCAAGGGACACTTCAGGTAGAAGAGCACTTGCAAACGCCGGAACATATCTTGTGAAGCTAACAGCGGGAGAGATAACAGAAACTACAACGTTAAAAGTCATAGACTGGCAACGTTAGCTGCCAGTCTATGACATCAATCGGGAAAGTACTTAAGCTGCTTTTGTTTCGGGGAAGTCCATCGAATCACTGAATACATAAGCGATGGCTTCTTTTTCCGTCATGCCGGCAAAAGTGTTGTTTTTCTTTAAGGCAGAAATAACTTGAGTCATTGCAGCAGCACAACCTAACTCCATAAGCGTTCCGCTGTACTCTGCCCAGTTTTTCCTGTCAGTTGTTTCTTTTGCTAAGAGCCTCTGATAAGTACGAGGGCTCCACAATGGGCTAGTGTCACCTTTCACCCATAAGTCAACCCATCTTTGATCAACTGCTTCATGGAGGAAAACTTCTCTTAAGTTCCATTTCCCGTCAGGGAACGTAAATTCCATTCCATGATCTGCCATTTTTTGGATGACGATGAAGAGATAATTTTGCAGCGCCTGCTTTCTGTTTGGCACATCATAATAATTCACACCATACTCGGTTACATTAGGCTGCCAAAGTTCCGGCTGCCAAGGGGTAAAGAATATCTGATTCCCATAAACGTCACTCTCATACCAGTAGAGGTGCATCGAGTTTTGTTCTAGCCATGGCTCACCCCATATCGCTTTAGCTTGCAAACGGAAGGAATCAAAGTGCTGCTTTATAGTGGTGTTTGCATTTTCACCTTGTCCTAAGGAACCACCGCCGACACCATCAAAGCTAAACCCAATGCTTTTTACCCAGTCCTGAAATCCGGGATCGTACATATTCCAAGCAATGAACCCGTCCATTTCCGGACCGTTCCAGCACTGCATTCTCACACCTTGAGGAAAAACATTTCTATACCATTGTATTTTTTCTAATAGAAAGTTCCTGATGGGCTCGATGTTTAAGCCGGTTCCAATTGTGTTGATCACTCTTCGAGCGTAGTCGACATTGCCGTTGTACTTTTGCAAAATTGCTTGATACTGCTGAGGAGTAACGAAGTTTTCAAGCCCTATGTTACGATCCGAGCCTGTAATCAAAAACTCTATGCCATGATCTAAACAGTCTTGTGCAGTTGCTGCTGCATGGTAAATATCGTAATCTGTATCGGTAAAGCCTTCTGGATTGTTATCGCGCAACTTGTCAAATCCCCAGCGTTTCACTTGAAGTATTTGACTCTTCCGAACTCTAGATGACTTGTCAAAACACCAGAACTTGATATCTGTTCCAAAATGTTTGATAGCCCAAATAGGTTGAGTTGCGTTCCATCCTTGTGCTTTGACTGGTTTCTTCAGGTAGAAAGGCATACCTGCGATTAGCATTGTTGCACCGGCACCTTTAATTAAATCTCTTCTTGTAATTTTCATGTAATACCTCCGACTAAATCACATCGTTGTAGTTAAGGCTCTGTGCCGCATCCGGTCGGCGCCAAAAGTATCATTCCGCACAACTGCGCCCTAGATACAGGTTTTGATAACAGCAGAATTAATACTTGCCAAACACTACTGGGATTTATCGTAGAATTCTGTGGATATACTTACAGTCCTATATGAGTGAAAACAGCAAAATCGAAGATGTCATCATCATCGGTTCAGGACCTGCAGGTTACACTGCCGCGTTATATGCATCAAGAGCTAACTTGAACCCCGTTTTATTTACAGGACCTCAACCAGGAGGTCAGCTAACCATCACAACCCATGTCGAAAACTATCCCGGTTATCCAGAAGGAATTCTCGGTCCAATGATGATGGAAGACTTCAGAAAACAAGCAGAACGTTTTGGAACACGTGTCATCGAAAGAGTGATAACAAAAGCAGACTTGTCAAAACAACCCTATACGCTCTGGTCTGAAGATGAGCAATACCAAACGCGTACTGTTATTATTGCAACAGGAGCGGAAGCAAAGTGGATCGGTGTACCCGGAGAAACGGAATACGGAGGACATGGTGTAAGTGCATGTGCAACATGCGATGGTTTTTTCTTTCGAAATAAAGATGTAATTGTTGTTGGCGGTGGTGATACCGCTATGGAAGAAGCTCAGTTCTTAACGAGGCACTGCAGATCCGTAACAGTGATTCACAGAAGAGACGAATTACGCGCAAGCAAAATCATGCAAGACAGAGCAAAAGCCAATCCCAAAATAAAATTTATATGGAATGCAGTGGTTGATGAAATCCATGGAGAAGATGAACCAGCAAAGCATGTAACCGGTGTAACTTTGCGATCAACGTTGAACGACGAAAAATCACACTTGCCAACCGATGGCGTGTTTGTGGCAATAGGACATAAGCCAAACAGCGAACTCTTTAAGGATTTTCTTGAAATGGATGACTTAGGATATCTAAAAACCGAACCGTTTAGTACGAAAACAAAACTACCGGGTGTGTTTGCTTGCGGCGATGTGATGGACAGAGTGTACAGACAAGCGGTTACCGCCGCAGGCACCGGATGTATGGCTGCAATAGATGCAGAGCGCTACCTCGAATCTGAGTATCCTGATTAATGTTTCTGCTGCTTGCTTTCTTGATTGTTCTAATTAGTTGTGGCTGTGTATCTGAAAAAATTGAAGTTATTACAAATAAAAGAGAAACAAATACGCTGCCTGTATCAGATGGATGGATAAGTATAGAAAAAATAAATGAAAAAATGGAAGTGTATTTAGGCAATGCATCGACAGGACTGAAATTAAATAACTATGGATTGGCATTGCCGGGAATAGAACACGATTACAATTTTGTTATGGTAGATGACCAATTGCATTTAGTGCCTAACTTAGCCGCGTTTATACCTATGCTCGATAACGTTGACTTTTATACGATGGATAAAGAAAATGGAAGCAGCACCCTAAATTTCTTTGAAGGAACGTTAAACGGCAAATGGGAAAACAATGATGTTGAAATTCTTACTCAAACACTTATCCACCCGGAAAAAGAAATTTTCGGACATCGTATAATCATTAAAAATGCAAAAGGTAAAACATTTAAAATTATAGAAACAAATGGAGCACAAAATCATACACTCTACGATAACTCGATTCATTTCGAAATAACTGAAATTTTGCGTGGAGTGTCACAGTACGAGACTTCGCTTAGGTCTTCAATGGTAGTGAGAAATTATCAACTGAATCTGTCAGTTGTCGGTGGATCGTTAATTGATATCCACTCATCTAAAAGTGAAAATGATTCGTATACTCACAATATAATTTTTCAAATTAATCATGATTACTTTGTATTTGATAGGCTAATTTCGAATCAATCTATAAACGAAAAATATAATTATGAAAAACTAAAAAACGAAACTCAAAAATGGTGGGAAAAACAATGGGAAACAGACATTGAAATTGACGGACCTGTCGAAGATCAACTTGCTGTACGCTCCTTTATGTTTTATCTTGAAATGGGTTTTCATCCTAAACTTCCACCGTTTGGTTTGTCGAATAAAAAATACAATGGACACCGTTTTTGGGATGCGGAAGCCTGGATTCTACCCGCTCTCTTATTTATCGATAGACAAAAAGCAACAGACGCAACTATTTGGAGAATTACTGAAAGTAAGAAAGAATACATTCCATGGGAACAAGCATCACAAGGTATCGATGCTACCCCCGAAGAATTTAAAAGCGCTTTACATGTAAACGGCTGGGTTGCATGGTGGCTTGAGCAAGCAAATATAATGCAACTTCTAAACCATGAAAACAAACGAAAAGCAAATATAATCTCAAAAAAAACATCTCAATATTTAAAATCAAAACTCGAACTTAATCAAAACGGTGATTACGAAATCAAAAACGTTCGCCCACCTGATGAAACAAGACAAAGAAACAACGACCTCATAACAAACTTGCATGCTAAATGGATGATAAGTAAATATCTCAACGATGAAGACACTGCATCAAAGATTTTCATCCCAAAAGACGAAAATGGCACACCTCTTTCTTATGATAACGACAAACGTATAGGATATCAACAAGCATCTGCCCTCCTTGCTGTTTACCCGCTTAACTGGCAATTCGATTATCAAATCACAAAAACAATGTACGATCTTTATAATGACAAAGTCATAGAACATGGACCGGCAATGACAGAACCTATACACAGCATCATCGCATCGCGCTTAGGGCGTCAAGAACAAGCCTATACCCACTGGAAAAACTCTTGGCGTAAATACGTTCAAGGAGGCCATCTCCAGTTCAGCGAACGCTCAAACAAAATAGAAACATACTTCTTAACAGGAGCGGGAGGAAGCCTGCAGGCTGTCATTTATGGGTTTTTAGGTTTAAAACTGGAATCTGATACAAGACTTCCGAGACTCGTGTCGAAATCGCTTAATGGAGGGTATCGTTTAAGTATCGAGCCGCGGTTACCAAAGAATTGGAAAAGCGTAACCTTCAAAAACATGCATCTGCCCGATGGAAAATGGACGCTTGAAGTAACGCACGATAAAACTACGCTCAGAAAAGGAGGATAAAACATATGGCAACAGTTCTATTAACGGTGGATTGCAAAGCAGCCCACCACGATAGATGTTTCACCAAAGACATTATCGACATCTCGGAAAAACACTTCGTTCCCATCACTTGGTTAATTCACATCTCAGAATTAGACTCTTCCGCAAACACAAACCTTTACTATAAAGAGTACTTTCACAAAATTCCCAGTTGGCATGAAATTGGATTGAATGTTTATTTCGAAAACGAAAGGGGATATGTAGATAACGAGAAAGATCGAGGAAACATTATTCGAATTGCAAAAGACGTCTTGAAATCACATCGTATTAAAGCCACAAGTTTCCGAGCAGGTTGTTTTGCATTGCAAGGCAGTGATTTAAAATACCTCGAAGATATAGGGGTGGTTGTAGATTCAAGTTCGGTAAGCGGCAGCGACTACAAAATGTTTGTAGATTGGAATGGAGGAATTCAAGAACCTTATTATCCAGACGAAAATGATGTTAGAAAACAAGGCAATAGCAAGGTGTTAGAAATCCCCATCACTTGTGCATCAGGAAAATACCTTTACTTGGATAAAGGCTACGACGAAGCACGTTCAATAATAGAAGAAGTTGGAGAAAGGGAAGTTTATTGTATAGGTATGCGAGATTATATGGATTGCTTAGATGCTCTTGAGGGAATCATTGATTACTTCAAGAGAAAACGTGCGAGGTTTAGCACACTTACACAATATGCAAGTGAATTTCAAAGTGCTGTAGCCGCAACCTTGTAATATCACCAAACACGCGATTCTTGCTTAGGTTTAATCTGAACCGCTAAATCGGCTATTTGCTTGAAATCCAAACCTGTTGCCGCAATAGCATATCGCATTTCGCCAATACGCCAAACAAGAACATTTATGGTGAACGGAAACTGAACAGTGTAAGTTTTTACTTGACTTAACCTGCTGTCTTGATAGGGTGTGGGTTGCCCTAAAATTA
>CAZSPF010000004.1:38646-42722 GCA_964608695.1 uncultured Fimbriimonadales bacterium | reverse complement strand
TTTTTGTCTAAATCTTTCTGTTGATCAGGAGTACCTCCATCTCGTTGTCCTTGTGAGCCTGGATTCTCAAAACGAATTTGTCCGGAAGAATCTCGTGCCACAACAAACTCTCTTCTTTCTGTACCACTTTCTGTTATTACTTGGAATCTGCGCCCACCATCATCAGTGGTTGTTACCGAAACTGTTGCTTGCCCACCTTCCGTTATAAAATGCATGGGGACTTCACTTATTCCGCTACCCAATAGGTTGCCTCGAGACTGTGCTTGTTGCTGTGTTTGTTGTTGCTGTAGCAGTTGTTGAAAACTGCGCATGGTAAATTCACGAAAATTTGATGTGATATACCCAAACGGCTCCTTCACATCTAAAGAAGTCGCCCAGCCATCTTCAGGTTTTTTATCCATTGAATTGATATTAGAAATATCACGCTTAAAATCATTCACCGATCGAGGAACAGGAACTCGAATTAAGGACTGCCCGGAAACAAGTCCACGAATAACTGTCGCTCCTTCTTTTGGTTTCAAAACTATTTTTTCTTCATCTCCACCATAATCGAATGCTGAAAACTCTCGCTGATAAGTCATGTTTCCTCTAAAATAATCTTGAATTTTTAATGCCATACCAGTCTCTTTATCTATCCACAACTTTTGATAGTCTCTGTTCATCGAATCAGGCCTGTCTAAAACTATAAGCACTAAACACTCTCGTCCCGCAATCTTTTCTTCTCTACCAACAAGTACACGCTTTTTCAAAGCACGCTCTATACCTTTCAAATCAAATTCTAAATCCGCACGTGAAAATCTCGGGGTCTCAAAAAACTCTAAAAAGTTTAGAGATGTAGGGGTAAGCAACTGCATCGCAACTTCAGGTTTTCCTTCTATCCAAGTAAATATCCCCTCTCGCGATATTGTTTCAACACGTGGTGTGCCTTCTAATTCTCCAAAGATCCCTTGCGTTGTGGTAACAGAAAAACCCTGAGGTGTTCTTGCTACCTTCAGCGAGCGTTCAGGTAAATCCCCCACCTTTTCTGTAATGGTCGCTTCAATTACCTGAGGTCTCTTCCACCCATCGTAAGAGAAGCATATACCACCTAATACAGCCAAAAGCCCTGCCAAAACTATTCTCATATTTGTTCCTTCGGAGTTGATCCCATCTATTTTAACGTTTATCTGATAGAAAGAGTACCCACAAGTTGCCAGGTTGAACTCAACTACCGGTATACTACCGCTCGTTTCCGAATAAAAAATCATGCGTATTTCCATCTTTGGTCTGGGCTATGTTGGCGCTGTAACTGCAGCGTGTATGTCGAAAGAGGGCAATAAAATTATAGGAGTAGACCCGGACAGCCACAAAAGAGACCTCATCATGACAGGGAAAAGCCCCATTGTCGAAGAAGGCTTGGAAGAGTTAATCCGGCAAGGTGTCGAATCTGGGAAGCTCACCGTAACTCATGATTTTATACAAGCGGTTGAAAATTCAGACGTATCTTTAGTTTGTGTCGGAACGCCCTCTTTACCAAACGGTGGATTGAGAACAGAGTATGTACAAAAAGTTTCACAAGAAATCGGCTCTGCTATTAAGAAAAAAAACTCGTATCACTCAGTTGTTATTCGTTCAACCGTACTTCCGGGAACAACCGAAAACATTGTAAAGCCTATTCTTGAATCTGCTACAGGTGGTAAAGCCGGAGAAGCCTTCGGACTAAGTATGAATCCGGAATTTTTGCGCGAAGGTGTTTCAATTAAAGATTACTATGCTCCCCCTTTTACGGTCATTGGCACAGATTCTGAAACAGAATATGAAAAACTGAAACATATGTATAAAGGCGTAAGCGGGGATTTCATTCATTGTGAAATCTCTACTGCGGAAGCAATTAAATACGGGTGCAACATATTTCACGCACTAAAAATAACTTTTGCAAATGAAATGGGAATGTTATGTAAACAGTTGGGTGTGAATTCACAACAAGTATTGGAAATTATTTGTAAAGATACAAAACTCAATATCTCTTCCAAATATATGAAACCAGGATTCGCTTTTGGGGGAAGTTGTCTCCCAAAAGATTTAAGAGCATTCACACAAAGCGCACGTGAAAATAATATATCGTTGCCTATGTTCGAAGCCGCGCTTGCAAGCAATAAAATTCAAATAGAAAGAGTGGCTGAAAGAATTATGCAAATGGGTTCAAAAAAAATATCATTTATGGGAATCAGTTTCAAAGAAGGTACCGACGATTTAAGAGAAAGCCCGCTTGTCTCATTAGCAGAAATCCTCATAGGGCGGGGATATGATTTAAAAATTTTCGATCCAAATGTGCACTATGCATCACTCTATGGATCGAATAAAGCGTTTATAGATGCAGAACTCCCTCACTTAAAAAGAATCCTTGTTGACGCAGATTCTGCTTTGGATCATGGGGATATCATCGTGTTCGCACACGATGCTACTTCCTATAAGGAACAGATAGGAAAAATTAAACCGCATCAAAAAGTTTTCGATTTAGTAAGAATCGCAAACCCATCGGATATTTCAGGTGAGTATAACGGATTGTATTGGTGAGTAAAGCACATATTGTCATCCTTGTTGAAAATCTGCCAGTCCCGTTTGATAGAAGAGTGTGGATGGAGTCACTCGCTTTAACCGAAGCAGGTTATAAAGTGAGTGTGATCTCTCCATGCCCCCCCTCAGACATTACCGAACCCAATAAGGTTATTGAAGGTATTTCTGTTTATCGTTATCCGATGCCGAAGCCAACACAAAGCAAGTTCTCTTTTATCCAAGAATTCTACTATTGCTATATGCAAACAAAAAAACTTGTCAAAAAAATATGGGAAAAGGAACGCTTCGATGTGATACATTCATGCAATCCGCCAGATACGTTTTGGAAAATTGCTAAGCCATATAAGAAGCACGGCATAAAATTTGTATTTGATCATCACGATTTGTGTCCAGAACTTTACATTTCAAAGTTTAACCGAGAAGATCTTTTTCTAAAAGGACTCTATTGGTTGGAAAAAAAACAATTCGAAACTGCAGATGCAGTGATAGCAACAAACGAAAGTTACAAAGAAATCGCAATTTTAAGAGGAAAAAAGAAGCCGGAAGACGTTACGGTCGTGCGAAGCGGACCAATGCTCTCACGTTTTAATCGAGTTCAACCCATCCAAGTCTGAAAATGGGCAAACAATTTCTTGGAGTTTATTTGGGAGTTATGGGACCACAAGACGGAGTAGACTACGCTCTGCGTGCAATAAGAAATGTCATAGATTTGGGAATGAAAGAATGCCATTTTGTTTTTATTGGTGCAGGTGATAGCTATGATGAACTCGTAGAACTTAGTAAAATCTTGCACATTGAAGAATGTGTGTCGTTCACGGGAAGAATTTCAGATGAAAAACTTCAAGAGTATCTCTCAACAGCAGATTTCGGCATTGCACCGGATCCAAAAAATCCATTAAATGATGTAAGCACTATGAACAAAATCATAGAATACATGGCTATGAGCCTTCCCGTTGTCAGTTTCGACTTAAAAGAATCCAGATACAGCGCTGGTGATGCCGCTGTTTATATTCAACACAATAATGAAAAGGAAATGGCAAAAACAATAATCGAACTCTTGCAAAATCCGGAAAAAAGAAAGCAAATGGGACAAATTGGACGACAAAGAGTGGAAACCATGCTCGCTTGGGATTTTAGCAAGAAACAACTCATTGAGTTTTACGACAAGTTACTGGGATTTGCATAATTTATAACGAGTTACATAGCAGGTGCTTCTGTGTATTGCTTCATCTGCTCTCGAGATAATGTTCGCCACAAAAGAAAATGCTTTCTGGTAGCAGAAATAAATCGTAAATTTAACTTCTTCCAATGATCAGGATCACCACTGACTCTTTCTAAAACTAATTGAATACGATACACATCCGGAAGTTCAGATTTTGAAAAAAGCATCTTTGAAATTTGCTGAACACCCAAGTCAAACGGTGCTAACCAACATCTCGACGTAACAATATAACTGTCCTCTTCTTGATTAATGGCAACTTCGGTTGTAACAATCTCTCCAATCGAATAATCTTCAAATG
>CAZSPF010000004.1:35529-38615 GCA_964608695.1 uncultured Fimbriimonadales bacterium | reverse complement strand
CATAATAAAATCTCGATAAACCGGCAGCATTCACGTTCGAAACAGTGAAAGGTAAATCAACCTGCAAAACATCGGGCTTTACTTCTTGCAGCTCCCACTCAAGTGACCCTGTAGGGTTTCCGATTTGACTTGCGATTTTTGCGGGGTAAATTGCACTCAATATCACAACCCCTACAACAATTAGCACAGCCACAATTGCAGATAAGCTGCTGTAATTAAAATATAAACCCTGGATAATGCCTGTATGTAAAACCAACAGTGATGCTCCTTGCGCAACAAAATAACCAACTATCACACCAATTACGGCATAAACTAATGACTCTGCAATAAACAAACAAGCGATATGTCTCGGAGATAAACCTAAAGCACTAAAAATACCGATTTCAGTCCTCCTTTCATAAACGCTCGCAAGCATGGTATTAAAAACAAAAATCACGGAAATAAAAAGCGGAATGATCAGATATTCAAATCCGCTCCCCTTTGTGCCTGCAACACTGCTAAAACGGCTTATTGCTGGCTGATTATTGCGTATTGTGGAAGCATAAACATTCAAGCCCGTTCTTGGCATAAGCGATTGCATGGCATCTTGAGCTAACTCTTTATCAGGAAATGAAACTGCTAATGAACGTATAAACGCACCTAAATTTAATGCCGTAGACGCGGGAACTATCGCAATCTGAGAAGCATTCAATCGAACATATTTCCTGAAAACCGCCTCCCCCCCCTGTCCTGATTGCTGTAAAGATGCACTCTTAGGAAAATCTGCAGGAAGGAACGACTCATTGTCTAAATCCATCGTTTCTTCCAATATCTTGTCATCTGCTAGTGCAATAACCTTAAAATCCTCTCCTGAAAATCTTACAGATACTTGTCCCACTTCGTCATGAGATATATCTAACTTCTCTGCAACGGAAACGGGTAAGATAATTGCATCAGTCTCCCCATCTTGAAACCATCGCCCCCCCTCTAATAGCGCGTGCTTGGGAAATAAAACGTCAATCTCCTCTGCATCAACTCCCATCAATGCAGAAACTTCAAACATCTTTTCACCATGACGTAATGGAATCACACTTTGAGGACCAATGGCAGGTCCGTAATACCAAGCCCGTCTAACAACATTTCCATTATTGAAGAACTCCGTCTTCAAACTCTCATATGCGGTGTGCTCCAAAGGATCAAACGTCATATGGCGAATCAGCATCCCTGAATAATTAGGATATCCAGGAGCAGGAAAGTCGTTAAACCTTAAATTAGGAACAATACTCGTAAAACTCAAAATCACAAATGTAACAAGAGCCAAGGTTAAACAGGTAAGCAATGTACGCATGGGACGTCTGCGCATATTGCTTAATCCTATATGCAAAGAAGTTAATGCCAATCCTGTTTTTCCAACAGAACTATCTTTTTCTGCCGTATTCCTTAATGATTCAAAACTACTTTCGAATTTCCTGTACACAAACGAAGTAACTAACAAACTCAGTACACCCATGGTGAACGCTACGAAGATAATCATCGTATTTCCTGTTAATTCGAATGCAGGATGCAAAAATCTTAAAACACCGAATGCCAACAAGAAAATAAATGACGAAAGCAAAATCTGAGTAGTGAGTTTCTTACTGCCAAAAATCAAACGCTCCATAAAATAAGCAAACGGAATGAGAAGAAAAAGATAAAAAATAAGCGCGTTCAAAACATCTTTATGTATACCAAGAAGTACGGGATGTACACGCAATGCATATCCCCACGCCTGTTGAGCCTGTCTTTCTGCATCGGTGTAATTTAAACTAACGAGCGACTCCTCAGATTGCTTAATTTTCTCTAACGCTTTCTTGTGTAATGCTTCAACTCCTGCATTTACAATGCCATGACGATTCAATTGTCTAATGCGAAAAGCATTAATGGTGGAAATATCTTTTGCAGTTTGAAGTGAAGTCAAAAAAAACGGTTTATTATCAGCACTTAATTCAAATCCACTCCCTTCATGGTTCTCGGCATTTGCGTTTGTTAATGCAATCCTTGCTTCTCCATTAACTGCATAAGCAAGGATCTTCACTTTATCTTTATCAAGCCCAAAAACCACTGCGGAATCATCACCAATGGGAGTGTTTCTGGATCGATAATCTCTTGTGGGATATTGCATCGAAAATGCCCTCGGCATCCCGTTATTTTTTGCATCTAAAACATCAAGATAAGTTAATGGTTGTAACAACAAAGGATCGATACAACCAAAAATGTTCCAAGACACACAAGAAAAAACAACAATCGGAACCTCACGAAAACTTGTGTTCATGTAAAAATACGTAGGAAACCTAAACTCATATTGCTCTTGAAAGTCAAGTGTGTATTGTATTTCCCCCCCCTCGTCAAGCACATACCCCCAAATTTCAACAGGAGTTCTATCAATCGGAATGTATGATGTTACAACAGGAACACCGTAAAGGGAATATCTTGCGTCTTCACCTTCCGTTTTCACAACGTATAACCCACGCACCCCCCCGTAACTCCGATATCGGTTTCTCATGGAAACAAGTGCATTTTGCATGGGAATGTTAGGCAAAAATGCAACAGACCTATCGTATGACAAAACCTGACCTGATACAGAACCAAAACCTGCCATCAAAGACATACGATTCATATTGCTGCCAATTCGGTACGGCACAGCACGAGTTCCATACGCAGATTCGTTATCGGAATCGTTTACTAAATGATAAATTAAACTCGTTGCTAACTGTGTTTGCTTAACAACGTTTTCGATATTCACATTTTCAAAAACATCATATGGAGTATCTTGAAAATGCCTTCCGTCTTCTGAAGTGATAAAAGAAATCGCTTCCAATCCAGCAAGATTTGCCAACTCACCTGAATGCGCAAACCTTGTGGGAACTGTAGCCTTCCAGTTTCGACCGTCCGGATTGTTTACACCATCGAAAAATAGATGACGAGGTTGTGTTTGAAACATTTTTGCAATCTCGTCTACCCTGTCACGTAGAAAGCGCGCAACTGCCATTTCGCTTAAAATATTCTCAATCCTGTAATCTACAAACCAACCGAACGCTTGTGCGCATATAACTGAGTTTTGAGTGCTA
>CAZSPF010000004.1:34657-35492 GCA_964608695.1 uncultured Fimbriimonadales bacterium | reverse complement strand
AATGAGGCTGCTTATAATTTGTGATTTTCCAATTATCTTCAAACCTGTTCTCAATAAAATGACGCATGCCTTGCATTGCCTGAAAATGACCGGAAGTCACTAAGAAAATCACTTTCCTTCGGGGGGGGTATCGTTTTAAATATCTGCAAATCTCTAATAACCCTGCTAAACCGCTTGCTTGATCCGCACCAGAAGAAAGCGCAGGGACGAAACTCCCGCTGTCCATAAATGCACCTATTAATATCGGCTGCTCATTAAGTTTCGCATCTGTTCCGTTTATCTGCAAAACTAAATTCACGCCTTGAACATCAACCCAATCTTGCTTACAATTTACAGTAACCTTTTCATTAACAAGGCTCAACACTTTCTCAATCGCATTACCGGAAACATAAAAACGCGGAACATCAAGCGGAATATCAGTCCAAAGGTATTCGGATTGTAAGCGCTTAACTCTGTTCTTCGCAATAAAGATTATCGCCTTTGCACCAAGCCTTGCCGCATTTTTCCAACGAAACTCGCAGTCAGAATCCAATACAACAATAGAATCTTTTACGATTTTTCCGTCTAACTCATAAACATTTCCTTTGCCGCCATAAATCAAAGTTCCTTCTAATGAACAGGTCGAAGTCCTTACTCCGTTTGGCCATAGCGGAAGTAAATCAATAACATCATTACCAATCTGTAATTGTGCAATGGATTGCGGATCGGGAATGATCATATTAAAAAACTCTTTTTTAACTTCACCATGCATGCCCAATGCAGAATCAGAACACAAATATTCTATCAGCTCTTTAGGGGGTACGCCTAATCTGTTCGAACCCGAAAATAACCGTAT
>CAZSPF010000004.1:29793-34625 GCA_964608695.1 uncultured Fimbriimonadales bacterium | reverse complement strand
TGAATGAATCTAAATATTTCAGAATAATTTGGATTAACCGGTTTTTGTGAAAAACAAGGAGAAAACAAAAATAACAAAAACAAACCAAACAAAACCTTATGGTTTAAGAACAAAATTGTTCGCAATAATTGTTTCTGAATGTGTGCCTTTCGGCTCATGATTTATTTTAACTCCCTATAATCGCAAAATGTGAACTCAGATATTCAAATCATGAGATAAACTATTCATATGACACTTGTTGTTGACTTCGCCGAATTTGTCGAATCCGTGAAACGGTATGGCTGTGATGAAGGACCGTGTGTGTATTACAAGGTCATGGATGACTCCGTGCACCTTTCTTATGCAAACCCCGAAAAAGGTATTCAAATCATATCCTATGTGGTGGGTGACGAGCAAACTGCTAAAAAAGAGCTTGAATCAAAAGGAATCATGGCTAAGAAGGGTTCATGGGTCACGGAAGCATCGTTAGAGCATCTCGCTCAACTGACCGGAGAAGCCTACGTCGCCGCTGTTGCATACGAAACACGACAAGGACCAGGTCTCTGGCTCGATGCCTTTCCCACTCCGCCAAGTGAAGGCACAGTCCTAAGGTCAATTTTCGAAGAGTTCGTCACTGAAGGATTGCTCGACGAAAAAGACTACGAGCGCTTCCTCACAGACGCCAGACCACAAGTCCGTATCTTGAAACCCGTAGAAATTGACACTTTCATCAAGGCAAAGAGGGCAAAAGGTGGTTTATAACAAAGTAAAAAAGGAGGTTTGCGGTGAAAGGAGAGCAAAGCCCGCAAACCCCCAAAAGGAAGGTGAACTCGATCCAATTGTTTTTTCGGACTTTTGTTAACAAAAAAACAGATTTTTTCGGTTCATTCCTATTTATTCCATGCTTAATATGAGAAAACAAGCAAAATTACTTGGTATTGATTCTCTGCATAAACACGAAACTCCTTCTTCCTAAATTGTTAAATCTGAAAAAATCTACCATCTGAAAACGTAGAATAGCCGAACTGATGCTCACCACTTTCTTTGAAGCCCTTAAATCTGTCCGTGAAAACCTCACACGCTCAATCCTGAGCGCAATCGGCATTATGGTCGGGACAATGGCTGTGATGCTCCTTGTTTCTATCTCAACAAGCGTAAAAGATAGCGTGAGAAGTCAGGTTGAGGATTTAGGAAGCAACCTCATTGTCGTGCTCCCAGGCATTTTCAACGAGGATGACTTCACCTCAGGCGGAGGCTCAATTGGGGTCAGCCCGCTTACAAGACAAGATGTTCTTGGGTTAAAACAAGTGGACGGTGTCAGAAATACTGCCAAATGGATGTTTATCGGTGGTGGGTTAACTTCAGGCTCTACTACTGCAGGAGGACTTTGGATTGCGTGTGACCCGGAGTGGCTCAAAATGGGCAGGCACGAATACATTCAAGGGCAAGGGTTTACACAAGGGAATCGTTACGAAGCCGTTATTGGGCAAAGACGTAAAAATCAGCTTTTTGGCACAGAGGAAAGCGGTTTAGGCAAGGAAATTGAAATAAACGGTGTCTCCTACGTAATAGTGGGAGTCCTCAAGGCAAAGGAGGACGCCAGTTTTCTCTCTGGCGGACAATTCATCGCAAATATCGTTTACCTGCCCTTTGATGCGGCGGCAGAAGCCACTGGACAGGAACAAATACACAGAATCTGGGTTCAAACAGACCCAGCCATTGAACCAAATGTCATCAAGTCTCGCATTGAAAACAGCGTTCTTAAAACACAAAACGGGGTGAAAAACTTCACAGTTTTAACACAGGAAGAACTTCTTAAAGCCATCTTTAACGTGCTAAATCTGCTCACGTATCTCGTAGTAGGAATTTCCGCCATTGCCCTCGTTGTGGGAGGTGTGGGAATCATGGCGGTCATGCTCATGAATGTAAACGAACGAAAACCCGAAATTGGCTTAAGGAAAACTGTCGGAGCAACACGTTTTCACATCTTCAAGCACTTTTTAATGGAAGCGGTCATCCTCACATCCTCCGGAGGAATTTTGGGGCTAATCGCAACGCGTGTTGCAATACTTCTATTAGAAACCTACACTCCAATCAGCGCCACGCTCACATTTCCTGTAATACTTCTCGGGTTCTCAATTAGCATCGGTGTAGGGTGTGTTTTTGGACTCCTACCAGCGATTAGGGCGTCTCTCAAAGACCCCGTGGAATGTATGCGCTAAGTCGACTCGATATATGCCATAATTGACGTTTGTAAACTATCTTACAGTGAGGACTTCACAATTTGGCAGTAGCATCCCGTAAAAGAAAAACTAACCGTCAGCTTGCGCGTGATTACGCAGACCGTATTGTCTTATCAGCCCTTACGAGAGTAGCTAATACTATCCGCTTGGGCGAGTTGGCACTTGAAGTTGCAGAATACGGAATTAGCCTTGAACAACTTAAACAACTGCTCGCAACAAATCCTGATAAGTATGTGTACCACGATCGCCGCTGGCATCCGAAAGCACGAATAGAAGCAATGGAAGCGCCTGTTAACGAACACATCAGGTTAATGCTCGAATATGCTGGGCCAATGCATGTAGAAGATGTGGAGTCAGAAATAATTCTTGCACGTGGAAAAAACCCCATTCGGATTAAAGAAAGTATTAATGATATTTTAAACGCCGACCCGAAACTCTTCGCAACTCAGTCCGGCATTGCTGGGTTAAGAGAATGGCTATTTCAAGCGTATGATGAGTCACCCGAACGTGCAATTTACATAAACGATTTAGATGAAAATGAAATTAAAGAATATTCATTTCTTAAGAAAATAGATTTCTTTAATACAGAAAAAATTATCAAGGAGATTACCAAGAATTTACCATTACCAATAAAAATTATCGGATTCTATGCTTGGAGACAATTAAATCCGCCAGAACCTTATACACCTATGCTTTACAACTCTGTTGAACTCTTTGATGAACTCTTAACAAACTGCGATGCAGTATATGGTTCGGACGGTATGTTGTATCCCAAAACACAAGCAAACAGTTGGCTAAAAACTGCTATCAAAGAAGCAGAAGGATTACAGCCAATAGTTGAAATCGAAGAAGCTGCACCTTTGGAGTTTGGCGCTGCAGAAATTGCTGAGATGGCAGACGCTGTAAATAACTCAACGATTTCATTGAGCATTTCGAATTTCCTTCACGAAAAATATGACCTCACTCCGATGGATAGAACCTATCCGGAAGATCTGGCAAACGCAGTAAACGCTTTAAAAAATTCAGGACTCGTTTGGTGGGTTGGCGGAGACAGATTTAGACGACCTGATTCCGCACCAGAATACATTTACATGGTTCCTGAGTTTTTCCAATTTCCAATAAGTGAATATCGAGATGAAGATGGTCAACTCATTGACGTGGAGCTTTCCGATGATGGATTTACAAGTGCCTTGCGTAAAGAGATGGCACTTCCACTAGCGATGGATGTACTGGATGAAGACCCGTTGCCCGTACAAAAGAAACAACCTGACTCGATTCGTCTTGTATTAAAATCGTTGCATCGAGAAATTGGCACATTCCCTATGTGTCAATTCCCAACTGGCTGGCTAAGCGAAGAACCAAAGATTCAGGAATTAGTTTTCGTTGACGAAAATAACAGACAAATTAACGTTTGGGTAAATCATGAAGCAAGGCTCCTCTACAATCTGTTGGATTGGTGGTTTGAACAGCCCACAGAAAGTGGAGCAGTATTCACTCTAACTAAAACTGCGCTGCCCAATGTGTTTGAATTTCGGTGGCAAGATGAAGTAGACACCTTGCTCTACATCCCTTCAGAAAGAATGGAAGAATTGCGCGACCTCGCAGGACGTGCCAGTGAACTATCAACTTACGAAATCATCATGGAAGTTCTCAGCAAGCATTCAAAAGGTGCAGATTTCCTTACTGTGCTTGCAGAAACAAACGTAGTGCGTAGAACAACCAGAAGGCTGGTAGCCTCAATACTCTCAGGTTATCATTGCTTCTATCAGCGATCAGGCTCTCCGTTGTGGCACTTCGATAACAAGAAGGTTGCACAAGGCTTCGACAAAACAAAACAAAAATTCGCAAGACACACGGAAGGCCAATCATTGTAAAATTTCCATTAAACAAGTCAAAATAGGATAACAATATGCCAAATACACGTTCAGCAAAAAAGAATCTTAGAAAAAGTGAGAAGAGAAGACTAAGTAATCAAAGCGTAAAATCCGCTTTGAAAACTTACGTACGCTCCGCTAAGCAATCCGCAGGGCAAGAAAACGCCGAAGAGAAACTTCGAAATGCAGTCAAAATGTTAGACAAAGCTGCGGAAAGAGGAATCATACACAAGAATCAAGCCGCAAGAAGAAAATCTCGGCTCGCAAAAGCAGTTAACAAAGCTAAAGATTCGAAATAACTACTTCTCAAGAAGTACCTTTAATTTCTCAAGAGCGTTATTCCAAAACGCTCTTTTATTTTCTACATCATCCGTACTCGATAGTTTTCTGTGATCGGCAACTACCTGACATTTCCCATTACCCTTTTCGTAAAAACGTGCTTCCATGTTCGTAGAGTCTTCATCCCAAGAAATTCTTATGTTTTTATTTTCGTTCGCTTTACGAATAGTTATTTTTCGATTTCCCAACCACTTTTTCCTTAACTCGTTATCCATCCATGCTTGATATGCATGGGGGAGGGAAGTCGAAATTGTCTTACTCACAGAAACAGCAAAATCACCCGTGCATGTTTGATTTAACACTCGCAAACCCTTCGCTTTTTCATATTCAACGGTGATTGTTTGACACCACCAACCCGGACATGTAACCCAGGCCAAGGAGGATAGGCAACACGCCA
>CAZSPF010000004.1:8225-29753 GCA_964608695.1 uncultured Fimbriimonadales bacterium | reverse complement strand
AAAATGGCAAACCACTTTTCCCATGATTTTCCGGTTTTCTCCTCAACGCTTTTATAGTTGATAGTTTTCTTGTTTTGCTGTACCGAAGTTTTCTTCGCATTTGTCTTCATTCATACCTCTCAATGTCTTAAAGTATGACAAAAAGCATAAAACCGTTCCAAAGGAACGGCTTTATGCTTTTTCCTAACTTACAGGCTTATCTTCTTTTACCTTTACCTTTATCTTTTGCTTTGTCGCCCGCTTTACCGGGAGGTAGTTTCCCGCCTTTTCCGGCGACTGCGGGAGGCTTTTGGTTACCCGGCAATTTTTGTATTACATGTCCGGGCTTTAAATCCGCTGGCAACCCGAAGTGTCCTCGCACCTTGTTCCAGTCGCGTGTTCGTTGCCACTGTGTGATAACAACCGGTGCAGGCTGCTTCGTGGCATGTGCTATGTGAACTGTTGCCACAGTCCCAGGCCAATCCAAACCACGTGCTCTCCATGCAGAAATAGTGTTGACCGGAAACCCAGTTGCCCGATGCATCGAGTGAATCCAAATCGCGGACATAAACTCGTCGTCTCTCGCACTCATCAACCATTGACGGTTCTTGTTGAAAACTCCGGGATGGATGCCGAGTTCATGAGCAATGACTCCCCATCCTTTTTTCTTCTTCTTGTTCATCTCCCAGATGTAGGCGATATCACGTCCGCTGTGCTGATGAATGACTATCGCAGGTGCCAAATCGTAAACCGAAACACCCATTCTTCTTCCTGTTGAAACTACAAAAGTGGCATCTAAACCTAACGCGTCAGCGAGTAAAGCCGCACCAATAGCCTCAGTCCAGCTCACTTTGTGCTTAGACATCAGAGCAGTGATGCTCACATCGGCTTTCGCTGAACTTGCTATGGGGAACAGCAACGCTGCGAGCAGTATGCTAATTAAAGATCTTTTCATAGTAACCTTCCTTCGAGTACCTGCCTCTGTTGAATTGACGAATGACCTAATAAGTTTTTCCACACTTTATACAGCCGTGAAAGGAAGAAAAGGTAAACTTAAATTTGAAAATCGGGACTTTAGCCCGTACATCAGGAGTAAAAATTTTGGCTACCACGATTAACACATCCTCAGAGCATTTTGATTTATCAGCCTCTCAAGCCCTATACATCAACCTACCTACTGCTGAGCTCGTCGAACAAGCCATCCGCCGTGGCGAAGGCATGCTTGCCGCAAACGGGGCACTTGTTACGAAAACCGGAAAATATACCGGCAGAACACCGAAGGATAAGCATGTTGTGTCCGAACCCGAAAGCGAAATGCATATCTGGTGGGACAACAACGCAAGATTTGATGCAGATAGATTCGATTCACTTAAGCAAAAAATCAATCACTTCATCAGAGGAAAAGAGCTATTTGTTACGGATACTTTCGCTTGTGCGGATGAAAGATACAGAATCCGAGCGAGATTCATTACACAAAAAGCATGGCACGCTCTTTTTATCAAAACTTTACTGATTCGCCCCACAAAACAAGAGTTAGAAAATTACACCCCTGATTGGACAGTCATAAACGTTCCGGAAATGCAGGCGGAGCCGAGTGTGGATGGTACACGAAGCGAAGCGTTTATTTTGTTGAACTTTGCTCAAAAATTAGTGATGATTGGAGGAACACATTATGCAGGTGAAATGAAAAAATCAATCTTCACAATCCTCAATTATCTGCTTCCTTTGCAAAATGTTTTGAGCATGCATTGCTCTGCAAACATAGGACCGGATGGTGATACTGCATTGTTTTTTGGGCTAAGCGGCACGGGTAAAACAACGCTAAGTGCAGACCCAGAAAGGAAATTAATTGGCGATGATGAACACGGATGGTCAGAAGAAGGTATTTTTAATTTTGAGGGGGGGTGCTACGCAAAATGTATCCACCTCTCAAAAGAAAAAGAACCTGAAATTTATAATGCTATTAGATTCGGATCGGTTTTGGAAAATGTCGTCTTAAAAGAAGATAGATATCCAGACTATGATGATGCGTCTATCACCGAAAACACCAGATGCAGTTATCCTGTGGAGTACATTGAAAACGCCGTCATACCCAGTGTAGGTGGACATCCTAAAAACATCTGTTTTCTTACTTGTGATGCGTGGGGCGTTCTCCCCCCCCTTAGCAGGCTTAACGAGGAGCAGGCGATGGAACAGTTCCTGCTCGGATACACCGCAAAGGTTGCAGGAACAGAAGCAGGAATCACAGAGCCGCAACTCACTTTTAGTACATGTTTCGGATCTCCGTTTTTACCTTTGAAACCTCATGTGTATTCAAAAATGTTGGGTGAAAAAATTAAAAAACACAACGTAAACGTTTGGCTGGTAAACACAGGCTGGACGGGAGGACCCTATGGAGTAGGGAATAGAATGAGCCTTCAAAACACAAGATCGTTAATCAGAGCAGCATTTTCAGGGAAGTTGAACAATGTGGAATATCGTAAAGATCCCATTTTTGGCTTCGATGTGCCAGTTTCTTGTCCGGATGTTCCCGACGATGTACTTAACCCGAAAGAGACCTGGCAGGACAAGGAGGCTTACGACCAAAAAGCAAAAGATCTGAAAGCAAAGTTTGACGAGACACTTTTAAAAATTCCTTAATGCCTTGCTCCTCAAAATTACTATTCTTCACATTTACTTTTCTTTGTCGTCATAATCTTAATTCTTTTTGCTTTGAGAAAGCACTGATTTGAAATGAACGAAATTTTTCTAATTCTCGGTGTTGCGTTGGTTGCATGCGGTTTCGGAGCAATGTTCGGAATCGGTGGCGGTGTAATTATTGTTCCAATCTTTGTCAACTTTTTGGGAGTGGATGTAGAAAAAGCACGTTCAGCAGCGTTGGTTGCTGTTTGCATTACGAGTTTAGGCGCAAACTTGGTTAATTTTCGAAGCGATTTAGTAGAATTTGAAAAAATAGGATTTTTACAGTTTCCTACGGTAATCGGTGCATTAATTGGTGCTTGGATAGGAAAATTGCTTGATCCCAACATGATGAGATTTTTATTCGGAGTATTTTTGCTCTATGTTGCATGGCAATTAACTGCAAAACCAAAAGAGTTGCCAGTAGGAAAAGTGTTCCACGAAAAATGGGTATACGCTGTTGGAGCGTTGATATGTGGCGGCTTTCTTAGCGCACTTTTGGGAATAGGGGGGGGATTAATTTTTGTTCCGGTCATTGCATTACTTCTTGGTAGAGATATTCGTATTGCAACTGCTACCAGCGCTTTCTTGATTGGGTTAACGGCTACAACAGGGGCGTCATATTACATTGCTGTGGGGCAAATGGATGCAAACCTCGCTGTTTGGACATCATTGGGTGCGGTAATCGGTGCGATAATCGGTGCAAGAACTGCTCAACTCATCAAAGGCAATATCTTGAAATATACTTTTGCTCTTATTCTCGTTGCTAATTCTGCGTTGTTAATCAGCAAGGCGCTCAACAGGGGGGGTGCATAATGCAAACGATAAACTTCAATGTAAAACTCATTCTTTCTATGATGATAGTATTAGGATTAATTGCCTCGCTCATAACTGCGTTAACAGTAGAAAACAAAATAATTGCCATCTGGATTATCTTGTCAATGCCGTTAATTTTAAATTACATCATCTCTATCGAAGCCATAAGGAAAAAGAAAATATACAGTGGAATTAGTTTGCTCATAGGAACAATCGCGGCTAATATTATTTTCCTGAATGCAATTCTATGAAAGGTTTAACCATTAAATCTTACGCAAAATTCAACCCTTTTTTGTCGGTAGGGAACATTCGACCGGATGGATATCATGAAGTTCGCATTATATTGTCACTGTTAGAATTGCATGACGTTATCAAGATCACACTTGCAGAAAAAACAGAGATTATTTGCGATATCCCCGGTTTAAACATCAGTGATAACCTAATTCACAAATCTCTCATGTTTTTAGAAGAGTATATCCATGTACCTCCACTAAAAATTGAAATACAAAAGAACATCCCTGTTCAAGCAGGCTTGGGGGGGGGTAGTAGTAATGCAGGAGCTTTTCTATACGCTATTAACACACTTTTAAATTTCCCGTTAGAGGTTAAGGATCTTTTGAACATCGGTTCTTCGATTGGAGCAGATGTGCCATTTTTTGTTTTAAGAGTGCCGACTGCGAAAGCAGAATGCATCGGAGAAAAAGTGCACCCTATTGAAAAATTAAAAACAACAAATGTAGTAGTGGCAAAACCGGAAATCGGTGTTGAAACTAAAAACGCATATCATTCCATTGATAAACTACATCTGAAAGAATTTCCGGATGATTTGTCAGTCTGGCAGAATGATTTTGACATGATCGCTCCTGATGATTCTAAAAGAATAATGGAAAACATGAAAGAATTAGGCTCTAAAAATGTTGTTCTCTGTGGAAGCGGCTCTGCAGTCATAGCCGAGTTTAACTCTGATGCAGACTCAAAAGAAGCATACAAAAAACTTGCACCTGAAGTTTCGTTTTGCTGGGTCGGTAAAACAATAAACTCTGTGGAGGAGATTCAATGGATTGCGTGATACTTGCAGGAGGTAAATGCGATAATGAGTTAAAATCAAAATACGGTTGCGAAAACAAAGCAGATTTGCTTTTTGGAGATAAAAGAGTTATTGAAATTGTCGAAGAAGCGATTGTTAATGCAAATATTTCAGAAAAAATTATCTGTGTGGGCAATCAGACAAAGGACTCCATTTCTGTAAACTCGGGCACGACTTTTTTAGAGAGTATTAAAAACGGTATTGAAAAGTGTAATTCAGAGAAGATTCTTATTATTACTTGCGATCTTCCATTTCTTACACCACAAGCAATTACAGAATTCATTAATAAATGTGATGAAAATGCATGTTTGAATTGGCCTATCATCCCGCTCGAAAATTGCAAAAACGCATTTCCCAATATGAGAAGGACTTCTTTAAAACTAAAGGAAGGAACTTTTACGGGGGGAAATGCCGCGTTAATTTTAAACAGTAGATTCCAAAAAATATTTCCCGTTATTGAACAAGCATATGCTGCAAGAAAGAAACCTTTGAAATTGGCGAGTTTTATTGGAGTGGGCTTTTTGTTTCGTGTTCTAATAAGTCCCTTTTTCCCCGGGCAACTCTCCTTGCGACTTATCGAGTCAATCATTTCTAAAAAATTGGGTGATACGGCCAAGGCAGTCATTACGGAAGATCCTTCGCTCGGTGCTGACGTGGATAACCTTATGCAGTACCAACAAGCCCTTGAGATTTACTTAAAAAACCCTTCAAATTTGAACGTATAGCCCGACAATCCCTATTAAGGTGACAAAACAAGCCAAAAAGCCAACAGAGGGCGAAATCCATCAACTGCAACAGGCTCTTCTATCCATACGAGGGATAAACAAGGCAGAAATTAGATGTAAAGACTGCTCAAACGATGTTTGGGCTGTTGTTTGCTTAGTAACCGTAACCATGGACACACACCTCACCCCGACAGACATTTATCAGACTTTAAGAAAGGCTAACCCAGACGGTATTCTCCCAACCCAGATTTTAATGGTAAGCGAGAGTTTAGGCTCTTCGGTGCTGATGTCTCGTGCCAAACACGCTGCTTAGTCTAAAGGCTCTTCCTCAAGTGTTTCGATAGCGTCTTCAACTTCTACCTGTTCTTCGAGTTCGTCCTCTTCTTCAATGTCCGTCAATTCCTTAGTTTCCTCATCCTCTTCTGCAAATGCTGCGAGAGTGAGGTTAAGGGGTACAGGTCCGCCTTGGGGACAGTTGTTACAACGGAATTGAACATTTACACCTTCAAGCCAGTTCGGCAGTTTGTCAAGTGTTTTCCCGCAAACGCATTTAGGCATCTTTACGCTCCTTCTGATGATATTCAAAATCTTTGATATAAGTTCTATGGCTCATCATGCCGTTAACAATAAACAAAATCGCCGCACCCAAATACAACCAAGGGAGTATAGGTGTTTTAGGTTGCCCCGGATCGGCGATGTAATTCGCACCTTTGAATAAACCGATGATGCCGATTACCGCCATGATGAGACCAAAAAGAAAATAGGTATTCAGCCAAATAGACCTCGGCTGTTTTGGTTTTGCCTGATTCTTCACTAAGGTGAAATTATACCTTCTAAAAGACTGATTAAGCGGCTTGGAGCAAGAATTTTGCATTATCCAATTTGTGCATGACCCTTCTTCCTACATAACTCATAAGGGTTTTAGAATTCAAGCCGAGTGCTTCGAATGATTTTGTGTGTAAAGGAATGGTGGTTTGCAGTTCATACGGGCTAATGCCATACATTGAACAAAAAACAGTAGCAGTATGGACAATATCTACAAGATTGTTATCCACTGGACACAGAGTTGGGTCGTGATGATATCTAATAACTTCCTGCAGCTCATTTGGCAACAGCCATTTTTTAGCGAGGACATACCCCACGTCACAGTGATTAAATCCGAACATGAAATCCTGTAAACGATTGATCGGATATTTTGTATAACTCGACATTCGAACGGCTTTGCTGTTTCGTTGATTTGTGATTGATTGTAATCCTGATTCTCCGATATCGTGCAGTAATCCGGCTGTGAAGGCCAATTCTTTATTTTTCGTTTCGCACGCTTCTGCTATTGTTTCACTAATTACAGCAACACAAATGGCATACATCCAAGGAGATGTATAGATGTTTCTGTTATTATTCTCGTTTTCAAAACATGAAGACGCTAATACCAACATTGCAAGGTTTTTAATCATGTTTACCCCTAAGAGCGTAATCGCGTCTCTTGTGGTTTTAATGTTTCCTTGTAAGCCGTAATATGGAGAGTTGGCAAAGTTTATTATTCTTGTGGCTAATGCATAGTCACTATTTACGATTCTTGCTATCTCTTCTAAGTTTACGTTTGGATTATTTAGCGCAGACAACAGTTCTAAGACCGATTTAGATAATGTGGGAATCTCAGTTGATTTTTCTAAAAGTGCTTTAATTTTTGCAAACTTTTCTTCCATTTTATGCTGCCTTTTGTTGCTCATGAATATTTAAAGTATTGATTTCATCAGGTGTTGTTTTATAGAATAATCCATCACTCAATCGTAAAACACAAATTTCACATTTTATCCAATTGATGCCTGAAAAATCCAAGTTTATCTGATTGTTTTTGAGAATGTAAAATATATGTTTTTTCGCATCTTCTTGTAATGCACTAACAAATTCATCTGCAGACTGTGAGAAAAAGTTACTTTCTCCACATGCAAAGAAAAACTCGCATTCATTGAGATTGCAGATTTCCTTTAATAAGGATAAGAGTGTTTGTAAGGGATGGACTATGTGAATCCCATCTTGGAGATTTACATTCCAGTTAACAGGAACAGGGATATGTGCAATCCCCCCGGTTTTTTTAGTTTTGTTATAAACCGCAACAATTAAAGATGAGCCCAAGGGAGGGGAGACAATGGATGAGTCGTCTTGACATGCTTGAACACTTCCAAATTCTACAAAATGAATTACCCTACCCATTACACTCCTCTAATCAACAAAATGTTGTTAGGGGTTATATTCCAAGAAGTGATTTAAAACATCCTCAAACGAATAACAGGTTATATAAAGTAACTGTCAGTTTTACTTGTTAATTGCTTTTTCTTTTTTTTTCAATCGTTAGTATGTAAACTAACAGGCTCGACCACACGAGTACCGGTGGAAGTACCAGCATCAGAGTCTCGTTCATGCTCTAACTCCTTTTGATATGATTCATCTGCTTGTCGCGCTCTTAATTGATAAGCATACGAAAACGCCAGAAAAATGACAACAAGACTAAGATAGAACGTCAATCGGTATGTGCTATCTAATCCTCCCCCTATTACTGCTTGGTTCGCTCCGGCGTGCTTTGACATGTTTGCAATTGCCGGGATACGAGGTAATGCCCATATTAGAAACGGCACGCTTGCAAAAGCAAAAATTGCGAAAGAGGCAGACACCTTGCTCATTCTTTCTCTGTCATCAAAGCCATGGCGCAAAGCGAAATATGACGCATAGATCATGAGTTGAATGAGGATCGAAGTTTGTCTTGGATCCCATTCCCAAAATGCCCCCCATTGTGCTTTAGCAAAAATCATGCCTGTTAATGTTGCCAGCACACATAAAATAAAACCAATTTCTATTGCAGCTAAACTTCGGTGATCAAATGTGATATTTTTTGTTACCAAATACCTTGCACCCATCACTGCTCCCCATAGAAAAAATACACTGCAAAGCATGGCAGGCGGAACATGGAAAAAAAGAATTTTTGCCAAATCCGGTTTGGCAAAACCTTTTGCAGGCGGAGTTAGGAAGTAAGCAACTGTAACTCCTGTTCCTGCGAGTAAAAGAAATATTCTAATAATCATTGCTTCCAAAAATGTGGGAATAAAAGTATTCCCAATGCCAGGTATGCGATTCCCATACCTAAAATTGCAAGTACGGATTCAAGCCCTCCGGAGGTTGGTGCACCGAACGAGATTCTTAGTGCAGTAATACCGGGTGCCAGAATCCATATCAACGTCGGAATAGATATTACCCCTGCCAATGCAAACCTGCCTGAGGATTTTGATGCAAGTGCACTGCAAAAAACGATACCTGAAGAAAGGGCGAGACTGGACGAGATGAGAACAGCAAAAAACAACACAAACTCTTTCACACTAACACCTGAGAAAAGAACAAATAGGCCTGTGACAATGCATAGAGTAAAAAACAACAAAACGAAATGATAAAGACACTTGCCGATAAAAACAGATACGGGAGAACTTAAAACTCTCAATAAATCACCTGTACCTGTTTCTTCTTCCGAAAGAAATGAACGTGTCGCTGATGTAATTGAAGCGAATAGAAAAGCAATCCAAAGAAGACCTGCAGCTAACGTTGGACTGACGATATCTTTTGTTGTAGTTAACCCTAATGCAACCGTAACAGAAAACGAAAAAAGAAATGTAGTAAGCAGACTGTTTTTTTGTCTCCAATCAGAGATAACATCCTTCCAGATAACAGCAATGACTTCACGCCAAATTGAGTTCATAATCTCCGAATTTAATCTCACCGGGGTTGTTTGTAGAGAATATGAGCATCCCATGAGACTTTTGCTGTTGAATGATGTTTTGCAATATCTCACAACCTTCTTCATCGAGATTTGAAAATGGTTCGTCTAGAATGAGTAGATTTCTTTTGGATTCTGTTGCAATTGCTAATTTTAATCTTGCTCGCATTCCGGTACTGTATGCAGACACAAGTTTGTGAGCATGTTGTTTTAAACCAAACAATTCTAACAAAACTTCATTTTTGCCTTGTTTTGGAGTTTCTCCTCTTAATTTTTGTGATAATGAAAGATGCTCCATTCCCGTTAATGTTCCATAAAGCCTTAGGTCAGGAGAGGAAAAACCAATTTCTTTTCTGGAATCTTCTAAGTTCAATTGCACAATTCCTTCAGAAGAGTTTTCTAAGCCGGTTAGGATTCTTAGTAATGTTGTTTTACCACTGCCGTTTTTACCCGTTACTACCAAGCACTGCTTTTCTTTTAAGTGAAAGCTAACATTTCGGAATATCCACTCTCTTCCGAATTTCTTTCCAAGTAGTTCGACATTAAGCATAAGAACTTCGAGTTATTGGAGTTTAGGCATTGCTCCTATCTCCTCTAAGTCATACTCTTCTGCTCTTAACGTCCTTTCTCGAGCATCTGGAAGATAATAAACGTTGTATCCGTTTTCGAGGTGTTCTAAAACTTCGTTCATTGATAGTTTGTCTACTATTTTTATGTTGGGATCTAACTTCATAACATCTTCGTGGTAGTGATACTGAATGAACTTATCTAACAAACCTGCGATTAACAAAGTAGGTTCATTCCATGATCTCATTTCAATTAAAGTTTCTTGTACTAATCTTTCAGTTGAAACCCTTTTGTCGTAATCCATTAACATAGGTCCTCTTAAATAGTCAATCACAAAAGTTTCTCTACCTAATTTGATGAACCTATGTATAGATGAACGCGAATCAGGAGACACGCCTTTTTTTGGAGGAGCCACATCTACACCAATAAAAAATGAAGATAAAATTAAAGAAGTACAAAGCAATCTCATCAATCCAATCTCATAAACATAAGCTAATAACAATAATACGAACGGCAAGCCTGGAATTAAATATCCTTCATCGTGCGGCAATCTCCAGAAAAGAATAAAAACCAATAAAAGAGCTGCTATCCAAGCGAAAATGTAAGTTTTTGGAAGGTTTACATCAATTGCTCGACGTTCTTTTAATGGAGATTGTTTTGTTAAAAACTTTATTAGCCAAACGATGAAAGTGACACAAAGAACCGTAAAACCAATGACTCCCCATACACCTACTGTTGACAATCCTAAAATATACAACGGAGAATATGGCAAACTGGGATTTAAAATACCAGAGAGAAATACACCCACAGTTCGTTGCCCTTCACCAAAAGGTTCGTAATAACTTAAAAATTCGAAATTTGGATATCTTAACATTACAGGAATGTAACAAGCAATCCCAATTAAAACGGAAGATAAAGTAAAAACTAAGATATCTTTCCATCTGTTTGATCCTTGCTGTGGGACCATTAGCATTAAAACAAATGGAATAAAGAAAACGCAAGAAGTTATTCTGCATCCGCATGCAATTCCTAAAAATATTCCTGCAATAAGAGGTTTTCTTATCAAAACAAAACAAAAACTCCCCATCAAGAACGCCATCGCCCACATGTAATCCATTCCGGTGGGACTGCTTATATAAACAGTTGGAATAAAAGCAAACGCTAGGGACATCCAGATATATTCCCGTACTCCAAGTATTCTTGCGCTTAATGCAAAAAAGAGTGTCGCGATTGTTGAAAAGAATGCTGTTAACCCGTTAATCCAAATTGGACCTAACTGCCATCCCAATGCAGAGATAAACTCTTGCACAGGATATCCGGGAAAACGTGATGCAACGTAATCACCTGTAATGCCAATATGTCTTGCTGACTTGGCTAATTCCCATGCGTCGTTGTCAGTGCCAAAACCGGGCGTTAGAAATGGCAGTCTGCTTAGAAAAACCACTACCCCTAATCCGACTAATGCACTGACTAAACCTGCGTTTTGTCTAAGAACTTGTTTGTTTTTTGTTTGTGCTTGTTCTTGAGTGCTTATGGCTTACGTGCCCTCCTCCCAACTCGAAAGATACTTTTCCTGTTCAGGAGTAAGTTTATCAATTCTTACATTCAGAGTTTCAAGTTTCAACCTTGCTACCTCTTTATCAATCTCTTTTGGAACAGGATAAACACCTTTTTCCAAGTTTCGCCCATTGTTAACCATCCATTCTGCACAAAGTGCCTGATTTGCAAAACTCATATCCATGACGCTTGCAGGGTGTCCTTCCGCAGCGGCAAGATTTATTAAGCGCCCTTCTCCTAACAGATAGATTTTCTTACCGCTTGAAATAGTGTATTCCTCTACAAATGTGCGAACCTCACGTTTCCTGCCCATGGATTCTAAAGCCGGTATATTTATCTCTGCGTTGAAATGTCCGGAATTTGCAACGATTGCCCCGTCTTTCATGAGTTCGAAATGTCTGTCAGTAATGACGTTTTTGCAGCCTGTAACAGTAACAAACAAGTCCCCAACCCTTGCCGCTTCATCCATTGGCATTACGCGATAACCGTCCATGACAGCTTCGAGAGCCTTAGTGGGGTCAATTTCTGTGATGATCACATTAGCACCCAATCCATGTGCTCGTGATGCCACACCTTTGCCACACCAGCCATATCCCGCCACCACAACAGTTCTCCCAGCCAGCAGGATATTTGTCGCGCGTAAGATGCCATCCATCGTAGATTGTCCGGTTCCGTACCGGTTATCGAAAAGGTGTTTCGTGTCGGCATCATTAACCGCGATAATCGGATATGCGAGAACGCCGTCTTGTGCCATAGAGCGCAGTCTGATCACACCAGTAGTCGTTTCTTCAGTACCGCCGATAATGCTTTCTATGAGTTCCCGTCGTTCGTTATGTACTGTACCGACGGTGTCAGCGCCATCGTCCATTGTTAAGGTTGGGCTGAAATCGAGGGCTTGATGAATGTGTCTGTAGTAGGTTTCGTGGTCTTCGCCTTTTATGCAATATGCGCTTATTCCGTGGTGTTCAGCAAGAGATGCGGCAACGTCGTCTTGGGTGCTCAGAGGGTTGCTCGCACAGATTGCTACTTCAGCACCTCCCGCTTTCAGCGTTATAAGCAGGTTTGCTGTTTCCGTGGTAACGTGCAGACAAGCTGTAACTCGCTGTCCGGTGAGGGGTTTTTCTTGGGCAAATCTCGCCTTGATGCTCCTCAAAACGGGCATATCCTTTTCCGCCCATTCGATTCTTCGAAGTCCTTCGTCGGCAAGTGAAACGTCTTTGATGTGATGAGAAACTGTAGCCATAATTCTGCGTTAGTATACAGTGCAATGAGTTCAAATCGCTGTGTGTTAAGCCGTTATGGTGTATCATTTGAATTCAAATTTTAGTAAACATGAGTTATTATCAGGCAACAATACGGATATCCCGGTTTATTGAAGGCTTGTTTTCAAGCCAGCAGGGAAGAACAAGAGCTGCATCACTGTTTTTTGTATTAGCGGGCTTACTAATTATTGTTACCGGTCTTTTAATTGTCTTTGAAGTTGAGGGGCGCTTCGTGATGGCAAGCGCAATGAGCGTAGTGGGCATGTTCACTATTGCTTTAATGGTGGGTTACCACGAATGGCTTCTAATTTTCGGCTTGATTCTTGGGCATTCGATTTTTTATGGCAAGCCTCCTGCATTGGGAATGCGCTTTTTTAATGCGATTGGTCCGGGCGAGGTTTATTTATTCCTTGCATTAGTTTGTGCTCTTGTTTACTGGTATGGGCAAAAAGAAGGACCTCGCTGGCCCCCCATTCTTTTATGGTTGCCCACAATTCTTGCTGTCTACACAATTGTTTACATCATGATAGCGTTCTTTATGTGGAAGCGACAGGACGTAGCGTTAGTGCAGGCAGTGGGCTGGTTGTATTTTACATTGGCATGGCCTGCTTATTACTGTTTAACGAGTGGGCGTATTTGGAAACCAATGTTTTTATTTTTCATTATTTCCGTGATTGTGGGGGGGTTACTGTCTTGCTTTGCAGAGTTTGGCGTGTTTACGGATATTTTGCGAAGAACAAACTATGGCGGTATTGCAAATAGAACTTGGGGAGATACCGCAGTCAAAACCAACTTCCTTGGAATGGGTTTAACAGCAACATTTGTTGCCATGATTATTTTAGGGTTCGCTAAGAATATTTTTTGGAGGTATGGTGCCGCACTTGCAGTTCTTTCGGGGAGTATGATTATACTTCTCGATAGAGGTCGTGTTCATTATCTTGCATTCGTTATTTGTGTTATTTTGATTTTTCTTATATTGCCAACTGCTCCAAGATTAAAATCTATGCTTTCAATATTGACGAGCATTGTTGTAAGCGTTTTAATAATTCAAACTATTGGTGGCAATATTGCCGACACATTTAATCGGTCTATTGAAAAAGCGGTTAAACGAGTCGAATTATCTACTCCGCAAGCATTAATGTTCGACCCGGGTTTGGTTGACAGACAAAGATTATTGCGTCAGGCTGAATATTTTATATATTCAGATCCACTTTTCGGAAATGGACCGGGAACAATTTTTGGATATGACTGGGATTGGGATAATAGGGAGAATGTTCCCTTGCCTTTTGTGGATAACTCGTGGTTGTATCCTCTGGCGGTTGTGGGGTTAGTTGGATTTGTGGGAATAATGTTGGTTTACGTTGCATTTGTCGTTGCAAATATTTGGGCACTTGGAAAATTGCGTAACCCGTTACATAGGTCTATTGCGTTTGTGCCTCTTGTGTTGCTTGTTTTCTTGTTAATTTCAAGCACCGTTACGTGGTGGCTTGTAGACCGTTTCCATGTAGCAGCATTTGCATTAGGTGTGGCTATTTCCTTAGCGCTTGTATACCACGAGCAAAGAAACGGCTCTGACGTGCCTGTAGTTGATTTTTAAAGAGCTGACTCGCCACGCTCTCCCGTGCGGATTCGGACTGCATCCAAGACTTCGCTAATAAAGATTTTTCCGTCACCGATTTCTCCTGTGTGGGCTGAGTCCATTATCGCTTCGATGGCTTTCTCGACCTGATCATCTCGAACAACAATCTCGATTCTAACTTTTGGCAACAGGTTAATTGAATAAGTGCTTCCTCGATACAGTTCAGTACGCCCTTGTTGCCTGCCATGACCTCGAACCGGTTCTGTTGTCATCCCTACTATGCCCACTTCTTCCAATGCGGCTTTGACAGCCTCTAACTTGTTTGTGCGAATAATGCAATCGAGTTTTTTCACGGAGGCTACAGTTTAACACAGTGGGTACTCGGGTAAATCATGAGAGCAGATGGCAGGGGCGACAGGATTCGAACCCGCGACCTACGGTTTTGGAGACCGTTGCTCTACCAGCTGAGCTACACCCCTTCGATTCAATGATTTTACCTTGAATTGAGCCTATTAGGGCTCTTTCAATTAAACATCATATCAAGGAGCATTTACGCTATAAACCTGTTATTTTCTTAGATAGACCCATACCCAACCATGCATAGTTGGTCGGTCTTCATATTTTGATAGCTCTTCGTACAACCCTGAATATTTCTCTATATACTCTTGATATTCCTTATCCTGCTCCATCATTTCAAACATAGTTTCATAGAATTTATTTAACTTTTCTTCTGTTATGCTTTCGTCGTCTACCCCATAGCCTAATTTTTCTTTCGTGAGTTTTTCGTATTTTTCATACAATTTCTCATATGTTAAATGGCTTTCATTGAGAAGTTTTTTAATTTCGTCGCGTTTTTTTTCTTCTTCAGGAGTGAGATTTTTAGGTTCTGGTTGTATGAATGAAAAATCTCCGACGATTAAGTCCATTTTTCCGTCATTATTCCAATCTGCAACGCAGACTTTTGCGCGTGAACCTGAGCGTCCGTTTATTAAACCTTTAGTTTTTGGATCAACTTTGAATCCGGAATATGCTTCTTCCCGTTTCAATGGTTCGATTAGAACTACACCTTCAGCAAGGGTGGTTTTACCATTTGATTTTGAGGCTTTAAAAAATGTAACCGAGCCGTCGTCACTACCGATAATGAGGTCATCAATTCCGTCACCATCCCAATCAAAAATAAAAGGTCCACCATCGTGAATGTTTATTGGCTTACCACCTGCGCGAATTTGTTCTTGCTTGCCGAAAGTTAGTCTTGGAGCACCGCTTTGTGGAAGGAAGTAAACATCTCCGTCAATTGTTCCGATAACCAGATCAAGTTTCCCGTTCCCATTCCAATCCGTGATGGCAACTGCAGACGCGTTTCCTACATTAATATTTTTACCATCTTCATGTTTGAGGGTTTCTGCCTTTGCGAATGCACCCCCCCGTATTCCTTTGAAAAAGTAAATTTCCCCTGGCCATGAACCTGAAATAATGTCTTTAATTCCATCACCGTCTAAATCCACAAACTGTGGACCGAAACCTACACATCATCCGCTTGGAACTGTTCCAAGTTCGCTACCTGCTTTGAACCATTCGAAATCTTTAAAAATTGGATTTCCTTTTGTTCCATGATTTTTGTAAATTCTTAACTTGCCTTCACCAAACTGACCAACAAGTAAGTCTTCCAACCCGTCTCCATCGAAATCAACAAATAGTGGAGCAGCGTGTCCGATGTCAACATCAATGTATTGATCACCTGCCTTTACACGGAAAGGTTCTGCGAATAGTGAGTTTTGCTCACCTCTTGAATTTTCTTTGACTGATTGTGGGTTGATGCTAAAAAGCCCAAGCAAAAGACATGGTGCGATGAAAGCCTTCATAGGAACATTATAGCAATGAAATTTTAAAACAGCAAAAACATTTTTTATCTTAAAAAACATAAGTTTAAGAAAAACAATAAAAATTATACATATCATTTTAACTTTAGTGTCCAGTCGTTTTCAAAAAAACCCGCCTTTAAGACACTGGGTATGCCGTTTTTCAATGCATCGTCCGTCATGATAAGATAGTCTGGGTATGCGACACCAGAGACAAAGATGGGCATTCTCTCTATGGTCTTCATTCCCGTTAAATCTGTGCCGCCGATGAAGGCTGTGATAGTGCTTGTGCTATTCATTCTTGGGAAAATGTACATAACGCCTAACTTATTTTGAATTAATTTTTCATCAGCAAAATTTATGGCACCGGAGTTCACTTTTATTGGTGACTTATCTTGCAGTGTTTTCCATAAGGAGTTAGCATCCGCGTTTCCATAAACTATGAGATTGTTTTTTCCATATTTTTCGTTTGTAAAATCTATATCGCGAATGATACTGATAGATCCATTGCCACGATACCAAAATGTTTCTGCATCGTATCTCGCTTTGGCATAGCTCCAATTGTTTTCTTGCTGAGAGCCTTTTGTGGAATAAACAAATACCATTTGATTTCGAAAGGCATCTTTGAGCATCCCATTTCGATGAGGATTTTTAAGGTTTTCATTTGGGTAAGAAATAATTTGCCATTTATTGCCAGAATACTTTAACCAAATAAATTGTTTATCCTCAGATAGGTTAATGTTTTCTATCCGTTGTCCATCAATTACAAGTGTTATATTTCTTTTTGATAGAAGGAAACCGGTTTGAAGACGTAGAACATAAACATTTTCAGTGTCGCCGATAAATCTATTTCTGTGCGGGTCGTAATTAATGTTTATTTTTGAAAACTCTAACGGAACGATTTGCGAATAAATGCATGCCCAAAAAGATTCAGATGATATGCCCGGGTTTGCAGTTGTGAAACTCACGTTTCGTACTTGCCGTATTTCCGGGATTCTTCTTTTCGAAAAGAAATCGAACATCGGTGGCCAATCCACACAATAAGCGCCAGGTTCATCAGAGGAGTCCCACCAATGTCCTGCCCCTATTTGTTCGTGGATCACCCAGTCTTTATGAAACTGCTTGAGATTCTCAGCCATAGTTCTTGCTTGCGCTACAGGGACGTTATCATCCGCATCTCCGTGCAGGATATACACACCAAGCGAACTTAGGTTTTGAGCAAGTGAAAGCGTGTCGCTGTCATTTGTGCTTAGACGCAGTACTTGTTGAACTTCTGATTTACCTTCGATTCTTGCTCCTCCTGCATAACTCCAAAAACTAATCCAGCCTGCACTGGGACCAACTGCGGCGAATCTCGAAGGGTAGGTTACGCCCAAATGCCATGCACCGTGTCCTCCCATCGAGTGTCCGGTCAGGTACGTTTGGGAGGAATCTATAGGGAGTTCTTTTTGAGCGCTTTCTAAAACTTCCATAGCATCCAACCTCCCCCAGTCTTCCCAGTCGAATCCAAAGGGTCTTCGATTTGTTGGCGCAACAATGTAAGCCCAAGTTTTCTGTGCATATGCTTCAGCCTGCCCTATGGCTTCTACTCCTGCTCCATGCAAACTTAAAACTAAAGCATAGGTTCTAAATGGATCTATATTTACGGGGGGGTTAACTGCAAAGTATTGCACACTGCCATCAATATTGCTAATAAAAGTTCTTTTATGAACTTGATTCGGCTTTCTGTTTCGAAGCGCTATTTCAGTTTTATCTAATAATCTTCCATTTTCAATTATTTCAATTTGATACGTTGTTGATTCCTGTTCGCTATCAATCGCAGGAATATGAAATCCAACCTTGCGAATAGTTAAAGGTGAAATTGAAACAGTTGTATTGGTACTTCTTTTCTCGTGTGTACATCTGATGAGAACATCTGATTTATACATTTCTGATGCGTTCACCATAGTAATTGCGCCCAAATATTTGCGTTGTTCACCTTTTATGATATCTGGTAATGTCATATCCCCAGTATTAAAAAAAAGTTCTGACCTCGGTTTACTTAAATTTGCACGTAATTGCCCACGTGCGACGTGAAATAAAAACTCATTTTTTCCTTTTCTCATTTTTACAGGGAGTTGAACGTATCCGGTCATATAAACATCTCCCACTCTTGGTTCGTCGTTCACATAGACCATGCTGTGTCCAGATGCAGATAGAATTAATACTTCATCTGTTTCAGATTCATATTCCATAAATGCATATCCACCATTAAGATTATTGTGGCGGAATACACCGTCTTCTCCTACTCGTAATTTCGACCAAGCCCTTTCCAAGTTTGTTCTGACATGAATGGTATCGCCTTCTTTTGGTGCTTTCCATTCGCCGTTTGCGATCAAATGCTGTATGGCATCGGTATGAATCGGATTCCTGCCATAACTTCCAACAGAAGGAACAATTAAACATTCAGAAAAAGCCGTTATTGTGGACTGGCTATACATCGTCCACAATAAAGCTGAGAACACTGTAATCATAAAAATAGTGTACCTCTGCATTGACTTTGAGCAATACTGAGATTCATACTCTCTTTCATGAATGCAAATGAATTGATGGTTTTTGAAATCGAGACAACATCGAAGCAAATTAAAACTATCTGTGACGGTTTAAATGAGAGTCATCTTCACTTTAAGCCAAATCCTGAGCATCGCTCCATCATCGAGCAATTGGAGCATATTTGTGAATGTTATCATGCATTTTTAGTGATTCATAAAGGTGGACAACATAATTGGGGAAGTTATGAAATTCAAGATAAATCAATAGAGAACATTATGAAGATATTCAATGAACTTGTTGACGAAGCGAAGCAGATTTTATTAGCCAACAATGATGAAAAAACCGTTGAAAACGCATTTCATTACATCACAAATCATGACGCGTATCACATTGGGCAAATGGCACGCTTAAGGTTAGATATCGAACCGGAATGGGATATGTATTCTATTTATAAGTAGCATCGAATTATTTATCTACCATTACGTGAATTTTGGACTTTATCGCTGCTTGGGCGGCTGCAAGTCTTGCAATCGGCACTCTATATGGTGAACAACTTACATAATCCAAGCCTAAATCGTGACAGAAATAAATGGATTCGAGATCGCCACCGTGCTCTCCGCATATGCCAAGTTTCAATTGTGGATTTGATTGTTTAGCTTTATCTACACAGATCCTCATTAAACTGCCAACTCCATCTGTATCTATCGTTTCAAATGGATTCGCTTTTAAAATTCCCGCTTCCACATATTTCTGTAAGAATTTCCCTTCAGCGTCATCTCTGCTGTATCCGAAGACAGTTTGTGTTAAATCGTTTGTACCAAAACTGAAAAATTCTGCATATTCAGCGATTTCATTTGCTGTTAAACAAGCACGCGGTATTTCTATCATCGTTCCGAACTTATAAGGGATTTCAACTTTGGATTCATTGACAATTTCTGCCGCGACCTCTTCTAGCTTTTCACGAACTACGCTCAATTCATTAACATGGCCTACCAGTGGAATCATAATTTCTGGGTGAACATCAACTCCTCGAGCTTTCATTCTCACTGCGGCTTGCAAAATCGCACGTGTTTGCATAGCGACGATGCCGGGGAATAAAATGGATAATCTGACACCTCTAAGCCCAAGCATGGGATTTGATTCTCTCATGAATTCTAAGGTGGATAGCAATTTCTCCTTTTCTTCTAAAACCAATTTAATTGCATCTGCGCCCATTAAGTGAACAGCAAGGCGTAATTCCACCACTTGCTTCAATGTTTCATCATAATTGGGAAGGAACTCATGAAGGGGGGGGTCAATGAGTCTGATAGTGACAGGTTTTCCGTTCATGACTTCGAAAATGCCCTCGAAGTCTTTTTGCTGCATACCTAACAGTTTTTCTAATGCAACTTCTCGTTGCTCATCGGTTTCAGCAAGAATCATTTGTTGGACAATAGGCAATCGGTCTCTTTCGAAAAACATATGTTCCGTTCGGCATAAACCGATACCTTCCGCACCAAAGCCAATGGCTTGCCGGGCATCTCTTGGGTTGTCAGCGTTAGTTCGCACGCCAAGTTTTCTAAACTCATCGCACCATTCCATGAGTTTTGCAAAGTCACCGCTAATTTCCGGTTGAATAAGGGGCCATCTATCCAAATAAACTTTTCCTGTAGTGCCGTCTATAGTTATCCATGCGCCTTCGCGAATTACCTTTCCATCAGCGGTGAAAACGCGGCTTTGAGCGTCAACTGAAATCTGTTCGCACCCGACGACGCAGGGGATGCCAAAGCCCCTTGCAACAACTGCGGCATGCGAAGTTTTTCCGCCTTTAGAAGTGAGGATCCCTTGTGCGGCTAACATGCCATGCACGTCATCAGGATTGGTTTCTTCGCGCACCAAGATTACCTTTTTGCCCTCCGCCCCCATTTCATGTGCGGTGTCGGCATCAAAAACAACTTTCCCCACTGCCGCTCCGGGTGATGCTGCAATACCGGTGGCAATCGGAGAGATTGCGTTTTCTTCCATGTATTTTACGTCAATTCGAGGATGAAGTAATTGATCGAGATGTTCAGCAGTAATTTTTACAATGGCAGTTTCTTTGTCTATTAATCCTTCGTTTACCATATCAACAGCAATGCGAACTGCAGCGGTACCCGTTCTTTTTCCTGATCGGCATTGAAGCATAAACAATCTTCCTCGTTCGACAGTGAATTCGATATCCATCATGTCCTTATAGTGTTTCTCAAGTGACTCAGCGATTTTTTCAAACTGCTCATAAATCTCTCTATTTCTATCTCTTAAATCACTAATTGGCATTGGTGTGCGAATTCCTGCCACCACATCTTCGCCTTGTGCGTTTGCAAGGTAATCACCATAGAGAATGCGTTCACCTGTGGAAGGGTCTCGAGTAAATGCTACGCCTGTTCCTGAATCATCACCCATGTTTCCGTAAACCATGGCTTGTATGTTTACTGCTGTTCCTAAATCATCAGGGATTTTTTCTTTTCTGCGATAAACTATGGCACGTTGGTTATTCCAACTTCTAAATACAGCTTCTATTGCCATCTCAAGTTGTTTAAATGGATCTTCGGGAAACGGTGAACCAGATTCTTCTTTTACGAGATTCAAAAACTGCTGTGTTACAATTTCTAAATCATCTGCGGATAAATCTGTATCAAGGCTTGCTTCTTTTTGAGTTTTGTATTGTTGGAATAAGCTCTCGAAATGTTCTTTTGGGATATCCAATACAACATTCGAAAACATCATTATGAATCTTCTATATGCATCCCAAGCAAAGCGTGGGTTGTTTGTTTGCTTAATGATTGCAGAAAGTGTAGTGGGATTTAAACCTAAGTTTAAAATGGTGTCCATCATCCCGGGCATACTAAACTTTGCTCCTGAGCGTACAGATACTAGGAGCGGATTGTTTGAATCACCGAATTTTTTATTTAAATCGTTTTCGATATCGTTCATTGCTTTATGAACTTCATCCATTAAGCCTGCTGGTAAACGCCCCCCCTCAGCGTAATAATCTCGACAAACTTGAGTCGTGATAGTAAATCCCGGTGGTACGGGAAGGTTGAGGTTCGTCATTTCACAAAGGTTTGCACCTTTTCCACCAAGAAGTTCTTTCATGTCAGCTCT
>CAZSPF010000004.1:326-8215 GCA_964608695.1 uncultured Fimbriimonadales bacterium | reverse complement strand
ACCTAAAAGGTCTCGCATATTTGCAGAGCCTTCTCGGAATAAATACACTCGTTTATCAGACACGTTTACTCCTTGTGTTTGAGGGTTTCTGAAAGAAATCAGACTTCACCGCCTAAATAATTAGGCAGATTAGGATGAGTCTACCACACGATTAGATTAAACTTTATCGGAATCGCCAAATAATATCCGCACCATTTTCCATAGCAAGTATGGATTTTGCAGAATAGGCTTTTGCATGAAAATCTGCGAAGATCACTGTGCAAAAACCATCATCGTTTCCGGTGGCGTTATGCCTCGCATACAGCGGTTTTAACTGGCTGGGATGAAGATGATTGAGTTCTAAGACCAAGTCTCTGTCAGAGATCAGTGGAGGGCTTAACTTAATATCAGATTCATTAACAATTCCGTTGTATGGACTGAACACATATCCTCTGTATTTTAAAGGGACAGGTCCACCCGGAGTATCTCCGAAAAATCCGGTTCTGGAAGGTTCTTGTACCTTATTGTATGAAGCAACTGTCGTGAACCCCTCACACCCCGAGGGGTCGGGGTCATTTTCATCACATCCTTCAGGATCATACGCTGTCGCCCCTGTATAGCCGATAGTTTGTTGCCCTCTCGTAGCCCAATTATATGAAAGTTTTCCATCTGATGCCGGACAAGCAAAAATGTTTCGATTTTGTATGTAGGGCATGACTTGAATAGTCCAAAGTCTGTACGGGTCTGACTGAGGGACACCATAGTTGTTGCTCATAGGGAAGGTACTGTCATGGTCGTCTGTGTATATTCCCACGGCAATAGCGAGCTGACGCATATTGGATAAACAAGCAGTACGTTTTGCCGATTCTTTCGCCCGTTGAAGTACCGGAAAGAGCAGAGCCGCAAGAATAGCGATTATGGCAATCACTACCAAAAGCTCGATTAATGTAAAACCTGTTTGACTATACCTTCTGTTGGACACTGTAGGATTTTAGACGAAGATAGTTATCTTGTTTGTTCGAAGGCTAACAAAATCTTAAAAATCGTTGCTACCTGAGGTTGGTGCTCTGCTTGGACCACCTTGATTTTCGGTTGTGTGAGGGGTTAAATGACTGCCTTCATCAACCCCTATGTTGCGTACTTGATCCAATGGAAGTATGAGGATTCCTTCCGGTCCGTTGTCTAAAATTCTAATTGGTGCAGAGCGCTCTATGGCAGTAATGGCTTCTTGAAGACTAAGTGTGAGAGTCGTTACGCCAGGGGGGGCTTGTATATCCAATGAGATATTTTCTATGTTTGGTGCGAAGTGAATAGGGATGTTGCCTTGTCTTGAAATTGAGTTTAATACATCAAACAATGTTGTTTTTCCAACCTTGAGGATTATGCCTTGTGGTTGATTGTTTCCAGGCATTGGACGAGGTGAAGTTCCGTCAGGTGTTATAGCAGTGTATGAATCAGTTCTTTCTTGAGTTCTGTTACCGGGAACAATTATTGGATTCATCTTGTTTTTATTGTTTGGTAAACTTTCTAATCTAAAATTATCTTTTTCGTTGTTTAAAATATCTTCTTCTTTAGAAAATTGCAGATTTAAAATATATGCCCCAAATGCCAAAACAGTTAACATAATCACTGAAACAGGAACAAACGCCCATCGAAACCAAGAATTCCTGCTTTTGTTTAGATGCATTCTCGGGTTTTCCAAGTGCATAGGAATACTTTGTGGTTTTGATTTTCGCATTACTTCTATCATCACACGCCTTGTTGCAAGTTCTGCGCGATATTGCGGATAACGTTCCTCGAAATCCTTAATTGCGGATTCGTCATTCGATTCTGCAGTTAACCAAATTAATTCATCAATTTCTTGAGGCAAGTTTTCTTTTCTCATTGTTCATTCTCCATAAGTTTTTCATATGCGAGTCTAAATCTCTCTCTTGCTCGATATAGTCGAGTTTTTGCCGCATTTGCACCGCATTTTAACGCTTCTCCGATTTCAATTAAAGAAAGGTTTTCCCAATAAAATAATGACAACACAGCTCTATCGTCAGGCTTTAATTTTGAAAGCGCAATCTCCACTCTTTCTTCGTCAACAAGAGGTGTCTCTGTATCAGATACAGAAATGTTAATGGCTTCTTCTAATTTTACTTGTTTGTTGCGATACTTTAGTTTACGCGAATGTTGAATTGCGGAATTTATCGCTACACGAAAAATCCACGTACTTAATTTACTTCTATGTCCAAATCGGTGCAGGTTTTTGAAAATTAACGAAAATGTTTCTTGAGTGGCATCTGCTGCATCGTCAGCATCTAACAAAATGCCTTTTGAGATAACGTAAACACGGTCGCGATAGCGCGCATATATTTCGTCAAATGCGGCATTTTCGCCCGATAAAAACCGAGCCACCAGCGGGGCATCTTCGTCATATCCGATATCCCGACTTTGCACAATGCTTGAAACCATCTGGTCATTTCGACGTCGCATTCTTTTCACAGGTTACCTATTGGAGTGTTTTCGCCTTGAGAGGTATGATTTCACTCAAGGGGCCCGTAGCTCAGGGGTAGAGCGGGCGGCTCATAACCGCTTGGTCGCTGGTTCGAATCCAGCCGGGCCCACCAACACGCTCGTTGAACTAATAGACGCATTCACAGCATCTCTCATTCGCTTCCAACTCATTTTTTCGGTAAATCAACGTATAATATAATTGCGATCAGTCGCATTCGCTAGGGGAGCCGTAAGGCTGAGAGTCCCAAATGGGAGACCCTTCGAACCTGATTCGGTTAACACCGACGTAGGGAAGTGAAGCGCTAACTAAAGATTAAATTGAGTCAGCCGCTTCGTTTCCGCGAAGCGGCTGACTCGCTTTAGGAGGCGTTTATGAAACGAAAAGCATTTACTCTGATAGAGTTGTTGGTAGTAATTGCAATAATTGCGATACTTGCTGCAATTCTGTTCCCGGTTTTGTCACGTGCAAGAGAGGCTGCCCAAAGAACTGCATGCCTTTCAAATCAGAGGCAGATCGGCATGGCGTTAATGATGTATCTGAGTGATTATGATGGGACTTTTCCCATCTTTTACGCGTATAACAGTCAACCACCTGCAGGTAAGCCTGGGCATAAAGGTGTAGAAGTGCAACTCAATCCTTATGTTGCAGGTTCATTCAAACAAGATCCAAACACAGGGCAAACCTATGTCCCGCTAAACAAAATGTTTCGCTGTCCTCTTGATAGAGGAGGTCCGTATACAGAACAAGATGTTCCATTAAGCACAAGTTATTGGGATGCATATGGAAGCAGTTATCGTTTTACGAAGTGTATGTTTTCCGTCGTAGAGGGTGAGTCAAGCGGCAACAACTACCTGTACGATTACACCGCGATTGTCACGACTTCGATGATAATGTACCCATCGGAATCTCGAGTGATCAGAGAAGAGATGTTTCCGATTTTTGACAGAAGACACACTGAAGACGCGTGCCCACGATATGGTTATGATTGTGACCCACCATGGAATTTTTATCGTCAGTGGCACAGCACTGGTGGGAACATGGTGTTCGCAGACGGCAGCGCAAAACACATTGTTGGAACAGTTAATTTCGATAATACTATTGTGAGTCCGCAAGGTGATAGATCAGGTGACTCACACCCAACTGATGGCACGTGGTACTGGGCTTGTGATTAAAGTTACAAGGATGCAGATTAAGTTTTAACTGCATCCTTGTTATTTTCTGCGATAACTTCTTTGTAAACGTCTACAACTTTCGTTGCCAAATAACCCCAAGAAAGGCTCGTTAATGAGAGTTTCTTCGCGCCTTCCGCAAGAGTGTCGCGAAGAGTTTTGTTATTCAATACTAATAGTGTTGCTTCCGCAAGTGCATCGACATCGTTTGGTGGAATTAATAATGCGCTTTCTTCACTTGTTACCATTTCAGGCATACCACCGACTGTTGTGAGAATGGTTGGCTTTGCGAACGCAGAAGATACAGCCAATACTCCGCTTTGTGTAGCTTCGATATAAGGAAGTACCACAACACTTGCTTCACACATCAGGCGTGCAGCTTCTTCACTTTCTATAAACCTGTTTATCAATACAACTCTCTCATCTTTTTTCAATTCGGGCAGATATCTCTCTAAATCCGGGCCACTGCCTGCCATAACTAATTTTGCTGTAGCGTGTCTTTCTTTTATTATTTCCCATGCTTTAAGTAATACAGATAACCCTTTATATTCCTGCATTCTTCCGAAAAAAAGGATATTGTTCTCTTGCTCTTGATATTCCGGCTTTTTCCAACGAAGATAATAGTCCATTACTCCGTGCAGAACTACACTCACTTTTGCCGGAGATAATTTTGGATATATGTTTAAGAGTTCCTTTTTGTTGTACTCGGCAAGCGTAATTATTTTGTCTGCTTTTAATCGTAGTTTATCTAACAACGGACGACGTAACTTATAATATTTTAATTTATCTCCTAAGTGAGGCAGAGGGTCATGGACTGTTAGAACAAACGGCAGCTTAGTTCTTGATAAAAACAGTAGAAATACCATCATTAAAAACGGGTCGTTGGTTTCTTGAATATGTACAACATTCGGCTTAAACTCTTCAAAATCTTTGATCAATTCTCGATATGAAGAAAAGTAATAGCTCGCTGATTGTTGTGTCCTTGGCTTTGTATCGTTTTCTACACGGACAGAGACACTTGGTTTAAGCATTTCTTGCCAGTTTTCTCCCAACTGTTTTAAAGATAGATTCGTGGAAATTAACCGAATATCGTGATTTTTAGCTAATTCATTAACTAATCCCACAGAATATGGCATATACCAATGCGAAGCATAGAGAATCCTCAACCGATCACTCATGAATCACATCCTACCTTTTAAATCATTTTCCCTTTTTGTTTAAACACGTATGCTAACACTTCTGCAGTTGCTTGGAATAATGCTGTTGGAATAGTCTCTCCTATTTCCACTTGATCATATAATGAGCGTGCCAAAGGAGGGTTTGGAACTATTGGCACTCGATTTTTCTTTGCTTCATCACGAATTTTTTCTGCGATTAAATGTCTTCCTTTTGCAAGGCATAGCGGTGCGGGATGTTTTTTCGGATCATATTTCAATGCCACAGCGTATTCAATTGGGTTTGTAATAACGACATCTGCTTGTTTTACGCTCGCCATCATTCGTGCACGCGCAAGCCGTTGTCGTCTTCGGTGCAATTCCATACGCAATTCTGGAGAGACTCCTTGCTCTTTTAATTCTTTCTTTAATTCCTCCTTTGTCATTTTCATGCTTTTTTCAGTTTCCCATCTTTGGTAAAAATAATCCAAAACTCCCAAAACTAACCATGCTAAGGCAACTTTCAATAAGATTGCTCCACAAAGATGAGCAACGCTTGCGATACCTTGTTGAGGTGTTAATCCTGATAATGCGAATAGTTCATCTTCACGACTGGATACTTCATGCCAAGCGATATACATAATCACAAAAAGTTTGATGAGTGTTTTCATGAACTCGAAAGCAGAGCGTTTCGAAAACAGTCTTTTAAATCCTTCGATCGGATTTATTCGAGAGAATTTTGGTGCTAACGGTTCGAGACTGGGGTGAAAACCTACTTGTGCAAAACTCACTCCTACACCTACGAATAATGCGATAAACGCCATCGGCAAAAATCCATAAAACATAGGCATCGCTGTTGCATAAATGTGATCAAGGATATCTCCTAACCCTGTGGATGGATGAGCATATTTGAACGATGCGCGCAGTCCTTCCATTAGCCCCCCCACTAATCCTACTGCTACTACGGGCAAAAACAAAGATAATGATAACAAGACCATAGAGGAAGTTAAGTCAATGGAACGTGCAACAGTGCCTTTACGGCGCGCTTCCTGCCTGCGTCTTGGAGTCGCTTGTTCTGTTCTTTCTTGTGAATGTTCCGCCATAATTTTATTTTATGATTTGTAATACCCATTCATTCGCGCGATCGATGCCAATTGAGATTGCGTATCCGATAGTTGGAAGTGCAATGGAAAGAGTTAACAAACCTGCCCAGATCTTCGCAGGCATTCCAACCATTAAAACGTTTATTTGAGGAACTGCTCTACTTAAAATGCCCAAACATGCATCCACAACAAAAGTTACAGCGACAACCGGTAATGCAATTTGAACAGCGATTAAACTCATTTGAGAAATAGCAGGCATGAGCGTTTCATTTACTGATGATAAACTTAGCATTGTGCTGGTTTTGTAACTTGATGCGATGGCTTGAATCATAATATGATGACCGTTTAGTGTTAAAAGCATCATCAATGCAAGCATAAACTTGAAACGAGCAATTACCGATGGAGGAAGCATTGTATTTGGGGCAAGAATTGCAGACATGCTTAATCCTACTTTTAAGTCTAATAACGAACCAGCCATTTCAGCAACAGAAATAGCCAGATATGCAAGGAAACCAATTACAACACCAAATGCAATTTCGTGGATACAAAGCGCAAAGAAATCGTACAAGTTGTTTGGAACACTAATACTTCCATAAAGCAACGGGGCTAAAGCCAAAGACAATGCGGCAGAAAAGAAAACACGAATCACAACAGGAACACCGCTTTGGCCGAATAATGGTCCTGCCAATACCATTCCTGAACAACGTAAAAATGCCGCAAAAAAAGCAACTAATAGCGTAGAGTCAAAACTCATTTTGTAACACGTTCGATTTTCTTAATCGAATGACTCGTAAAACCTACGATTGTCGAAAGCATCCACGAACCGAATAAGAAAAATGCGAGCACCATAGCAAGGATTTTAGGTACGTATGTGAGTGTCATCTCTTGCACCTGAGTTACAGCCTGAAAAATTGCAATTGTCAAACCTGCTAATAGTGTTAATCCTAAAATAGGAATGCTTATGCTAACCGCGACTTGCATCGCTTGTCTTCCAAAATCCAATACTTCGCTTTGATTCATCTAAAACCTCCCAACAAGGACTGCACTAATAATGTCCAGCCATCAGCAAGCAAGAACACGAGCACTTTTGCAGGTAAAGAAACAATCGCAGGAGGTAGCATTATCATGCCCATGCTCATTAATGCACTTGCAACAACTAAATCAATAATTAAAAATGGAACAAATAAATAAAACCCGATTATGAATGCTGTTTTTAATTCGCTTAACACAAATGCTGGTACTAAATGAGTCCAGCCAACATCTTCAATTGTTTCAAAACTTGAATTACTGAATGAAGCAAATAATTCCAAGTCTTTTTTATATGTTTGCTTGACCATAAATTCTCGAGTTGCAGACCATGCACTGTCTTTTGCTTCATCCCAAGAAATCTCTTTTTTTAAATATGGCTGCAACGCTTGCTCATTAACTTTTTCAAATGTCGGAGCCATTACAAAAAACGTTAAAAACACGCTTAATCCTATGACCACTTGGTTAGGTGGGATTGTAGGTGTCCCTATTGCTGTACGTAAAAAACTCATGACAACGACTATTCTTGTGAATGCTGTTGTCATTATAAAAATTGCTGGTGCAAGGCTTAGCACCGTAAGTAAAGCCAATAATTGCAAACTTGATGCAACCTCTTCTGGGGAGTTCGCTTTATCCATTCCAAACCTTATACTAGGAACTTCAATACTTGAATCGGTAGCAACTTCTTGCGAAAAAGAGAACGAGAAAATTACAACAAGAAGCGTTGCAAGACAAAGCTTAATGAGGCTTCGTGTCATTTACCTAACCTTTCCAAACGAGCAAACACATCTTTGAACGAAGAGTCATGTTCATTCTTGTTTTCATTTGGTGTCGAGTAAAAGGGATGCGTGGTCTCGCTCACATCTGCAATTAATCTTAACCCTTGTGCACTTTCGCCGATCAAGTAACTGTTTCCTCGAATTTCAACTAAATGCACTTGACTTGTGCCAAGATTTTT
>CAZSPF010000004.1:0-282 GCA_964608695.1 uncultured Fimbriimonadales bacterium | reverse complement strand
AACCGTCCATTTTTTTAACATTTTTGGAAGCAAAAACCTTATGAGCATGACGATGATTACAACTGCAAATAACATGCGTAGTATCGCATCAAATCCTATAGGCGAGTAATCACCCTGAAAAGCGGGAACAGCATCCTGCTTTAATTCCTGCGTTAAATTGTTTCCAACATCCGCAATGAAAGGGAACAACTTCATGCCGCTTCTCCCAACTGAGTTATTCGATCTTTAGGACTTAAAATCTCGGTGATTCGAATTCCAAAGTTGTCTTCTATTACAACAACC
>CAZSPF010000003.1:85435-88181 GCA_964608695.1 uncultured Fimbriimonadales bacterium | reverse complement strand
AGAACAAAATACTTCTACAATGGAAATTATAGTTGAAATCACAAATATTAAAACAGGGAAGCTGCAAGGTTCTCTTGCAATGACGATAAATGGTACAGGAGAGAATATAGTTGATGGGGCAAAGAGTGCAGTGCAAAGTTTTGCACAAACAGCATCAAATCAGGTACTTGCTATGATTTTTGCACCTGAGAAGGATGATGGAAGAAAAGAAAGATGAGTTTTTTTCGCATGCGCATTGCTTTTTTATTGTTCAGCACTTTATGTGGGTGGTGTGCGTTCGGTCAGGGTTCGATTGAGTTAAGTTCGTTTCCACAGATCGCAGTAGCGGACGGGAGCAGTGAGGTAACTGTTTCAGCAGTTGTGCGTGATGGGGGGGGGAGCAAAGTTGCAGATGGTAGCATGATTCGCTTTTCGTCAAGCATGGGGACTTTTAGGGAGGCAGATGTTTTGGTTGCTAATGGTGTGGCGCGTGCGGTTTTGGTTGCACCTGATACACCGGGTGTTGCAAGAGTTACCGCAAGCGCTCCGGGGATAGGAATTGTTAGTGTGTTGGATATTGAGTTTGTTGGTGATAGAGCAGCATTAACAAGTTCACGTCAATATGTTGCAATTTCTGACGCAGAATATTTGGTGTATCATACAGATCAGCAGATAGTGTCTGCATTTGATTCAAATTCCAAAGCACAAGTGAAGTATCGTGACATTGAAATAACAGCAAAAGATTTGCAACTTAATATACAACGGTTGCAAGTTATTGCTGTTGATGCAATATTAAAAATAGAGAATAAATCTGTAGAGTGCAGGAGGCTAAAGTACAATCTTTTATTACGGAAGGGAACAGCGATTGCGAATATAGACGGATCACTGGTTTACTGCAATCTCACAGCCGCGGAAGCCACAAAAAACGAAACCGGCATGCAGCCAAGGGAGTTTGAGTTTGCAGATGTTGGTATGTCGGCGACGAGCATTCATGCGAGTAGAATAATGGCTTATCCTAACAGAGAAGTTCAGTTTCATCGCGCGCGGATTTATGTCGGTGATACACATGTAATGAGCATGCAGTATCATTCGTTAAAACCAACGCCTGAGGCTTATCCTTTGGGTGAAATGTCGATTACATACGTCAACAACAGCGTCGTATTGAATTATCCCTATTATCTCTCTTTATCGCCTGATAAATCAAGCGTGCTGCGTTTACGGAGCGGAACGTCATTCAGCAGGGGTTATGGTGCGAGTGGAGGAATATTCCTTGATTGGGAGAATAACTATAACGGGGGGGGTGCATACGATGGTTCTGTTACATTAGGCGGAATTGGCAGAAAAGACATGGGACTTTCATGGAAGCATTACCAGCAGTTTGATGAGCGCACGACGGCAAATGCATTATTGGATTTTCCGAGCTTTAAGGGTGTGTACGGGAATTTTAATGCAACACATTTACTTGATGGTTATCGCGTTAATTTAACTGCAAGCAACTCGAAATCATTTCAAGGGTTAAAGTCAGAAAGCCAGAGGTATGAGTTGAGTTTTGATAGCAATTCTCAAAGAATAGGCGATTTCCCAGTAACATTTTCCTACGGTGCGATAGCGAGCTCTGCAAGAAGTTTGTATGACACGAAAGTTGCGGCAAGAGATGGAGTTGGTATTCGAGCAAGATTTCTTACACTTCCTCAAAAAGTTTTTGGGAATGCGACCTTAAATAGTTCATTGTCTTTGACTCAGTTGTGGGGGAGTTCAAACCGAAGCGGTTTCGGGGTGTTAGGAACGATGAACTTACATGCTCCGATAGGATCGGGTTCGTCACTTCAACTTCGATATGATTATGCAAAAGATAATTTGACAAGTTCTTTAATGGGGAACCACAGGTTAACCGGAGAATACTTTTTGCACCGCGGATTGTATGAAATCAATCTTTATGTGGCAAAGAGTTTAGATATTGATAGTGAAACTTTATTTGCAGATTTGTCTTATTCTTTGAGCGACAGATGGCGAATGGGAACTGCATTTACTTTCGACAGATTTTTTGATGCCCATGTAAGGGACAGAGCATTAAGGGTGGGTTACAGATTAGGCATGAGAGAGTTTGGGTTAACTTATTCCATAGATACGGGAAGAATCGGGTTTGAGTTTTTGAATGTACCCATTCGTTAGTTTCGCTCTTGCTTCCAGCGTACTTGGGGGATTTGGCAGTTTCGGATTTCAACATCAACACGATTTACATTTTTTTTCTGTGAGCCCTTCCGGCTTTGGCGTGAAAGGTGATACACATAGATTTGTTTTTCATGATGATCCAACTGATATTGGTGTGAGCAGTATAAACAGATATGTAAAAACAATTAACATTCGTCCGAAGGGTAATTCTCCTTTGCGTATCCAATATGAAACAACAACAAGCGGTTTTTCTCTTTTTTATCAAGGAGTTTTGGAATGGAAAAGTGTGGGTGAATCTCCGCACATTAGTTGGGCAGAGGGAACAGTTGGGGCTGGCGTTCCCTCTGCGCCGAGTAAATGGGTTTTATTAACTTGGGCAGAGCAGCGTACACCAATCATGTTATGTTTTCCGGAGCCGGTTTCTTTGGTCATAGAAGAAAACGGTGAGGGTTACATTTTGCGTTCGTTAATTTCTGTGCGTGGATGGATGCGCGTACGATCACCGTTTGGAAACGATAAGATGAGCGCTGCAAGAGTAGGAGATTTTGGGAGGATTATTCAGTCTTTAAAAAGCAGAATAAGTTTTCATGAAGGT
>CAZSPF010000003.1:77725-85384 GCA_964608695.1 uncultured Fimbriimonadales bacterium | reverse complement strand
TATTGCAAGTTGGAAGTTTGATAAAGAAGGTGCGTTATTGCCCCCTCCATTACTTCATGCAAGAGAACATGGGTTTGTTAAAATCGAAACACCGATAGAAGTTTTTAAGAGTGAGCAAGGAAATGCGATTGCTTATTCAAAAAATGATTCTTTGCGTGTGCGATTTTACTCATACAGGCTTTTCCCCGGAAGTGCAGTGGTAAATGGAAAAGTTATTGATGACGCTCACAATGAATCTCTTAGTATAGAAAATGTAAGCGGTGTAGTAAATGCAAGTTTGGCATATTTAGCGGGGAACGCAGACAATACAATAGGCAGTGATTTATGGCGAATTAGAACACAATATATTGAGTTTTTTTCACAAGCCACTACTGAGCCATTTACGGGTATTTCGTTGCCTTTCGGAAGGAATGGAAAGGGCTCTTACATTGCGGGGGGGATTGCCCTGTCAGCAGAAGTTATGGGTGCAGAGCATTCACTGAGTTCTGCAATTTCCTCAAGTATAGATTGGATGACTTGGCTACCGATGGGTGAGAGTTTAGAAGAGAAAGTCAAATGTGCATCAATATATTCCATTTCAGCATCTTTAAGTGATTCATTAGAGGAGCGTGTGTTAGGTGCGATGTGTCATTTTGGTGTTTTGTATACAGATAAAAATAGAATAGCACCTTTATCTGAAGTACGTTCTTGGTTGTATCATCACCCTGCAAGGAAGGAGATGAGAAAGCCAGATTGGTTAATTGCGATGCAGTCACCGTTTCGAATTTTACCCCCCGGATTAGGTGAGAATCTGATGTTTCTTTCCAATAACACAATGACTTTTATGGGAACCTCAAAAGAGTCGGAGACGGTTTCCTTAAGATTTACATGTGAACAAGCACAGGTAGTCTCTTACACAAATGTAAGCAACTTGCGTCTTACGCAATCCAGTAGTGTTTACACACTCAGGTTTACAACAGAAAAAGTGGGGCAATGGGACGTTAAGATTAGCGTACAACCTTTTTCTCGAACATTGCCGAATGCGGCTCTAAGTCCACGTTATAGTGAAGACCAACATTAGTTTTTCTTTTTTTCGCAGATTCCACAATTATTCTTGCACATTCTAAAAGGTTGGCTGTTTGTGCAGAATGAACGCTGAATTTGTTATCAGGAATCATATTTGTTTTTATGCTATCAATTTGTTCTTGAGCGAATTTCAATCCCGCGTTTGTTCGCACAATCCCCACATGCTCCCACATGAGAGTTCGAATTTTGTTTTGCATTTGAGTTGCAGTTTCAAATTTCGGAAGAGGTGAAATGCTTTTTGCGACTTCACCTTCATAGAGCTTGTAATCACATTGAATGGCGTGTTCTGCTGCTGAATACCCAAAAACAAGCGCCTCAAGCAAACTATTGCTGGCGAGACGATTTGCACCGTGTACGCCTGTTGATGCAACTTCACCGGCAGCATATAGCCATGGAATCGAAGTCAATCCGTTTAAATCAGTTTTAACCCCCCCGCATTGATAATGTGCTGCAGGTACGACAGGAACAGGTTGTGTTGTAAGGTCGATTCCAAATTGTGCGACTCTGGAAATAACGCCCGGGAAATGCTGTCGAAGTTTCTTTTCTCCAATTGGAGTGCAATCTAACAGAACATAAGGAGCACGACTTTTAAGAATTTCTGCATGAATTGCTCTTGCAACGATATCTCTTGGTGCAAGTTCTGCATGAGGGTCGTATTCAGGCATGAATCTTTTGCCTTCGATAGTTCGTAAGATTGCTCCTTCACCGCGCAGCGCTTCAGTTAACAAAAAATTCTTTGCACGAGGTGCATACAGGGATGTGGGATGAAACTGAATAAACTCCATGTTTTCGATTTCTGCCCCCACCGCCGATGCGAGTGCAATCCCATCTCCGGTTGCAATGGGGGGGTTAGTCGTGTGTTTATAAACTCTACAACAACTTCCAGTAGCAAGGCAAATAGCTTTTGCCTTGACTTCAATGATTTGTGAATTTTTTCGTCTAATTAATGCACCTGTGCAGACTTTTCCATCTGTTCTCAATGCTTCACAAAACGCATAATCGAGGATATGAATAGACGGCATACGCTTCACTGCGGTTGTTAATGTTCGCTCGATTTCCATACCGGAACGATCTGCATGGTGTACTATTCTGTTTCTGCTGTGCCCCCCCTCTCTTCCGAGGCTTAGAGAAGGCAAACTGTCTTTTATTGTCATATCAAAGCGTGCGCCTAAACCGATAAGCCATTCCATTCTTGGAACAGCGTTTTGAACTAAAAATCGAACTGCTTTCGGGTCACACAATCCTGCTCCTGCCTTTAATGTGTCTTCTTCATGTAGCCGCCATGAGTCGTCCTCACCAAATGCAGCAGCAACCCCCCCTTGTGCCCAGTTTGTGTTGGTATCAGAGAGGCGAGATTTTGTAATAACCATCGTTCTCCCATAAGGGGCACAGCGAAGTGCAAACGTAAGGCCTGCAATTCCACTTCCGATTACAAGAAAATCTACATCAATCTTTTCGTTTTTCATGGTCTAACAAAATGTGATAACACAGCAAACTCTTGAGTAAAAGAAACGTCACGGACATAACATCCTTTTTTTGTTTTAAGATGAACGGGAGAAAAGTTTAGAATCCATTGAATACCTGATCTCATTGCAATGTCTGCTACTAATTGCGCTTGTGATGCAGGGACTGTGATAACTGCAATTTTTATATTATTTTTTTTAATAAATTTGGGTAGGTGTTGAATATCTTGTATGGGAATACTTTTAATTTTTGTTCCTATTTTTTTGGGGTCGTTATCAAAAATAGATGTTAGGACAAAGTTATAATCTATCAATCCCGGATAGTTCGCAAGCGCTTGCCCAAGCCTTCCTGCCCCAATTAATGCAAACTTTTGTGGGTGATGAATGTGTAAAGTTTCGCTGATAAACTTTTTTAATTTTGATACTTCATATCCCACTCCGGGTTTGCCTTTGTGTTTTAACAGGCTTAAGTCTTGACGGATTTGCGCTGAAGGGATACCTGTCAGAGATTCAAATTGTGCACTGTTGAGGTGCGAAACACCTTGTTGTTCCGCTTCAAGAAGGGTTTTATACAGCGTCGCAATGCGCACAAGGGTGGGTATGGGGACGACGCTATTCGATGACATTCTGCTCTTTCTGTGCTATTTTACCCATCCAAAACTCCCTTCCCTCGAAGCCCACTAAAGCAATAGGTGAATCTAGTGGATTAAGGCAAAAAGGCACGGTTGTTAGCCGTGCCTCTTGTCGCTCATCCCTACCTGTTAGGAATCAGCTTCCATTTTAGCTTGGCGCAACTTCTGGTCTTTTTCTACTTCTTCATATCTTGCGTCTCGTTTTTCTTTAGTTTCGAAGTACTCTTTGTGAGGGATGTCTTTGTGAGTTTTGCATCGTTTCCAAGCATACTTGTGGTCGCCTTCATGTCCTTTTGGTTTATAGCAAGTACCTTCATAACAGTCTTCACGCCATTCCACGAAAAATCCTTTGGAGTCTTCACCCTTTGAAAGTCTTCCGATGATATACATATGCGTTTTCGCTCCACATTTTCCTTTTGCTACGTTGCAAAGGATTTCAAATGCACCGGGTTCTTTGCCTTGTAAGGTTGCTGTGAGTGATACGTTTCCGGTAGCGTCAACCATATCGGGTGTTATTTGGATAGTGGAGGTATTTGATGAAGAACTTGATAATAGTGAGGCTACCACTCCGCCTTTATGTGCTCCGAACTGAATAATTTCTGAATTTTCCGGTGTGTTGTTTGTGACAGTCATTTCGATGGGAAAGGCTTCTTTGGGTAAGTCTTTGCAGCCGCTCAGTACTATCATTACCTGAGTGGTTTCTCCACTCATCAATTGAGTTTTCGAAGCATTCATCTCCAACTTCAGAGCATTGATTTGTTGGGTGTATTCATTATCTCCGTCTTTGATTGTAATTTCTGTTGATCCTACAACTGAGGGAGGGCACCATGTGGTGATTCCTTGAGGGCTTTCCACAAGCACTGGTACATTCATTCCACCAATGGTAACGTTGGTGGGAGTTTCCAGATTGAAGTTTCCAACAATAGATATCGGTTTGCCTGATTCGCAAATCGGAGGAATATCAAACGGTGCTCCTCCCGGAATAGTAGGTATAACCGGTGCTTCAGGAAGAACAGGAACAATTTGACTGGAAAGAACATTACCACTGCCGTCTTTCAAAACTAATGTTGCCAACCCGGCTGTAGCGGGGATCACCCAGTCAAACTTGTTGTTTGGTTTGACTGGTTTTCCGTTAACTTCCAAGACCATTCCTTGCAATCGCGAACTTGATTCGCTAAACATTTCAGGATTGATTCCTGTTGGTTGTGCTATTACGGTACCGGAAATTTTTTGTCCTGCTACGAGATATTCGGGAAGAAACGCTTGAATATTTCCGGAAGATGTTGCAACGGACACAACTGTCATCCCATCTCTGTCATTCATCACGGAAGCATTTACATCGGATGCTTTTTCATTTCTAACTTTTTTCCCGTCAATAGTCCAGTACCAGATTTTTACTTTAGGATCTGTTCCATCCCAATTGACTGTAACTTCCACTGAATTTCCATTTGCAACGGTTCCGTTTGAAAAGTCTGCTTTACTGGTGTTGCTGCCGCTAGTTTTTTTGAATTCGGTAACTCGAGTTATCTTAACGGCTTTTGACCATTCTATATGCAAGTCATTGACCTCTTTTCCGGTGTTATTTGTAAAGGTAAAAGTGTCGGTGTTATCGGCGAGGAGGGGAATTGCCATCATGAAAGCAATGAGTCCCACAATCATTTTTTGCACTGCTTGTTTCATTTTTTAATCTCCTAATTTAAGCCGCACTTTGAAACGAGGGTTTCAGGCTTAATACTGAAATGCCCTTCAAGGGGGCTATCGAGTTTCTGACAGGTTGGAGTTGTTCTTTGTTCCCCGAATTTTTATCAGGGTGCTTTTGTACTCAAAAAGTTCGAAAGAAAAAATGCGGCTCGGTGGAGTGCCGAGCCGCATCTATTGTGAAGGAGACGAGATTACTTCAACGCTTTATTGGCATCAATAATCTGTTTTAGTAATTCTGTTGTGAGTTTTTCTTCATTAGAGCCCGGAAAGCCTTGCCATCTCACTATTCCATCTTTTGAAATGATGAGCGCGTGGGGAATACCTTTCACGCCAACCTCTTTTGAAGTTCTGCCTTGCGTGTCAATGGCAACTCTATAGTTCATTTTTGTGTTTTCCATAAACTTTTTTACAACATCGGGCTGTTCGTTGCTCAAACCTATGACGACTAAGTCATCTTTGAACTTCTCCTGCCACTCGTTGAGTTCAGGTATGGATCTGACGCAAGGTCCACACCAAGTTGCCCAAAAGTCTATGAATAAGACTTTTCCTCTTGTGTTTTCCAAGTTACCGGAGAGCCATTGTTCCACATGGAGTTGGGGGGCTTTCTTTCCTCGAAAATCGTTCTGCGCATACAATTCCTTGCCCTTGACAGGAGCGGGAAAATCTACGAGCGGAGCGCTATTGGTGTTCAATAGCATCGTGACGGAGAGAATGAGGGTTGTCATGATAATTTAAGTTACCCCGATATGCTTAAAAAAGTTTCATTTTCAGTAAAGAAAAGTAATTTTTACCAAAAAACGGAATCTGTCTAAAGCGAAAACCGGTATAAGTTTGAAGAATGCCAGAAAAGACTCAATTTGAAATCAACGGAAGGCAAGAGGAAGTAAGTGCCGACCCGGAAACAAGTTTGCTTGAGATTTTACGGAATGAACTGGGCTTAACAGGTGCGAAGTATGGGTGCGGTGAAGGACAGTGTGGCTCATGTACGGTGATTATTGATGGCAGGGCACGCAGGTCATGCATAACTCCGCTTTCGTTTGCTCAGGGAAAAAAGGTCTTAACGATCGAAGGACTTGAGAAAAACGGTGTATTACACCCCATTCAGGCAGCATTTATTAAAGAGGATGCTATGCAATGCGGTTACTGCGTTTGAATGCGGTGCTGTTATCAACCCTGAGCATCTAAAAAATCAAATTGAGGGCTGTATAGTTATGGGCATAGGGGGGGGCATTATTCGAAGAGATTGATTTTGAAAACGGAGAAATTTTGAACAACAAGTTTTCCAAGTATCGTGTTCCGAGGTTTCAGGATATGCCTGTTTTGGAGACGGTGTTATTAGATAGGAGAGATTTACCATCAGCAGGAGCAGGAGAGACTCCTATAATAGGCATTGCTCCTGCAATCGGAAATGCTATCTACGCATCTACAGGTGAAAGAATCAGAAGTTTGCCGATGGTAAGAAATGGTTTAAAGTTAACTTGAATTACTTTTCCTCTTCTCGAATCTGTATTCCTCTTTGTTTTAGTCCATCTACAACAACCGTTCCGGGGATGGCTAATTCATAACGAATACATCCGTGAGGTACATTTCCTTTTGCGATTTCGATGGCATAGATAGCACTCGGAAATCCGGTCATGCGCTCCATTGCACTAAATCCTGTTCTGTCGTCTTGAAAATCGTGAATATCTATTTGATAAGTTTTTGTCACACTATTTTTCTTGCCGGACACAACTGCACGCACCAAAACTTGATCCTTATCGGTATCGTCTCTTAATTTATCTGCCATGATTTTGTAAAACACTTCGACAGGTTTTACTTTGCATTCGTTCACTTCGATTTCTTCTTTGTCCCAAAATCCGAAATCCATAAAAATACGCATACGCTCACAATGCCCGGGGAAACGAATGGTTTTATATTCGTATCTGTTTAGTTTTCCTTCAAAAGTCCATGGAGCGGTGCTTGTTCCTCCACTGGTTACAAACGCTTCCATTTTTCCAAGCCCTTGCCATTCAATCTCTTCTAAATCACTAAGAGTTTCAAGCTTAGTGAGTTTGCCATCTATTACTGCGAAAGCATCATCAGTATATTCAGCAACCAAACCTTCTATGTTAAACACAAGTTTGTAGTTGAAAGGGGGTTTAGGGTTTTGAGGCAACCCACCGCAATAGAGATTTACCGTATCAACTTCATCGAACTTCGCCATAAGGTGTGTTGCTAAACTGTTTACCAAACCGGGAGCCAAACCTGTATCGGGAATGATGGAAACTTTTGCAGCCTTCGCCGCATCGTCGAGTTTCATTGTTTCCAAAGTAACTTCCGTATCCCCCCCCATATCAATCATGCTTGTAGCGGTGTTAATAGCAACAGGAGCGATATGCGGATGCATCCAATAAGGTACGCAAGATAAAACAACATCAACTGGTTCTAAAAATGGAGCAAGACTATTAGGATTCAGCGCATCTACTTGTTGTGGCTCGCAAATAGCTTTACCAACAAGCAAGTTCACTCGCTCAGAGTTTTTCTTTGCTTGATCAAAAGAAATGTCTCCCATTAAAATTCTTTCCGCATCACCATGTAATGCCAAATCATATGCCGAGCATGTTCCTTGCATACCTGAACCCAATATTGCGTATGTAACTCCCATTTGTCTGTCTCCTGATAGTTATATTTTGTGCGAAGATTCACAAAAAAATTGGCGGATTCGAGATTTACCGAATCAATCGCCAATAATAAATCATACCTTTTTTATTAAAAAGTTTCAATGGCTTCAAGAACTCTTATTGCAACCTGATAGTTAC
>CAZSPF010000003.1:70451-77715 GCA_964608695.1 uncultured Fimbriimonadales bacterium | reverse complement strand
AAAGGAGGCATTAAGTAAATACCTTGCGCAATACGCGGAAGTTTTTTTGCGAAGTTCTGTGCAAGCTCAATTCCCGTATTTGCAGCCTTTTCTTCTGGTGTCTCACTCAGTCTTTTCATTAACCATTCGGGTACTTCAATGCCCGGAACTTCGTTGTGCATGAACTCAGCATGGCGTTGACTTCGTAATGGCATCACCCCGATTAGTATCGGCAAATCGTGCTTGCGAGCTGTTTCACAGGCGAATTCAGCGTGTTTTTCTTCGAATAGGGGCTGAGTGTAAATTAGGTGTGCACCTGCATCGGCCTTTCTACTCAAACGGTCGAGTTCAAAATCCAAATCATGTGCAACAGGATTAAAAGCGACTGCAATCGTAAAGGCACATTTTCTGCCTATTGAGTTTCCGGCTAAGTCTCTTCCTTCATTGAACCTGCTCAGTACTCTCACCAGACCTATTGAATCAATATCAAAAACACTCGTAGCACTAGGGAAGTCGCCTATATTTGTCGGGTCACCGGTTATGGGAAGTACGGTTCGAATTCCAAGAGCATGAGCGGCAAGAAGGTCTGCCTGTAATGCGAGCATGTTCCTATCCCTGCAAGCGACGTGCATCATGACCTCAATTCCGGCATTTCTTTGGATGATGTGGCTGATCGCAATTGGGCTCATGCGCAAGCGTGCTCTTGCTCCATCGCTTATGTCAATCATGTCCACGCCGAATTCTTTCAAGGCTTTCGCACCTTCCAGAACTTTGCTTGTATCCAATCCACGAGGTAAATCGAGTTCAACAGTGGACACGAACTTTTTCCCAAGTTTTTTACTAAGTGCACTTGGTTCGCTTTCTGGTAAAGGCTTTTTTGATTCGATTTCTGAGGTTTTTACAACGTTACGGATTCTGGGTTTTCTGTCTTTTAGAGCACCTGAGAGCGCTCTGATATGTTCCGGAGTAGTGCCACAGCAGCCACCGATAATGTTTGCGCCAACATCAGCCAACCTAGCAGCTGCAACACCGAAATACTCAGGAATAACATCGTAAATAGGCTGTCCTTTCACAAGTTGAGGCATGCCCGGTGTGGGCATGGCAAGAATGGGGACATCGCCAGCTTCTGCCATCCACCGTACAATTTCAAGCATCCTTTGCGGGCCCACCACACAATTTGCACCGACCACGTCCGCACCCCACTCTATCATGATCTTCGCGGCTTTTAAGGGAAAACCTTCTGAAAGGGTTTCCCCGTCCTCGATAAAATTCTTACTGGCGATAATCGGCAAATCACAAACTGTTTTAATGGTTTTTAAGGCAAGTTCGATCTCAGCCAAATCAGAGATGGTTTCAAGAATAATGCAATCCACTCCTCCTTCTGCGAGGGCTTCTGCTTGCTGAGCGAACTCAGCTGCCGCATGATGTAACTCAATGGGTCCCAATGGAGAAAGAGGTTTTCCGCTTGGTCCTATTGCACCCGCAATAATGGCATTTGGAGCAGATTCGCGAGCCAGTCGTGCGCCGGTTATACAAATTTCTTTAGGGTCTGCGTCACTTCCGGCGGAAGTTAATCTAAACCTATTTGCCCAAAAGGTATTCGTTTCGATGAGATCTGCACCTGCTTCTGCATATGCTTGATGAACTTTTTTTACCAGGTCAGGCGCGTGCAGGTTGGCTAAGCAGTAGGGAATTCGCTCGAAACCTAATGATGTTAGAGCCGTACCCATACCCCCGTCAGCGATGAGAATTTTTTGTTTTAAGGCATCGAGCAAGTTCATATAAACAGGTGTATTATGACGGAACGGATATCGGTTTTTTATTAATTTCGTATTGAATGAAAAACGCTCCAGAGATTTCATACTCTGGAGCGTTTTTCTCCACCAAGGCTGGTTACTTATCGTCCGAAGGGGGGGCAATAATGGATGCCGGCGCAGCGTTTTTTACAGGCTTAAGAGACATCAAGTATGCATGTATGGCGCGAATGTCTTCATCAGTCATGTGTATGTACGCTTGCATTGGCATCGGCGGAAGCACCGGTCGTTTATCGAACTTCCAATGATTTCCGGTTCTCCAACTTTCGATCAACATTTCTGCTGTAAGTTTTCCGATTCCGGTTTCTTCATCGGGCGTAAGATTTCCGGCAACTGCAACACCCATTGGTGACGCAAACGCGGTAAATGATGGATTAATAGTTGCTAAGATGTTGTCTTTCAACATACCAGATTCCCATTTTGGCAAGGGCATATTTTCGGGATGTCCCGAAAGTTCAAGCCCGGGAATGGGTTTGCCATCTTTTCCATGAGGTGAATGGCAGTCTCCACACCCTGTAATTTTCACGAGATATTCACCACGCTTGATTAAAGCCTCTTGTCCAAGTGAATCTTCATTTCCGGAAAATGCTGAAGCTACGACAAATGAAACTCCAACCAAAACAAGCGCACCAAGTACATATTTTTTTTCATTTTTTGATTTCCTTTATGTTGAGATTATTTTATTTCTCGGACGATATCACCTGACAGGAACTCTTCCCCTTCAACGATGATTCCGATTGAAAATTTTTGTTCTACTTCCGTGATTTTTATTTTTCCAACTTTTGAAGTTCTTTGTCCGATAATTTGTCCGGTTTCCGGATCACGGATCACACGTGTGATCCTGTGAATCTCAAATGTATCTCCTGCAGAAACACCTGCTTCGGAACCTGCATTGATGAAAACTTCTTTGTTTTCTTCATCGAAATCTGCAACTCTTGCAGACCATGGAGTTTTCTCCATTTTTTGCAAGATTTTTTTAACAGCTTCATTGATGGCTTTATCAGTTGCTTCTCCAAGAGGACTTTTTTCAAAGGCAGAAAAATCACTAAATGTATTTCCAATTGAAGCACCAACACGGAAGGAGGTAGATTGTGCGGACCCTTTAGCTTCTTCTACGAATAAGAGCTCGCTTGTATCCACGCTGAATACACGCAAATTAATTGCCATTGTTGCGTTTGAGACACTTCCGCCAACTCTTACCCCACCTATATCAACACCACCACTGCCGCCAGTTTGTTTTAATGAAAAGTTTGTTACTTTTCCATGCACAAGGGCTTGCGCGGGAATAATTTTTCCTTGTTGTGAAATACCGGTTGCTTCTTCAGTAATTACTTTTTCTTGGATGAGGGTTTCCAATGCCTGTCTTTCAAGGACAACGAAGCGCCCCGTGTCGTGTAATCGCTTTACAAGTTTTTCGTAAATAGCATTACGAAATTCAATGGGGATCTGCCAGTTATCAATCCATTCAGAGTTTCTCCAATCCAAAGGGACAACTGCAATTCTGAGTTTGAGTTTTTTGTTTTGTTCTACATTCACAGGTGCAGTAATTGCATGTGAAAACAACAAGCATAGTGAAATAGGAATGAATAATAGTTTCATGTTCACCTCCATCCGAAAATATCTCGGATTTAAAAATTCTACCTAATCTCGCTGAACTTAAGAAATGGGAACTACTGCGGATTCCTCGTAAACTCCCATTTTTCGATATCTTTCATATCTTGAGGATTTACGATTTTCTGGAGAAATTGCTTCTAACTCCGTTAAGGCTTTGATAATCTGTTTTTCCACATTACTTGCAGTTTCTTCGGGTCCTCTATGGGCGCCTCCAAAGGCTTCCGGTATGATGCCGTCAATTAAACCGAATTCCAACGCATCTTGCGCTGTGAGACGCAATGCTGATGCGGCTTTGTCTCCTGCGGTGGGTTCACGCCAAAGGATGGCAGCACAACCTTCAGGAGGAATTACTGAGTAAATAGAGTTTTCCAGCATATATACACGATCACAAACCCCAATACCGATTGCCCCTCCACTTCCGCCTTCACCGATAACAACTGCAACGGATGGAACGGTTAATCCAAACATGCAAAACATTGCGCTGGCAATGGCTTCCGATATCCCTCTTGCTTCGCTTTCCACGCCCGGATCTGCAGCTGGTGTGTCTAAAAACGAAACAATTGGTAAACCAAATCTATTAGCCATTTCAAAAAGTCTAATGGCTTTTCTATAACCTTCAGGTTTTGCCATTCCAAAATTTCTAAATTGTCGTTCTTTTAAGTCTCGTCCTTTTTGATGCCCGATTATCACGCAGGATTTGCCGCTTATTTTTCCCACGCCTCCAACGATCGCTTTGTCATCGCCATATCTTCTATCACCATGAAGTTCCACCCAGTCAGTTACGAGGTGTCGTATGTAATCTAAAGTATATGGGCGGTTTTCTGCACGAGAGATAAGGGTGCGTTCCCATGCACCAAGTCTTCCGTATTTAACTTTTATGTAATTGTCTCTTTTTGTTTTAAATTCTTCTATCTGTTTTTCTAAATCAGTTAATTGAGAACCTGAAACTTTTGGCTTTAAGTCTTCGAGGCGTTTGATTCCTTCTTCTAATTCTAATAACGGTTTTTCCCATTCACGCCATGTTTTTGCCATAGTTTATTTTTCCTTTTGAAAGTGTTCGATAATCTTGATTAATGTATCCCTTAAGTCTTTTCTGTGAACAATTTTATCAACCATGCCGTGTTCGAAATTGAACTCTGAAGTTTGAAAATTGTCAGGAACTTTAGCCACACCTGCCTGTGCACTCACCCTTGCACCTGCGAACCCTACAAGTGCGTTTGGCTCTGCGATAATGATATCAGCAAGACTTGCATAACTTGCTAACACCCCTGCCATGGTAGGGTCAGTAAAGACACAGATATAAGGAACTCCGGCATCACTTAATTTCTTGCAAGCACCTGAGGTTTTTGCCATCTGCATAAGCGAAATAAGGCCTTCCTGCATTCTTGCGCCTCCGGTAGCAGGAAAGATAATTGCGGGGATTTTGCGCTCAAGTGCGTATTCCAAACAACGTGTGATTTTTTCACCTGCAACCGAACCCATGCTCCCTCCCATATAGCGGAAATCCGAAATCGCCACAGATACTGGGTTCCCTCCGATTCTTGCTTCTCCTCGTACTTGGCCATCGTTTCTACCGGTTGCCTTGTAACCTCTTTCCATTTTTTCAACGTATTCAGGAAATTTCAGCACGTCTACTGAACTTAATTCGGCATCCAGTTCCCTAAAGGAATTTTCATCGAAAGTTGCCTCGATACGTTCGTCAATGGGCAGCCTGTGATGGTGAGAACAGTGTGGACATACACGGAGATTCTTGATGAACTCCTTGTTAAAAAGCACTTTTTTGCACTTATCACATTTAAGAAATACGTCTGGTTTTACTTGCATAAAAATTGGATGTGCTGTTTTATGATACACCTAAAAGCCTTCTGGAACCTAAAAATCGTGTGAATAACCGATGTTGAGGAGTCTGTTTTTGGCTAGTCAGAGGTAGCATGGATTCATGAGTATTAACAGATTATCGAAAAGTTCAAGCCCTTATCTTTTACAGCACGCGAATAACCCTGTACATTGGCAGATGTGGGATGAGGAGGCGTTTTCGATGGCAAAACAAGAGGACAAGCCGATTTTTTTATCGGTTGGCTATTCGTCGTGCCATTGGTGTCATGTCATGGAGCATGAATCCTTTGAGAATGAAGAAATTGCAAGGTCATTAAATGAGCATTTTATTTCCATAAAAGTGGACAGAGAAGAGCGGCCTGACGTGGACGATGCATACATGACTGCAGTTCAACTTTCAACCGGTAGGGGAGGATGGCCTATGTCTGTTTTCATGACTCCTGATGGCAAACCATTCTTTACCGGAACATATTTTCCTCCTGAGGACAAGGGGGGGTATCCGGGGTTTAAAACAATAGTTTTCCACATAGCAAAAGCGTGGAAAGAGAAACGAGAAGATTTAATAAAAACAGCAGAAGAATTTGCAAGCGTATTGGAAAGACACAGAACAATTTCAGGACAGCATTTCGATGGTAAACTTTCTTTTGATTTAGTGATGCATGGTGCAGGAGAAGTGATGGCAGAAATTCATGCAAACAAAAATCAACGACCCAAGTTCCCCCCCCACTCAGCACTTAGACTATTATTACATTTGGCAAAGGTACATCAAAACAGAGAGTGTTTGGATACGGCAGTTAGTGTTTTGAATGAAATGATGCTAGGAGGAATTCATGATCATGTAGGAGGAGGGTTTCACAGATATTCAACAGATGAAATCTGGCTTGTACCGCACTTTGAAAAAATGTTGTATGACAACGCTATGCTTTTAGAAAGTTATGGAACAGCATTTGAGTTAACTAAAAACGAAGAGTATAAACGAGTCTCTGATCGAATTGCGGGATGGCTGGCAAGAGAAATGCAATCCGATGAAGGTTTGTTTTATAGTGCATTGGATGCGGACAGTGAGGGTGAGGAGGGTTTGTTTTATACTTGGACATGGCAAGAAATTCATGAGATGTTGGGGGAACGAGCTGGGGATTTTATAAATGCATTTGGAATTAGGCAAGAAGGAAACTACAATGAAGAGGTCTCAGGGGAACCAACCGGAAGGAATATTCTACACTTAAAATCACAAGTAGGAAATCATTTTGACAAAGAATTAGCGTTACTTTTAACAGAGAGAAATAAACGAACTCGTCCTGGCTTGGATAACAAGTGCTTGATTTCATGGAACGGGTTGGCAATTAGCGGATTGTGCAAATCAGGATATTTAGATGAAGCAAAACGAACAGCCGATTATATCTTAACGCTTTCACCTTTACCACATCAAGTTGTAAATGGAAGAGAATCAGGCGTACCATTTTTAGAAAGTATTTATTTTGTTGGAAGTTTATTAGATCTCCATGACTTCACGAGCGAACAGAGATATTTCGACGAAGCAACAAGATTATTTTCGGAAATGAAAGAAGAGTATCATGACGACATTTCGGGGGGGTGGCATTTTTCAGGAAAATCACAAGAAATTATTTTTGGCAATCCAAAACCGGCATTGGATGGTGCAACGTTAAGTCCCAATGGGGTTGCCATCCAATGCGCTATTAGACTAGGTGATTTGGAGTGTGCTGAGAAAGACTTGCGTGCACTGCACATGTGGATGATGGAACTGCCAACAGCAACTGAAACTTTGCATCAAGCACTTGATATGTATTTACAAGCAAACCCTGAAAAAGAGATTAGTGTTTTAAAATCATCTTTATCGGTAGAAATTTCGCTAGAAAAATCTGAAGTTGAAGTAATGAATGATCAAGCACATGCAGAGTTAATTGTTGATATTCCTAAAGGGTCCTATATAGCCGGCACATCACCGGAAGCAGGCATGAGCGAATTTCAAATTATTGTTGCAGGTGCAGGAACATGGAAAG
>CAZSPF010000003.1:58343-70440 GCA_964608695.1 uncultured Fimbriimonadales bacterium | reverse complement strand
ATGTGCTTAACAAACAGAAATTCACGGAGTCGTTTAACGTTCCCATTACCGGCATTCCACCAAACGAACAAGAAGGAAATGTAAGAATTCAAATCTCGTATCAAGAATGTAACGAAAACATGTGCTTACAACCTGAATCGCGAGAATTAGAACTTGTTTGGTATCGTCGTTAATTGGGGAGGGCTCTACAGGTAGAATCTGATTGCAATATGGTTGAAGTAATCATGCCCAAGATGGGCGACGCAATGGAAGAAGGCATCCTCGTAGAGTGGACTAAAAAAGAGGGCGATTCGGTTAACTCGGGGGACGTCATTGGCTCGATTCAGACGGATAAAGCCATTGTTGAACTTACCGCACCGGCGAGCGGCGTTCTTTCAGGCATTCTGGTAAAGGATGGGGAGACAGTGCCCGTAGGAGCGAACCTTGCGGCAATTTTAAGCAAAGGAGAAAGCCTCCCGGAGGGATGGGGAAGCGACGGAAAGACTACTGCTATGCCGCAAGGGAAGCAAGAAGATTCCAAAGCTAAAGCAGAACAACCAAGTGAAGCGACACAGAGAGCACAGCAGGAAACTGCAGCCGCTGTTGTAGCAACAAAAGAAAAGCCAATTTCATCAAAAGCATCAGACCGAGTTTTTGCAAGCCCTTTAGCAAAAAGATTAGCGGAAGATGCAGGGTTAGACCTTTCGGAAATTTCAGGCACTGGTCCTCAAGGGCGAATTATTGAAAGAGATGTAAAAGCTGCTTTGTCCGGTGAGAAGAGACAGACTATTACATCTACATCAATTCCATCAGTTTCATTAAAAGCAGAAGACAGAAAACTCACATTCTTACAAACTGCAGAAAGAACGACACAATCCAAACAGCAAGTGCCGCATTACTATGTAACGGTTGAAGTTGATTTGGAAAACTTAGAAGATTTAAGAAACATGATTAAGGCGCAAGAGCCAGACACAAGGTTAACTATCAATGATTTTATAATAAAAGCATCTGCAATGGCACTTGCAGAACAACCTCATATCAATGCAAGTTTTGTAGACGGAATGCTAAAAATCTACGGAAACATAAACATTGGTGTTGCAACTGCGGTTCCTGATGGATTAACAGTACCTGTAATTAAAAATGTTGAAAATAAATCTTTGCGAATGATTGCCACTGAAATTAGAGAATTAACATCGAGAGCAAGAGAAAACAAACTAAAACCTGAAGAACTAACCGGAAGCACTTTTAGCATCAGCAACATGGGAATGTACGACGTGGAGAATTTCGCCGCTATTATCAATCAGCCAAACGGAGCCATCATCGCTGTTTCCACCGGAAAGAAAGTGCCCGTAGTCGTGGAAGGTGAAGAGGGAGACGAACTCGAAGTGCGTATGAGAATGAAAGTTACCGGTTCTTTTGACCACCGAATCATTGATGGCGCACTTGGAGCAGAGTTTATGGGTGTGCTTAAGAAGTACCTCGAGAACCCCATGAGGCTGCTCTCCTAAATAGCATAACCTTTGAAGTGGGCGTTCCAGCAAGACAAACCTTATGCCGAAAACGTAAATAGTAAGAAGGAACTGTGAACACTCGGATTTTCAAGGGACTTGTATCATTATCAACGGTAACAGCTGTCTTTTGTTTTGCGCATTCTGAGGACACAATGGATCTATCCTGGGTTGATGCGGAAATAGCAGAAGCACCAATTGAGAAATTTCTTGAGCCAAATTTCGGATCATCAGTTATTCTTGCGATAACAACTCTTGCACCTCAATATGAGTTTGAATTAGACGGAGGTTTTGCAAGAAAGCAGTCTATGAAACTTCCTTCAAATTACATTGTGGGCTTAAGCGGAAGTATCGCTCATGTCCCTATTTCAGAAATTCATAAAAAAAATGTTGAATCACTGCCTTCGAGTCCACTTTTTGCTTTTTACGTATTTGATAATTTAAATAAATTTAGGGATAACAAAGTTGACGGCCTTATATCACGAGCGGTTCATGCGGAATGGAAGTCACTGCAAAGTATCGTTAATCTTGTTCGTGAATCGGGTGTACTCATTTCTGTTTTATCGCCACAGCCAATGGATGAAATTTACACTTCTGCAGGAAAAACAATTGATCGTGAGATGATTGGCATGGATTTCTCCCGCGAAGCAAGAATAGCCGCTATGGAAGGTTTTGGCTTGGAAGCATTTCCTCGTTCTAGGGGGGGCTGGGGTGAAAACTCAGGATATGGGACTGGCTCTTCTAATCTTGGTTCGCTAGGGTTGGACAGTTCTTTATCTATTGGGGATTAAAAATTAATCGTAATAACGAATAAAGTTCCAAGAGTAAAGAATAAAATACAGGAAGAAAGCACTCCAACACCCAACTTCAGCAAGTATCGGTTTTTTCGTTCGAGCCCATTCCAGCATAAGAATGGGAACTATGACGAATGCTAATTTAGCTAATACAAAAACCCAATGCCCATACTCTAACAGTGAAGCAAACAAAGGGTTGGCTTCACCAAAACCTCTATTGAGCAATATCAGCGTGGTAACCAAATCAAATAGCGATATTGTAGCAATACTTAAGGTGCTTATGTGAACTCTTTTAAGTAACACATTTCCTCTCCATACAAAATTATAATATCCCAAAAGGAATTGGCAATTGATTTAACCCCTTGTAATCTATCTTAAATTGATGCATACTTAGCTATAAAGTCTGGAGAATAGAATGGTAGAACAAGACCGAAGAAAATTAGACGATAAAGAAGTTAAAGACGAGCTTGAAAAATTGCCCGGTTGGCAGTTAAATAACAATCAGATAACAAAAACTTATCAATTCAAAAACTATAATGCCGGTGTGTCGTTTACAAATCTCTGTGCAAAATTAGCAGAAGAGCATGACCATCATCCTGACATTCTCTTAACCTACGGAAAAGTGCAAGTAAATTTTTCCACTCATAGCGCAGGAGGAATAACCCCTTTGGATTTGCAAATGGCAGAAAGAGTAGAAAAAGTGTACGAGGAGTTCAAATGAAGCTACCGCTTGTCATCATTTTCGCTGCTTGTATTATTGGCGGCTCGATAATTATTGGGTTTGTTTTGTTTGCCCAAATAACAAAACCTAATTATTCAACTGATACCTTTCGAGAAGAAAAAACATTGTCTCAAAATAAAGCATTTGTAGCAAAAGGGGACGTAGTAGACTACACAGAGGCGAAGGACTTTGTCGGGGAAGAAGTAACCGTGCGCGGCAAAGTCGCAAGAGTGGCTAAACCAAAAGAAACGATTTTTATCAATTTCAACAAAGACTGGCAAAACGATCCATTCACAGTTGTCATTTTCAAAGATGACGTTAACAAGTTCCCGGACATTTACGACATAGAAGGCAAAATGATTTATGTATCCGGCAAAGTGCAGGAGTTCCGTGGGAAAGCTGAGATAATCTTAAAAGACCCTTCACAACTGAAAGTCGAATAGCATTTTGTGCATTCAAACCGGCTTGCAGGTCATAATCCTTACCTCTAATCTCATTTAAAGCCTATGACAATGAAGCATGACATCACAAGAATTGTTGCCACAGACTGTGGCTCGACCACAACCAAAGCCATCTTAATTGAAAAAGACCCTTCAGGCGAGTATCGCCTTGTTGCAAGGGGAGAAGCACCAACAACGGTGGAAAAACCTTTTGAAGACGTTACGGTAGGTGTAATTAACTCGGTACGGGAACTCGAAGAGATTTCGGAGGCTCAGCTGAAAGCAAAAAGAGTTCTGCTGAAAGACGGCAAAGTTTGGAAACTTATGAAAGAAGGGCATATTATTGATCAGCGACCGGATCCAGATTCTGCTGCAGATATTTACCTCAGTACAAGTTCAGCCGGAGGCGGCTTACAGATGATGGTTGCAGGGGTAGTTAAACAGATGAGTGCGGAGTCAGCAGCACGTGCCGCACTTGGGGCTGGGGCAATATTGATGGACACCCTCGCTATTGACGACGGCAGGAAAGAGTATCAGAGGGTTGAGAGATTAAGGCAGCTGCGTCCGGACATTATCCTCATGTCTGGAGGGACTGATGGAGGCACAGTTGATCACCTTATAAACATGTCAGAGGTTATTCGCCGTGCAGATCCTAAGCCAAGATTCGGCGACATGAAACTGCCGGTTATCTTCGCAGGTAACAAAGATGCGCGTGAAGATGTGAAAAAGGAGATTGGAGGAAAAATTGATGTTCGTGTTGTAGACAACATTCGACCAACGCTCGACAAAGAGAACTTGCATCCTGCGAGAGAGGAGATACACGAACTGTTTCTTGAGCACGTTATGCAGCAAGCACCGGGGTATAGCAAATTACTGGAATGGACGAGTGAAGAGATTATGGCAACACCAAACGCAGTGGGCAAGCTCATGGAAGAGTATGCTAAAAGCAGAGGAATAAATCTCATAGGTGTGGATATTGGGGGGGCGACAACCGATACGTTTTCAGTTTTTAATACAGTTTATAACAGAACGGTAAGTGCAAATCTCGGAATGAGTTATTCAATTTGTAATGTTTTGAAAGAAGCAGGAACGGATAATATCAAACGATGGCTTCCGTTTGATATAGATAGTTTTGAAGTACGCAATCGTTTGCGAAATAAAATGATTCGACCTACAACGATTCCACAAACTTATGAGGATCTTTTAATCGAACATGCAGTAGCCAGAGAGGCATTAAGACTCGCCTTGGAACATCATAAAACATTAGCAAGAGGTCTCATCGGTGTGCAAACTCAGAGAACAATTGGTGAAGCATTAACACAAGAAGCTTCAGGACAAACTCTCGTCAGCATGATGCACTTGAATATGCTCATCGGTTCGGGAGGGGTGTTGAGCCATGCTCCAAAGCGAGAACAGAGCGCATTAATCATGATTGATGCGTATCAGCCAGAAGGCATTACAATCCTTACAGTAGATTCTATTTTCATGATGCCGCACTTGGGGGTCTTATCAGTGCATCACCCCGACGCCGCTTATCAAGTCTTTGAACGAGACTGCTTGGTAAGAATTGGAACGTGCATTGCACCTGTTGGGAACGGTAAACTGGGAGAACGTTGTGTTCATGTTTCCGGCAAAAACTTTAATGAAACGGTGGCTTTCGGCGATGTAGCGGTTGTGCCGATTCCCGACGACACTCAAGAAATACAAATTGAACCGGCAAGAAGCTTCGACGTTGGAGCAGGTAAAGGAAAAACTGTCGTTGCGAAAAGATATGCAACATCCGGTGAAAAAATGAAACCCGGAGAACCAAGATTCGAACCCGGATTAATGGGGCTAGTAATAGACTGCAGAGGCAGACCGCTTGCACTTCCACAAGACGACAAAAGCAGAAGAGAGTTTTTGATTCGCTCACTCGAAGCGTTCAAACTCCCCATTCCAAAATGAGAATCACTATTCCTGCTTGTCCTTGCGTAAATACAAAAAGTGACACAGAAAATTTCATATAAACCGTTCGGGAAAGATACGGACATTCAGTTTGTCAAAGGTGTTGGGCCTAACATCGCGCAACATTTTAAAAGATTGAATATAAAAACCTTAGAGGACTTGATCTACACGTTACCTCGTCGATATGAAGATAAAAGAAATCTTTTGAAAATCTCACAGCTGAAGCCAAACACATGGGGTTTTACAATGGGAAAACTCATTCACGTTGCGAATCAGAAAACCAAGCAAGGAAGATTCGTCGTTACCACTGCGGCTATAGAAGACGACACCGGAACTTTATTTCTTAAATGGTTTAATCAACCGTGGGAATACAAAAATCTGCAAGGGGTTAAAGGAAATTTAATTGTTTACGGAATGGTGAAAGACAACTTTCCGGCATTAGAAATCACAAATCCAGAAATTGAAATTTTAGATGAAGAGGATGACTCATCAGACTTCACAGGAATCATACCGGTATATGCATTAACCGACAAACTCAGTCAGAGAATTTACAGAAGGGTTATCTCGAACGCATTATCGAATTTAGATTTTATAGAGGAAACTCTACCGGAACAACTGCTAAGAAAATGGAATCTCGCTCCATTGGGTTGGGCATTAAAGCAGGTTCACTTTCCCGATTCAAATGAGGACAGATTAAAAGCAAGAAAACGACTTGTGTTCGAGGAGTTTTTTAACCTTCAATTGGCGTTAGGGCTGTTACGTTCGGAAAAGGCTATCGAAAAAGGCATTGTTTTCAACACCTCAACTTCAGTTATAGACGAACTCGAAAATCTCGTGGGCTTTACGCTAACTCAAGCACAAAAGAGGGTCATAAATGAGATTTTCCGAGATATGCAGAGACCGCACCCGATGAATAGGCTGATTCAAGGCGATGTGGGAAGCGGGAAAACCCTCGTAGCAGTGGCGAGTATTGTTACTGCAATACGGGGGGGGTATCAAGCCGCAATGATGGCTCCTACGGAAATTCTCGCAGAACAACATTTCGCTACCATTGAAAAACTTATGTCTCAGCTGGGAGTTAAAGTCGTACTTCTTGTTGGTAGACAAACCAAAAGAGAAAAAGACAAAACGTTAAAATTGATCGAAGAAGGAACTGCGCAACTTACAATAGGTACGCATGCATTAATTCAAGAAGGTGTAAGTTTTAAAAACCTTGGATTTATTGTTATTGATGAACAGCATCGTTTTGGCGTAATGCAAAGAGGCGCATTAAGACAAAAAAGTGTGGGCAATCCTGATGTGCTTGTAATGACAGCTACACCTATTCCGAGGAGTTTAACATTGACGTTATATGGAGATTTAGATATAAGTGTAATAGATGAGTTACCCCCTAGAAGAAAACCTATTAAAACACACTGGAAACTTCATAGTGAAAGAGACTCGGTTTATCAAGGAGTAAAAAAACTTTTGCTTGAAGGCGCACAAGTTTATATTGTTTGCCCGCTTGTTTCAGAAAGTGAAAAAATGATGGCTCAAGCTGCAGAAGAGCTTCACAGAAAAATGAAGAACGAAGTCTTGAAGGATTTCAAAGTCGGATTGCTTCATGGACAGATGAAAACTCAAGAAAAACAAGAAGCAATGGAAAAGTTTCGATCAGGAGAAACGCAAGCACTTGTGGCAACGCCTGTAATTGAAGTCGGTGTTGATGTTCAAAACGCAAGCGTTATGGTTATTGAAGATGCTAACAGATTTGGATTGTCGCAATTGCACCAGTTACGAGGACGAGTCGGCAGAGGTGATAAACAAAGTTACTGCGTTCTGATTGCAAATGCAAATACGGACGAAGCACAGGCTCGATTAAACGTAATGGTAGAGACAAATGATGGCTTTCGTATAGCAGAGGAAGATTTAAAAATCCGAGGCCCCGGTGAGTTATACGGAGTCAAACAGAGTGGGGCATTTGAACTAAGAGTGGGTGACATTTTACAAGACGGAAGGATACTTGAAGAAGCAAGACAAGCCGCATTCGAAGTGTTTGATGATGATAAGACGTTAAGTAAACCGGAAAACAAAAATTTAAGAAAAATAGCAGAAAACTTTAAAATGCGATTAATGAAAACCGATATCAGTTAAACTTGATATAATCACACAATGCAAATAACGGATGCTCTCGAAAGACTTGTTAACAGAAAAAGCCTAAAAGAATCAGAGGCGCGTTCCGTAATGTCACAAATCATGAGTGGCGAAGTAACACCATCTCAGATATCTGCTCTGTTAGTTGCATTGCGTATGAAGGGAGAAACTACCGCAGAATTAACAGGCTTTGCACGTGAAATGAGAGCGAGAGTATCACGTGTTTATACATCGAGAAAAAACGTGATTGATACATGCGGTACAGGCGGCGATAGTGTTAAAACTTTTAACATTAGTACAACCTCTGCAATTGTTGCAGCATCTGCAGGTGCAATAGTCGCGAAACACGGGAATCGAGCGGTCACAAGCAAGTGTGGCAGTGCAGATGTTTTGGAATGTCTTGGTGTACACCTCAATTGAGGCACGGAAAGCGAGAGTATGCTTTTGGATGAAATCGGGCTGGCGTTTTTGTTCGCACCAAATTTTCATCCAGCAATGAAGCACGCAGTTGGACCACGTAAAGAAATGAAAATAAGAACAGTCTTCAATCTGCTCGGTCCACTTACAAACCCCGCAGGTTCGGAAAGACAAATGATTGGAGTGTATGACCCGAAACTGGTTTCAAAATTTGCCATGGTGTTAAAGAGGTTAGGAGCAAAACGCGCAGTCGTTGCTTACGGAATGATAGGAATTGATGAAATAACTGCTGTCGGACCTACAAGAATCGCAATTTGGGACGGAAAAGTTTTATCGGAGAAAATTATGAACCCCGAAGATTTTGGCGTAGACCTTGTTGATTTAAGCGAAATTCTTGCCGGAGAAACAATAGAAGATAATGCTACGAAAATGAAGAGAGCGTTATCAGATGAAAAATCAAGTGAAGCAAAAGCGGTGCTTCCCGGGGCAGGAGTGGCGTTATGGTTAGGTGATGTTGCCAAAGACATTCAAGAAGGAGTCATAATAGCAAAAAAAGCGATTAAAAACGGGTCAGCAATAGCGAAACTTGAAGAACTCATTAGAAGGAGTCGAACACTCGCGTGACAATCCTTCAAAAAATTCTTGAAACAAAAAAACAAGAAGTTGAGCAGACAAAAATTACCATACCCTTAACGCAACTGCGTGAAGACATTAAAAATTTACCGCCTACAAGGAAGTTCTTGGAACGTTTGAATCAAGACGCAAACCCGATTTCATTAATTGCTGAGATAAAAAAAGCGAGCCCAAGCAGAGGAATTATATCAGAAGATTTTCATCCTGAAATTATTGCAACGGAATATGATAAAGGTGGTGCGAGTTGTTTAAGTGTGCTTACTGATAAGTATTATTTTCAAGGTTCAAATGAGGATTTAATGAAAGCGAGAAATGCGTGTAATTTACCAGTCTTAAGAAAAGATTTTATTGTAGATGAGTATCAAATATATGAGTCAAGAAAAATAGGTGCAGATTGCATTTTGATTATCGTTTCGACAATAGACGATATTGAAAAGATGCAAGAATGGATGTCACTTGCTAACTCACTCGGTATGGACGCATTGGTGGAAACTCATAACGAACATGAATTGGAAAAAGCCATTGCAATGAATGCAAAACTCATAGGAATAAATAATCGAGACTTAAAAACATTTCAAACGGATTTATCAACAACAGAAAAACTTGCAAGGTTAGCTCCGAAAGAAATCTTCTTAGTAAGCGAGAGTGCAATTTGGACTCGCGATGACGTACTACGCGTTCAAAAAGCCGGAGTAAAAGGTGTTTTGGTCGGAGAATCGCTTATGACAAAAGCTAACATAGCAAATGCTGTGAAAGAGTTATTGGGAAAATGATTCACGTAAAAATTTGTGGATTAACAAGAAAACAAGATGTGGAATATGCACTTGAATGCGGTGCGGATTCTTTAGGTTTTGTGTTTGAACCCACCAGTCCGCGTTGTGTTTTAAAGAATGGCATCAATGTCAAAAGCTTAGTGTCTGATGTTCCTGAAGGTAAACACGTTGTAGCTGTATTTGGAAGCTTACCAACGCAAGCGATCGCTTTACCAGACAGATTTGATTCTATTCAATACATCGAAGGCAACTCAAGCATATTCTCCAAGCCATACCGCATCATAAGAACTATTCGATTAGCAGAAGACTCAACACCCTCATATAATTTCCCTAATGCTGATGCAATTCTTATAGATGCTTATCATGAGAAACACCTCGGAGGGACAGGAGTGACCACAGACTGGGAATCAGCACGAATGATCAGGCAAAATACTGAACTGCCGGTTTTCCTTGCCGGCGGGCTGACTCCCAAAAATGTAAGAACGGCAATCAAGACAGTTGAGCCCTACGGAGTTGACGTAAGTTCAGGAGTAGAAGATAAGCCAGGAATTAAAGACCCTGTTAAGTTAAAGTTCTTTATCTCTGAGGCGAAAAAAGCCCTCCTCTAAACAATAAGAACACTCCCCTTACACAAAAAGCGCGGGAACGCCGAAAGGAGAGCAAAGCACGTTCCCGCAAATTTCTCATATAATCCTTGATGTGTATGCCGATGCGGCTGCCCATAAAGGATATATATGTATTATGACGCAACCATGAGGAAAAAAGAATGTGTTTTTCCAGTATTTTTGCGACTCTGAATAATACCTGAGAAACCACCATTGCAAGTCAGCCCTTTAAAACGAGAGTCTCGGCGAAAGACTCATTGGAATGTCTTTGTAAATAGCCTTGAAGCGGTATACTCCCTGCTTTGGATTCGTACAGTATCTTATAAGTCATCTTAACAGGAGGTGCCATATTGGACCCGGCAATACGTACTGAAAAGCTTGTAAAAACATATTCCACAAGGTCAGGCAAGGTAAACGTAGTAGACCACATAGACTTGCAGGTCGAAAACGGAGAAATTTTCGGCTTTCTTGGCCCTAACGGAGCAGGCAAAACCACGACCATCAAGATGCTCTTAGGGATTATCTATCCTTCATCCGGAAATGCATGGGTGCTAGGAAAAGACATAAGCGATACTGAGATTCATCGAAGGCTAAGTTATCTTCCGGAAAAACCCTATTACTACGAGCATATGACAGGCTTGGAAATACTCGATTTTTACGCAAAACTTTTCAACATGAAAGACCCCGAGCGAACGCGAAAAGCGAACGAACTCATTGAAAAAGTAGGACTCAAGGGTGCGGCGGGTAAACCTATCGCACAATACTCTAAAGGAATGCAGCAAAGAATCGGTTTGGCTCAGTGTTTGCTAAATGATCCTGAACTATTGTTTTTGGATGAACCCACAGCCGGATTAGACCCAATTGCACATATAGAGATTCGAGATTTAATTTTGCAAATGAGGGATGAAGGCAAAACAGTTTTTATTTCCAGCCATGCACTTTCCGACGTGGAAAGAATCTGCGACCGTGTCGCTATTATCAATCATGGGGTTATAGTAGAGCAAGGAAAACTTGATACCCTTTTAGCTGGTGGACGTGTGGAAATTACTGCGGATAACGTCCCTGAATCTGTTGTGGAAAAATTAAGAAATGACAACGTTAAAATCTCATATTCCTTAGGAAGGTTGATTATAGATATTCCCGATACACAATCCAGCGACGGTTCCATTGATGCCATTCGAACAGCAGGAGGAACTATCGTAAGCATCATTCCAAGAAGAAAGCGATTAGAAGATTTGTTTATGGAAACAATCAAAGGTCAAGCAACAACACCGAAAAAAGATGCACAAGAATCGCAGGAGGCAAAAGCGTGAGACAAGTTTTAGCCATTGCCGGAACTACGATGGGCGAAGCCATTCGCCGAAGAGTTTTATTGATCATCCTTATGATAGGGCTCGTGTTTCTTATCATCGCACCGGGCTTAAGCGGATTAACACCGAGAGGTGAAAGACAAGTGCTTATCAGCCTTACGCTTGGCGTGATGAAGATTACAGCCGCTATACTTGCAGTAACATTAACGGTCTATTTAATTCCAAACGAAATTGAACGTAGAACAATTTATACCATCCTTTCAAAACCTGTTCAGCGCTGGCAGTTTTTGGTTGGTAAGTTTTTGGGAAGTGTTGCCGCACTAACCTTGATGATTCTTTTAATGTCGGTGGTACTAATCGGTGCGTTCGTATTTTATCAACAAACAACTGCTTGGAAAGATTTAGGCCCAATTATCATGTCGTCCCTAATGTTCATCTTCCAAATGAGTTTGTTAGCATCACTTGCTATGCTGTTTTCTACATTTGCAACACCTGTCATAAACTTTTTCTTATCCGGTTTCATTCTTGTTTTCGGAACTATGATGAATCCGATTTTCGAACGCTTGGGTGAAGGAGGCGGAACCGCCATTGCCGCGATTCTCGCACGGGTTGCGCATTATGTAATTCCCAATTTCCAAAATCTTGACGTGTCACAAGGTGCGGCGGTGGAATCAGCCCAACAACTCAGAGGAAGTGAGTTGAACTTCATAACGTATGGGGTGGTGTACTCCATAACTTACATCATCATAGTTCTTGCCATTGCTGTACTGATTTTTGATAGAAAAGAAGTGTAACCATGCCAAAAAGAAAAAAACTGATAACTGTGTTAGTTGCGTTGTT
>CAZSPF010000003.1:54941-58326 GCA_964608695.1 uncultured Fimbriimonadales bacterium | reverse complement strand
GTTTGTTTTCACAAGCATTAATTTTTCCTTTATGGAAGAAACACTACAGTACGGGTAACGTAGGTGTTGCCGCAGGTTTAACAGCAGATCAGTTACTTGCATCATTGGGGGGGCTAAGACAGTTTGTCGCAGGTATTTTATGGGTTCAAGGTGATGAGTTTTTTGATACGGGACAGTTCGATGCAGTGCTCCCTATCATACGTCTGGTAACGATTCTTGATCCTAAACAGATCGAAGTTTACGCAACCGGTGCATGGCACATCGCCTACAACTTTACCGACGAACAAAACCGCTCTGACAGAAGATATATCCCGCTAGCACTGAGGCTGTTGGAAGAAGGAGTGCAACACAACCCGGATACTTATCGCCTTTACCACGAAACAGGCTGGCTTTATTTCCATAAAATAGAAGACAACTTCGATATAGCAGCAAAATGGTTTGAAAAATCAGTGAGCAAACCTGATGTACTTCCGTTTCTAAAAAGCATACTTGCGTCTACTTACTTAAAGGCAGGAAAACTTGATGATGCGATGAACTGGTATCGAAAAATTGAATTGGATGCGGAAAAAAGATTGCAAGACTCAGACGAGTTTTATGACAGACAACTTCGAGATACCATTGAAAACAACCTCAACAACCTGCTAGTACGAATGGCAACACGCGGCGTTTTTGCACGTCGCGATGGAGCATATGACGACTTTCCGTATTTCACACACAATCCTGTGGATTTGAATTTCACTTTTAGAATTGAAATGGTTTCCTCAAAAGTTATGCGTGTGCGGGGAACTTGGGGAATACCGACAACCGGTGCACGAGTGCGTGTCACGGTTAGAGATGAAGATTACAACCTGCTTTGGGAAGCAGCACCCGCATTAGACTTTGAAATTGACAAAAACAAAACCTTTATGTATGACACTCTGTACACGCTTAATAGAAGATTTGACAGGAGAATTGATATGAGTAGGAATCCGACGATGTATCCTTTCAAATCCAATAAATACATAGTAGAGTTTTCCTATTCACCAAGAGTTGCACCTCACCATATCCAAGACAAAATCGGCTGGGATGGCGAAGGCATGACAGATAAGCGGTTTTTAAAAATAGATGAAAGGTATAACAACATTGACGGAAAACCCGGCATTCGTGTGTTGTACGCCAGAGTTGAATTACCAAGAGAGTTTTTCTTAAGATCTGGTGATTACACTTACGCTGCAATATACGAGTCCGATGGTTTCGTCGAACAGCCCGGTAGAGATGAGGAAGACATTATCCAAAGAAGAAGCCTCATCCCATAAATAGGTGTGAGAGTGATATCATAAGAGATAGACCGCCGGGAACTGCGCGACGGAAAGCCGTCGAAACCCGCCAGGACCGGAAGGCAGCAACGGTAAGGCGTCTAACCGTGCGACGCATTCTTCCCGGCGTTCTATGAATAAAGCCGTGTCTCATATTGCACTTTACAGAAAATATCGCAGCCAAACATTCTCAGACCTCGTGGGGCAATCACACGTCGTACAAACACTGCAATCGGCAATCTCAGCCGGAAGAATTGCACACGCCTATCTGTTTACAGGACCACGCGGAACAGGAAAAACAAGCACCGCGCGGATATTCGCGAAATCCTTAAATTGCGAAAAAGGACCTACACCTGAACCTTGCAACGAATGCAGGCTTTGTAAGGTCATAACTGCTGGACAGGGAGGCGATGTTTTTGAAATGGATGCCGCAGGCACTTCCGGAGTGGACAACGTTCGCGATGACATTATTGAAAACTCGAAGTACGCCCCAATGGAAGGCAGATACAAGATATATATCATTGATGAAGTTCATGATTTATCAAATAAAGCATTCGATGCTTTATTAAAAACAATTGAAGAGCCTCCCGCACATGCAGTATTCATTTTGGCAACTACCGAATACAATAAAGTTCCTTCTACCATTCGAAGCAGATGTTTGAGATTTGAATTTCATCGAGGAACACTTTCGGATTTATACAAGAGATTGGAATATGTATGTGAGCAAGAAGGAATAAAAATAGAACCTGCAGCAATTTCACTCATCGCAAGGTTTTCAGATGGAGGATACAGAGACGCATTGACACTTTTAGAACAAGCCATGCTCCTATCAGGAGAACAAATAACTGTTCAAGACATTATCCAACAGTTAGGATTGCTCGATGTAGAAACAGTAGATGAGATGCTCCTCGCCGCTTCTTCAAATGATGTCCCTACTTTGCTAAATCACGCGGAAAATGCTATTCGCTTAGGCAAAGAGCCGAAGGAAATTCTCGAAAGCCTCCTATACAGATTAAGTGAATTAACATATTCGGCATTCGAAGTCAAATCGCTATACGATGCAGATGCACAAAAAAATGCTGCTAACTTCGCACTCGCTTCAAAGATTGGGCGAGAAACAATTTTGAGATATCGTTCGCTTATTGCAGACATGCATCGCGAAATGCGTGAAATAACTCTTCCGAGACTGTGGTTGGAAATTGCGTTGTTGAGGCTTGCAGAAGTTAACGAAATGAAACCCGTATCAGCAAAAGAAACAACTCCTGCATTACAGTCCACCGTCTCTGTAACAAAAGAGGTCCAGACAAAGAAGACTGAGACCAACTCAGATAAAAAATCAGATGTTCAATACACCCCACCTAAATTAACCATCAATTCCAATAGTATTGATGAAGTGAAAAAACTCTGGGCACACACTGTGGCATACTTAAAACAGAAGTACGGCGCCGCAGGTGCTTTAATGGACAGTACACGAGTAGTAGATTCACATGACAAAAAAATCGTTATAGGATTTAAAAATAAGTTTCAATTAGACCGTGTTAAAACAAAAGAAAATATACAAAAAGCAATTTATGAGGTTTTACATTCCATAGTTGACGACAAATCATGGAGTTTAGAGTATGTTTTAGATAACGTAGACACTTCCATCCCCGAACAAAACGCGGTAGAATCACCATTAGAAGGTGAAGCCTTGGTTCAAGTAGCAGATGAAATCTTTCAAACAGAATTGGAGACAACAACATGAAAATGCCTAAAGGATTTGGTAATTTTGGTTCGATGATGAAACAAGCACAGGAAGCTATGCAGCGCGCCCAGCAAATGGAAGAAGACTTGAAACTTGAGGAGATAACCGTAGATAAAAACGGAGTGCAGGTAAAGCTGAACGGTGCGGGTGAAATACTTTCGATTAAATTAGAGCCGGAAATCGTAGACGTAAACGATATAGAAAGTTTGGAAGATACTCTCGTCATTGCTTTGCGAGAAGGTTTTGAAAAAGCGGGAGAACTGAGACAAAAACGCGTTCAGGAAATTACGGCAAACATACCGCTCCCGCCCGGACTTGGCGGGTAAATGATTTATTCAAAACCGTT
>CAZSPF010000003.1:51091-54929 GCA_964608695.1 uncultured Fimbriimonadales bacterium | reverse complement strand
CAAAATTAATAGCGGAATTAGAGCGTCTGCCTGGCGTAGGCCCAAAATCTGCACAAAGAATGGCATTCCACCTATTGCGTCTTACTGATGAAGAAGCAATGCGACTTGCAGATGCAATAAAAGAAGCCAAACAGAAAATTCATTTTTGCAAACAATGCCAGGGGTTCTGTGAAGGTGAACTATGCGAAATATGCTCTGACCCGAGACGAGATAAACACTTTATCTGTGTCGTCTCCGAACCCAAAGATATTGCATCCATAGAGCGATTAAATGAATTTCGCGGCGTTTTTCATGTATTGCACGGACAATTAAGCCCGGTTGATGGAATCGGCCCTGAGCAACTTAAAATTAGAGAACTGCTTGCTCGTTTGGAAAAAGGAGATGTGGAGGAGATAATCATTGCTACAAACCCCACCATCGAAGGCGACTCCACTGCTCTCTATCTGGCTCAAGTTTTAAAATCGTTAAATATGGGAATTAAAATCACTCGCCTTGCTCACGGTATGCCAGTGGGAGGTGATTTAGACTATACCGACCAAGCGACTCTTTTAAGCGCGTTTGAGTATCGTCGAGAAATCTGAGAAAGCCTATACGAAGACCGGCAGAATCTGCTCTTTTTCCCTCTCACTCTTAAGTGTGGTTTGCTCTTCAAAAGAAAACAATAAATCTCGTATTTCTTGAATTGATTCAGCACGATCCAACTTCTCTCGCAGTGAAGCTGAACCCGGGTACCCTTTTATGTAAAGACAGATCTGCCCCCTTAGTGCGCGTATACAACGAAGTTCTGCAACCCGGTTGTCTTTTTCAAATTGCATTTCTTGTTGAATCGTTAAATTTAAATGCTCCAATGCAGTTTCGATTCTTTCTCTTAAATTCGGCTCAGATGATTTTTCTAAACCCATTGCTTCCTGAATTATTGCTTTTAATCTCCAAGGATTTGCAATGGACGCTCTTCCCACCATTACTCCATCACATCCTGTTTCTCGAAACATGCGAATCGCATCGTTGCCGCATTTAATATCACCGTTTCCGATCAAAGGTATCGAAATGGCTTTCCTTAAATCGGAGATTAATTTCCAATCTGCATTTCCATCAAATCCTTGCTTTGCAAAACGTGCATGTAAAGTAAGCATCTTTGCACCCGCGTTTTCAAATCGTTTTGCAAGTTCCGGTGCTGTGAATAGATCATAACTCCAACCCGCACGCACTTTAACCGTAACAGGAATTTTCACAGCATTAACCACGCTCTGCACAATTTTTTCTGCGAGTAAAGGATCTTTGAGCAATGCCGCACCTGAGCCGGTTTTACAAACTTTTGGCACCCAACAACCCATGTTTATGTCAACAATATCCGCTCCAAAAGATTCACATTTCTTTGCGGTCTCTGCCATGATTTGAGGATCTCCACCAAAAATCTGTATGGCAATTGGACGTTCATTTTCGGAAATGCGTAGTTTCGCTTCTGCTTTTTTTGCCTTGTGATGAATAGCCATAGAGCTCACAAATTCGGTGAACAACAATCCGGGATTCGCAATCCTTTTCGCTATCTGCCTAAAAGCAAAGTTGGTCACATCTTCCATTGGTGCCAACAAAATCGGGGGATCTACTAATACGTTGCCTACATAAAACGCAGTCATCTGTTTAAGTTTATACGTGTTTCCCATACATATCGTTGTCTATAATGTTATTTCTTTCACGACTTTTCCTGCTCTGTCATGCCTCGCTTCAAGTTTTACTTTTCCCTTGCCTTGAACAGTCCACTCAAAAACATGTCTATGATCCGTACCTTCCATTAACCACCCGAAACCGCTTGCGGGTAAATAGCAGCGCCCCTCAAGCTGTGAGCCTTCCTGACGCAATTCGCCGCTGATAACTTTCATACTTTCTTCGGGAAAAATTTCACCAACTACACCCCGACACAGTTTTTTATTTACTGCGCATTTTGTGATATAAGTGGGAAGCCAACCTGTGTTATCAACAGCGAATTTAATAACACACGTATCGCCCGTTTTCTCAATCGCAACATCGTGAATCTCTAATTTTGGTGAAAGCAGTGCATGCCAAATCACCCATGGAGCGAAACGCTCAACCTCTCGCTTAAGGAACTTAGGGGGGGGATTTCTCCATGCGTACTGTGAATCCCATCCTCCTAATTCCACTTTTCCGAGTTGTGGGTGATCGAATTCATACCAATCCACATATCCCAAGCCATCTAATTGTTCGTCAGACCACTTTAAAAGTTTTACATCATCTTCAAACGGATGCTCTCTAAACCAATCAATGTATTTGTAATCTTTAATCCCCGCTTCTCGTTGAGGTGACCAGATTTCAGTTGTCCATGCAAATACTCCGCGATGTTCGTACATCCAATCATCGAAAACACCAGTTATCACTTCTTTCGGGTGATAACGAAACTCGTGGTAATTGCTGATTGCAGGATAGCCTGTTAAATCTTCACCTTTTTTTCCGATTTTTTGATAAGTCCATAAATCCTCTGCAGGCAACTCTTCATCAGCCATCCTGCTGGGGGGGCGAAGATGCACTCCGCTAAATGTGTGAAACGTAATCGCTCCACAGATGTTCGGTCTCTTACAGATTGCATCCACCAAAGCATGAATCTCAGGCTCGCTGGTGGGATATGGGCCTGCTCCATGCTGTTCATGCTCCAGCCTCCAAGCACTCGGAAAGTTCCTGTTAAGGTCTAATCCCTCCTTTACCTTTCGACCTCTCATTCGCAAGCCGTCAAAATTGTGGAACCTACCTTCTGGCAAGATTCTATAAAACTCCCCTTCAACCTCATCTGGTTCGCGCCTAACCATCAGCCTTGGCTCTTCCTTGCTAATTTTCCACGCACCGTTTTTGTCTTTGATCCGCATCATCAGTACTCTGCCATCTCCGTCCATATCCTCTCGCTCTAAGCCGTAATAATCTTCTTCATCATAAGGATAAGGCCGGGTACTGCTTCTGATGATTTTGGGCTTATCCGCTAACGCCCACTCTGCTCCGTCAGGACACAAACGGGGGACTAAGTAAAAAACTCTCGTATCCAATGCAAGCGTTGCCTTTTCATCTTTGCCATATCCGTTCAAAAGAGTATCGAGAATGTGTAATACAGCCGTGCTTGCACTCACCTCACTGGCGTGAATGTTGCCATCGCACCAAAACCCCGGCTTTGTATGTGATGGGCCTGTTTTTGTGTTGGTCACAGTCATGAGCCATATATCTCTTCCTTCGTAACTCTTACCTATAGATTCCATAGACACCAAGTTCGGAAACTCAGACTGATAGGCATTTAGTAGAGAGGTCAAGTCATCGTAGCGATAGTAGCGGTCAAAACTGATTTCAGGCATGAAACGATTATGGCAAGTAATGGGTCTTTTTCTGGTAGAAAAGCAATAAAGGAAAGATCCATAGACACCGAAAAAAACATAGGTCTGGCTGACTTATCACACTCATCGAACAGAAGCAACATGAAGAATGGACATATTGTGAACTTATTTAAGCGCTATCCCGGTAATCCTATACTCTCTACCGCGCAATGGCCCTACGCGGCAAATACCATTTTCAATGCAGGTGCTTGCAGGTTGGAGGGTTCGGGAGAAACTCTATTACTAGTGCGCGTTGAAGACAGACGAGGCATTTCGCATTTAACAGTTGTGAAAAGCAAAGATGGATTTCGGGATTGGGTCATTGATCCTTCACCAAGCCTAATGCCCGACGAAAGCGAAGAATCCGATGAAATTTGGGGTATCGAAGACCCTCGCATCGTTTACTTGCCTGAAATGGAGATGTACTCTATTGCTTATACAGGCTACTGCCCCACAGGTCCCCACGTAAA
>CAZSPF010000003.1:41618-51048 GCA_964608695.1 uncultured Fimbriimonadales bacterium | reverse complement strand
ACTTCAAAGAATATCAAAAAATCGGGAGTGTTCAGCCACCTGAGGACAAAGACGCTTCACTTTTCCCGCGTCGCTTTGGCGAGAGATGGGTGATGATTCATCGCCCCGTAAGCAGTTTTACTGGTTCAGCAGACATGTGGGTCAGTTTTTCGCCTGATTTACAACACTGGGGTGACCACAAGGTGATGATGCAGGCACGAAGTGGAGCATGGTGGGACGCACGTAAAATCGGATTATCACCCCCTCCCATTGAGACAAAAGAAGGGTGGATTATTCTATATCATGGAGTTCGGCAGACACCTGCAGGTGCGCTCTATCGTCTTGGTGCGGCGTTGTGTGATTTGGAAGACCCCGCAAAGGTAATCCGTAGGGGTAAAGAATGGATTTTTGGACCTGAGGAGGAGTACGAAAGAGTAGGTGATGTTAGCGATGTAGTCTTTCCATGCGGATACACCATAGCAGATGACGGAGATACCATCAGATTATATTACGGCGCCGCAGATACTTGCATGGCTGTGGCAATTGGCAGCATAAGTGAAATGCTTGATTGGCTGGAAACTCAGGTATAATATATAGCCATATTAAAACTATTCGAATATTTTTTCTTAACAAATCCACGACTGATTAAAGGGAAGTACAACGTATATGACAAGCCCTAAAACAGCGGCTAAGAATACAGCAGAATTTGCAATTCTAAGTACGTATGTTCCTCGACATTGCGGAATCGCTACGTTTTCGCACGATTTATTAAAATCTTATCAAGAAGCAAGCAATGATCACGGCTCACATTCGCCCATTGTAATAGCTATTTCAGATGTCTTAGGTGAGTTTGATTACCCCCCAGAAGTCGCTTTCGAAATTCGAAAGCAGTCACTTTCCGACTACAGAACAGCTGCGGAATACATAAATCAATCTCCTGCAGAGATAGTCGATATCCAGCACGAATATGGAATTTTCGGTGGACAGGATGGCGAAATGCTTTTGCATTTTATTGATCATCTGAAAAAACCTTTTATCATAACGCTGCATACTGTCCTTCCTGAGCCATCGGAAAACCAAAAACGCGTTCTATCAGAACTTTGTGATAAAGCATTTAAGGTCATTGTTCTTGCAAAAGCAGCAATTCCTATTTTAGAAACAGTCTATTCCGTTTCACCGGACAAAACAGAACACATTTCGCATGGTGCTCCTGACTTACCGTTTACAGACCCTGCGTTTTTCCAAGAGACATTAGGGCTAACAGGAAGATGGGTGCTAATGACATTTGGTCACCTAGGCCCCAGCAAAGGAATTGAAATGGCTTTAGAAGCATTGTCAATTCTTGTAAAAGACATTCCAAACGTTACGTATCTCATAGTCGGCGCAACACATCCGGAATTAATAAAACACTACGGAGAGCAATACCGCGAAAGCCTTGAAAAAATGGTAGCGGATTTAGGTTTACAGGAAAATGTGGTTTTTGTAAATCGTTACTTATCTGATTCAGAATTAAAGCAATACATACAAGGTGCAGATATTTACATCTCACCTTACCCGGGTGCCGCACAAATTTCTTCCGGTCCATTGACTTATGCAGTAGCCGCCGGAAAAGTAGTCATTGCAACTCCATATTTAGCCGCAAAAGAAATGCTTGCTGATGAACGAGGAATACTCACACCTTTTCAAGACCCAAATGCGTTAGCAAAAAACCTGCATGAAATTATAAAGGACGATTTACGACGTGTGCGACTAAGAAAATCTGCATATCGTTACGGAAGAACTTTTACATGGCAAAACGTAGGAAAAGCACATTATGAATTAGCCAAAAAACTGCTTTCAGAAGGCAGAGGAAGTGTAAGATCATTTTATGTCAAAAGTCTCGCACCGGTACATCCAAGTTGGGACTACTTATTATCAATAACCGATTCCACTGGAGTGCTTCAGCACTCAAAATACACTGTTCCCGATCGCGAGCATGGGTATTGCACTGATGACAACGCTCGCGCACTCATAGTGGCATGCAAAGAGTGGCAAATGCATGGAAGTCAACTTGCAAAACCTATGATAACAAAATGCTTGTCATTTTTACGCCATGCCTACAATCCTACAAATCAACGTTCGCGCAACTTTATGGGATACGACAGAAAGTGGATGGAGTCCGCTGGCTCTGAAGATAGTCATGCACGCGCGTTATGGGCAGTGGGCTATTCTTCAGCTTATGCAATGAAGGGTGCGGGTCAGCGAACTTCATTTGAACTGTTTCACTTGTTGCTTCCCAAATTAACATCGTTCACAAGCCCGCGTGCCTGGGCATTTGGTATTTTGGGCATTGATGCCTATCTGTCTAAATTCCAAGGAGATTTACCCGTTCGCAGAATCGGAACAGAATTAGTCAATCGCTTATTAGAATGTTATGAAAACTGTCATAAAGACAGCTGGAAATGGTTTGAAGACATCATTGCATACGACAATGCGCGATTACCCGAAGCACTAATTGCATCTTCATCATGGGTGGAAAATCCAAAAGCGTTAGAAGTCGGAATAAGTACGCTCGAGTGGTTATTTGAAAACTGTCTCGATGAAAAAGATGGACACCTGAGTCTAATCGGGAACAGAAATTGGTGGAAACGTGGAAAACCTAAAAGCAAGTTCGATCAACAGCCGGTTGACGCATGTGCTATGTTATCTGCGGCAAAACGTGCTTATGAAGTAACGCGCGATTCAATTTGGAAAGATTATGCAGAAAGAGCATACGAATGGTTTTTCGGAAGAAATGATTTAGGTATTCCCCTTGCAGACGAAACATCAGGTGGATGCCGTGATGGATTATTTGCAAATGGAGCAAACGAAAACATGGGAGCGGAATCAACACTGTCATTTTTACTTGCGGCTCTTGATTACTCTGCTGTGTATGCTGAAGATGAAGACACTTCCGACCAAGAAACTGCAAAAATTTCTGCGACTTCCGTCGCAAAATAACTCACAATAGAGATCAAATCAGATAGAATTACCTCGTGAATAAATATGAAATTATCCCGCTCGGTGGTTGCGGAGAAATAGGGAAAAACATGACCGTCGTAAAATGCGACGAAGGCATGATTGTCATTGACTGTGGTTTGTCGTTCCCCCATGAAGAAATGCACGGTGTTGACATCGTGATACCTGATTTCACATTCTTAAAAGAAAATCGAGACGAATTAAAAGGCATTATTCTCACACATGCTCACGAGGATCACGTAGGAGCACTATCATATGTTTTACAAGAGTTAGATGTTCCTGTTTATGGTTCAGAGCTAACACTTGCATTAGTGCGTAGAAAACTTTCTGAAAAACTTCCTGTTAGATCGTTGGATTTACAACTGTTTCCGGAAAAAAAACGTTTTAATATCGGACCTTTTGAAATAGAGCCCATTCATGTAACGCATAGTATGCCGGACACTTTTGCCATTGCTATTCACACCGCTATAGGTGTGATTCTGTTTTCCGGTGATTTTAAATTTGATTTTTCACCTATGGATGGCAAGTTAACAGATTTATCTCGTTTTGGAACACTTGGAGATGAAGGTGTCCTAATCTTGTTGAGTGATTCCACTAATTCAGAATTTCCAGGATGGTGCCCAAGCGAGAGCAGTATTCTCCCACAATTAGACAACGTTTTCCGAGAAGCAACAGGAAGAATTCTCATCACCATGTTTGCGAGTAGTTTGCATCGCATTCAGCAAGCCTTCAATATGGCTGAGAAACACGGGAAAAAAGTTGCCATAGCCGGGAGAAGTATGGATCAAAATATCGCAACAGCAAAAGATATCGGATGGCTAAAAATCCCGAGAAATACTGCAATTCCACTTAGCGAATGTGACGAATACGATGACGACAAAATCGTTATTTTAGCAACAGGCTCACAAGGAGAACCTTTGTCTGCATTAAATTTAATGTCGAAGGAAGAATACACCCGCATGCAGATTCGAGAAGGCGATACAGTCATTTATTCTGCAAGGCCTATTCCCGGTAACGAGTCTGCAATTTGGCAAACCGTGAACAGATTATTCCGACAAGGTGCTAGAGTTTTATACGGTTTCGAATCGGGATTACATGCAAGTGGGCATGGCTACCAAGAAGAATTAAAATTACTGATTAATTTAACTCGACCTCAATATGTTGCTCCTGTGCACGGGGAACCGCGTCATCAATACCACTACAGCCTGCTTGCAAAATCAATGGGATACACCGACGAAAACATCATCATGCTTTCAAACGGAAACAGACTGGTGTTGGAAAAAGATGGGGCATACTTTGCAGGTGATGTCGTGTGCGGACGAATTTTGGTGGATTCCAGCGGAGTTGCAGGAGTAACGGATGAAGTCTTGCGTGATAGACAAAACCTTGCAAATGACGGTGTGGTGTTAATTAACGTTGCTCTTGATTCAGATGCAGGAAAAGTTGTTTTACCTACGCATGTAGTCGCAAGAGGAGTGCAATTTACGGATGGAGAAATCTCAAGTTTGCAAAAAGTTTTGTCAGACAGGCTTTCACAGTTAGACCGTTCAGAGTTAAAAGATAGACACATTATCCACCAAGAAGTTACGGAATTCGCGCGCAGTTATTTAAAAACTTCAACGAACAAAAGACCATTGGTAATTGCATCAATAGTGGATATTTAATTCGCAGGTGTAACTTCCAGATCCTGATCAATAGGTAATTCTCGCACGACTTCAAGCAATTTTAATGCGATTATTAAAACAACAGGACCTAAAAACATTCCCACAGCACCAAACGCAAATGCCCCCCCTAACAAACTAAACAGGACACCCATCGGATGTAAATTGCTATGCTGGCTAACTAAAACAGAACGATAAAACTTATCTACAACTAACGTGACAACCAAAAAACCAAACAATGCAATGATCACGGCTTGTGTCCATTGGTCACTCATGGCGAACAAAATGGCAGAGGGTAGATAAAGCATAGGCGCCCCTGCGAACGGCAAGATGGAGAGGATAATCGCTACAATTCCCCACAAAACAGGTGCTTTTACTTCCATAAACCAAAACAGCCCACCAATCAACAAACCATTTATTATCGCAATTAAAACAACACCATAAAACGTCGCATGAACAGTTTTGTAAATGGAAATCAATAACGCTTCGCTCTTTTCCTGGGACAAAGGAATAATTGAAAGCGCAGGCTCGTACAAAATATGTGCATCTTTTAATATAAAGAATAACACCATAATGGCAAAAAAGAAAACAAGAAAAATATGAATGATATTCGCAAACGCTTTCGGCGCCGAAGAAACGATGGGCTCTAATGTATGCTGTAATGTTTCTCTTAAATCAAAATCTCTAATTCCTAACTCTGCCAACGCAGGTGCAATCGAGTCCTGTGCTTTGCTAATCCATTCCGAAAGTTGAATGCCTTCCTGATTTCCAGAACCCTCCGCTTTTATTCCACGATAAATTTTTTGTGTTTCGCCAAACACTGCTATGCTCATCCCCCCAAGAGGTATAGCCAATAGCAGTAAAGCAATAATTGTTGTCAGTAATGCGCTTGTCACGTTACTCATGCGTCGTCGCAATCGCATGTGTATGGGAAAAACGATAATCGCAAATGCAACACCCCATGCAAGTGCTTGCCAAAACGGAAGCAGCACAAAAAAAGCAAGAATGCCGATAATTCCGCTTAAAATGGCAAAAGCAACGATCCGATATTTCCTGCGCTCAAACATTGGCTATCACGTTTCTGTTATACAGACGGAGGAAGGGAATCGGATGCACTATGCTGAGTACTTTGAGTCATCTCCCTTAATATCTGTACGACACCAATCAGTAGGCATAACATAACGGGACCAATGATTACACCAACAGCGCCTAATGTAAGTATGCCCGCAATAAGGCTAAAGAACACGGCAGCATAGTGAAATGCAACACGGGTCTGGATAAACGCAGGTCGGAATAAATTATCCAGCGAACTGATAACGATCAAGCCTATGGCAAGCACAAGAACACCTTTCGTGTACTCTTCGTTTAAAATCAACATCGTGGAAAGAGGAACATACAAAATTGGTGCACCAAGAAAAGGAATCGCACAAAGTATCACTGCGATTAACCCCCAGATTAAAGGTGTTGGAACACCTACCATCCAAAATAATAACCCTGTTGCGGCACCTTGTATGAGCGCAACCATCACTACCCCAAAAAAAACAGCCTGTACAGTTCTGTAAACAGAAGATAACACCTCTTCACTTTTTTCAGGTGTGAGAGGAATAAGTTCCAAAGCAGGCTCTCTTAAGCGATGTCCATCTCTCAAAATGAAAAACAAAAGAATGTGAGCAAATGCAAAAGTGATAATGCTGAAGATAAAAGATTTTACAAATATTGGTGCAGTACCGATTAAAGGTTGTACTACTTGCTGTAATGTTTCCTTTAAACTAAAATCTTCTATACCAAAGTTTGCAAGAGTAGGTTTTATTTTTTCTTCGAACTCTAATATAGACTTATCAATCTTCATACTCCCTGATTCATTCTGCGAATTGCCCACCGCTGCGGAAAGCGTCATGACCTCCATATAAAGCATAAAACTCGCCAGCAAAATAGGAACAATGATAAAAATTAATGTCATCAAAGTTGTTATCAATGCAGAAAGTGTTTCATTTATTTTTTGCGACATCCTGCGATGTACAGGATAAACGATGATAGAAAGAGCAATTCCCCACGCAATCGCAGCCCAAAGAGGACGAACTATATAAAGTGAAATTATAATAATTAAACTAACCGCAATCCAAAACCCAACATTTCGATATTTTTCAATGGAATACATGCTTTAATCTTGGTAACATTACCACCTGATAAGATTAGCGCCCCAAACAAGTCCTGCACCAAATCCTACAGTAAGAACGACTTGCCCTTTTTTTAGTCTGCCCTGTTGCTCTGCTTCGTAGAGTGCAACGGGAATGCTGCCCGCACTCATGTTGCCGTACTTGTGTACATTTAAAAAGACTTTTTCCATCGACAAACCGATTCTTTCTACCGCACTCTTTATGATTCGGTAATTTGCTTGATGCGGAACAAATAAATCCACATCCTCCACGTTCATGTTTGCTTTTGCTAAAACACTGCAACAACTTTCACCCATGGCTTTAACTGCAAAACGATAAACCTCACGTCCTTCCATGTAGATATGTTTGGATTTTCCTTCTGCTTTTTTAGAATTTAATGGAATTAATGAACCTCCAACTTCAATTTGAATTAAATCCGCACCGCCTCCATCCGAGTTTAAAACTGTTGCAATTAATCCTCTGTCTTCTTCTCCTGATTCCATGTAGACTGCCCCCCCACCATCACCGAATAAAATCGCGGTAGAACGATCATTCCAATCCATAAACTTAGTAAGCACGTCAACACCAATAACGACTGCATTCCTCACCGAGCCTGATACAATCATTGCACCTGCACATTCACACGCGTAAATGAATCCTGCACATGCTGCTCCTAAATCGAACGCTCCTGCTCGTTTCGCACCGATTGCGTTTTGCACAATACACGATGTCGAAGGGAACAAGCGGTCTCCCGTTACGGAAGCAACGATAATCAAATCTAAATCCTCTGGTTCGACTCTTGCCCTTTCTAATGCCTCTTTCGCGGATTGAATCGCAAAATACGAAGCGGGCTGATCATCAGATGAAATTCTTCTTTCAGATATACCGGTGCGTGTTTGAATCCACTCGTCGGAAGTGTCTAAAAATGCTTCAAACTCGGAGTTCTTCATAACTCGATCAGCCACGCACATCCCCACCGATTGTATGACTGCGCGCTTATGAGACATTTGTACCTTCCTTGGGAGTTTCGTATTCCGATGCTTTCTCAATAATGAGCTTGTTTAAGTTATGTTTGTATTCTTGCTGAGACATAAGAATGGCATTTTTAATGGCTTTTGCATTGCTTCTTCCATGACAAATCATACACAATCCATTAACTCCTAACAAAGGTGCCCCCCCTATTTCCGAATAATCCATTCTTCGTTTTGCTTCCATCAACCCTTTTTTACTTAACCAAAACACGATACTTTTAGTAATCAAATTCTTCGGAAAAGTATTCTTGAAAATCTCCCACATAAAGTCAACTATGCCCTGAGTGTTTTTCAACACCACATTCCCCACAAATGCATCACATACAACAACTTCAAAATCACCTTTAAACAAATCTTTGCCTTCTACATTGCCGGCGAAATTAGGTAAGGATTCTTTTAGAAGTTTATATGCTTGTTTTGTAAGTTTATTTCCTTTTGTTTCCTCTTCACCGATGTTTAATAATCCAACTTTTGGGTCCCGAATTTTTAAAACTGTTTGAGCGTAAAGAGAACCCATAAAAGCGTATTCTAATAAGTTTCTTGCGTCACTATCGGGAATCGCTCCGCTGTCAATCAAAATAAACTTTCCTTTTTTAGATGGAAAAGTCGTGGCAATCGCAGGTCTGCTGATGCCCGGTAAACATTTCCAGTTTAAATGCGCCGCAGCCGCAGCCGCACCGGTGTTACCCGCAGATAACATACCATCAGCCTCACCGTTCTTCACCATCATTGCCGCGACCAGAAGAGAAGAGTCTCTCTTTTTGCGCAAAGCATCAACAGGTGATTCATCCATTTCGATTGTTTCAGTTGCATGAACGATGCGAATGTTTTTCGGAACGGAACTCGGAAAGCATTTTTTAATTGCATCCGTATCACCTACAAGAATGATTTCACCGTCAACATGAGGTGCGGCAACAAGAGCACCGTTAACAATAGCCAAAGGTGCATTGTCCCCTCCCATTGCATCTACTGCAATTTTCAAGTTTTAGACTCCTTCTTCTGCAAAGATTCATAAACTTTATCAAACTCATGATGAATCAGCGGTGTTTCTTCTTCGTATGACAGCAAGTCTTCGCAATTCTCTGCACACAAAGGTTTTTCGGGAATATTCAGCCAAATGTTTTGTCTTAGCAGCTCTTCATATAAAAGCGCATTCCCGCTAAATAAATTTTCAAATTCATCATCATGATTTTGTACTTGAGCAAAACTATTCCCACCACTTCGAGAGGGAACACCTTGAACATCGAACTCTTCTTCAACGGAAAATCTTATCGGAACTTCGATGGGCTTTAAGCAACGTGCGCATTCTAAAATTACAACTGTTTCGAATTCTCCGTTTATCATCAACAGGTTACCTGTGCTAATGGCGTTTAACTTTCCTTTTACCGGCTGTGCCAAATCAAGGTCGGGTTCTTCCTCAAGTACACTTTCAACTTCAAAGATAAGGGGTGTCCCAGGATGTTGAATGGCTTCGTTGAGGTCTAATACTCTTGGCTTTTTCATTCATCGAGTCCAAAACGAATGGTCTTTGTTTTAGTCTACCAGACGAGTTTCTTAAGGTGAGCCTTGACGGGGACTGCCGGCTGTTTTCTGTATCTCTTGCTTG
>CAZSPF010000003.1:39466-41587 GCA_964608695.1 uncultured Fimbriimonadales bacterium | reverse complement strand
CCACGCTTTCAAGACGCAGAAGCACTTCAAAAGCGTATTCATCCGCCCCGCGCTTCATTCTCGCGGCTTCTGTTTGAGCCTCAGACAATATCGCTTCAGCCTCTTCTTTTGCAGCCTTTAAGACCTCGCTTTCGTTGAGCATGCGCTCTCTCTCTATCCGAGCCTCCTCAAGGATGCGCTCTCCCTCGCGTTTAGCGGCGTCTATTAGGCGATTAGCCTCGCCTCTCGCACGCTCTAATGTCAAATGAGCATCATCCTTTGCTGAGTCCACAATTCGCTCAGAATCCCGTTTAATTTTCTCCGCTTCTTTCATGTCGTCCGGCAGTTGTGCATGAATTTTCCTCAACATTAAAATGCACTCTTCACGGTTTAAACCGAACGTTATCCCCATGAACTGCTTGGGCTTTTCAAGCATCTCTCGAAGACTGTCTATCGTGTTCAGAACTTCCATCTTTATTATGTCCTTTGCTCGTTAATGAACTCTTTTAACCGGGATGCAACAATTTCCGGCACAAAGCCTGAAATATCGCCATCCAATCGTGCGACTTCCTTAACAATACTTGACGAAACAAACAGGAACTCTGTGCTTGTCATTAGGAAAACAGTCTCCAATTCATTTGAAAGATGCCTGTTCATTAACGCCATCTGAAATTCGTATTCAAAATCGCTAATCGCTCGTAAACCGCGCACAACTGCATTCGCACCTTTTTGTGTCGCAAAATCCACCAATAACCCGTTAAAAACTTCAACCGTAACATTTGTGTGTACACCGGTTAAGGTTTTCATCATGCTTACTCTATCTTCTAAACTCAACAAGGTTTTCTTTGAAGGGTTTGTTCCTAATGCGATGATTAACTTATCAAAAAGCTTGGATGCTCGCTCGATAATATCCAGATGCCCGAATGTTGGAGGGTCAAACGTGCCGGGATAAACAGCAATCTTCATTTATGATTCCAAATGCTCATATTGAGTTTTCAATGAAGCGACCACAACAGGATCTGCAAGCGTTGTGGTATCCCCCAATGCTCTGCCTTCAGCGATGTCTCGCAATAATCTTCGCATAATCTTTCCACTTCTTGTCTTGGGCAAGTCTGCAACGATAAACACATCTTCCGGCCTTGCAATCGAGCCAATGACTTTCGAAACATGGTGTTTTAACTCTTCCTCGATGTTATCGCGTTCAAAGCCTGATTTCAACAGCACAAACGCACTAATCGCTTGGCCCTTAAGTTCGTGTGTTTTACCAATCACCGCCGCTTCTGCAACTGCTTCATGGTAAACAAGAGCACTTTCCACCTCCATTGTGCTTATTCTGTGTCCCGATATGTTCATGACATCATCCACACGCCCCAACAGCCACAAGTAACCATCTTCATCACGCTTCACACCGTCACCGGTGAAGTACTTGCCCGGGAACCTGCTCCAGTATTGATCTACATATCTTTGAGGGTCGTTAAAGATTCCTCTTAGCATCGCTGGCCAAGGACGAGAGAGAACCAAATATCCACCTCCTGCACCTTCCAAAACACTTCCATCATCATTAACAATTTCAGCCTTAATTCCCGGAAACGGTTTTGTGGCTGAACCGGGTTTGCAACTCGTTATTCCCGGAAGCGGTGTAATTAAAATCTGACCGGTTTCAGTTTGCCACCACGTATCAACAACCGGACAACTTTCTCTTCCAATGTATTTCCAGTACCATACCCATGCTTCGGGGTTTATCGGCTCGCCGACTGTTCCCAATAACCTCAATGAAGATAAGTCACATCTCTCAGGATATTGATCGCCCCATTTCATAAAAGTTCTAATTGCTGTAGGTGCGGTATAGAGAACTGTTACTTTGTGTCTTTCGACAATTCTCCAAAATCTATCTTTATCAGGTGTGTCTGGTGTTCCTTCGTAAATTACGACCGTAGAACCGTTCGCTAATGGACCGTAAACCACATAACTATGTCCGGTTATCCATCCGCAATCTGCCGTACACCAGAAGATATCGCTCTCTTTATGGTCGAAGACCCACTGAAATGTTGCGTAAGTTCCTGTTAAATACCCTCCGGTTGTATGAACAATCCCTTTGGGTTTTCCGGTCGAGCCGCTTGTGTAAAGTGTGAAGAGCAGATC
>CAZSPF010000003.1:34279-39453 GCA_964608695.1 uncultured Fimbriimonadales bacterium | reverse complement strand
GAGTCCATCGGTTCACAAGCACAAAACTCGGGCTGCTTATCAACGATCTCATGCCACCAAACATCTCTTTCGCTAATCCATTCAAAACTTGCATTGTGTTCTTTCAATATCTCGCTATCGTGCGACTTCCCGATTCTTCCTAAAACAAGATTGCTTTTCACAGTATCACAACTCTCAAGAGCTTCATCAACAGTCTTTTTAAGAGGAACGATTTTTCCTCGTCTCCATCCTCCATCAGCAGTTATTACTGCTGTGGCTTGCGCATCTTGAATGCGCTCTCTCAGCGCTTCAGCAGAAAACCCACCAAACACTACACTATGAGCCGCACCAATGCGTGCACACGCTAACATCGCAATGGGGAGCTCCAATACCATGGGCAGGTAAATACAAACGATGTCTCCTTTATTCACACCCAACTCTTTTAGAGCGTTAGCCGTTTTCGAAACTTCTGCTTGGAGTTGTTTATAAGTTAACGATTTTGTTTCTCCCGGTTCACTCTCCCATATCAGTGCAGCCTTATCTGCTCTTTCACTTTGTGCATGTCGGTCAACGCAGTTAAAGCACGCATTGGTTTTTCCGCCAACAAACCATTTTGCATAGGGAAGTTCCCATTCCAAAACTTTCTGCCATGGCTCGAACCAATGAAGTTGCTTTGCCCATTCTTCCCAAAACGCTTCGAAATCTGAATCTGCTTTCTCATAAACTTCTTCAGACTGCACATTCGCCTGTTGTGTAAACGAAGAATGCGGAGGGAAGGTGCGTCTCTCCTTTAAAAGAGATTCAATCGTATCAGGCATAACTAACATGATACGCTGTTTACAGGGTTTATCCTGCACGCACGCGTATTTCAGTACGTAGTTGATGTGCTACGGAGCGAAGTAAATGGTGGGGAACATCTCGTTCCAAGGGCTGTTTGTGAGGTTGGTAAACGCACCACCTCCTGCTCCCATAATGGCAATATCAAAAAATCCACTATTTGTCTCGACTGCAAATGCGATTTTTAAGCCATCCGGTGTGAAACTCGGTTCACCTTCAATTTCTGCAGTAAATGTTAAGCGTGTAACTCCTGAACCGTTTGCATTCATGATGTAAACGTCTGTCGGACCATGTCTTTCAGATAGAAAGACTACCTTTGTGCCATCCGGACTAAATGAAGGTGCCCAGTCGTGTGCATGATGATTTGTTAGCTTTACAACATTTGTTCCGTTAGAGTTCATCGTATAAATGTTCAAGTCACCTTCTCTGTCAGACTCAAAAACAATAGTTGAGCCATCGGGGCTGTAACGTGGGTAAGTGTCCGCACCTTCATCGAATGTTAATCGCACTTCACCTGTGCCGTTTGCATTCATAGTGTAAATATCCCAATTTCCGTTAACGTTTTTTGCAAAAGCAATTTTTGAACCGTCAGGGCTAAATGTTGGGTGCATTTTCGGATATTCGTCAGAAGTAATTTGAGCCAATCCTGTTCCGTTCACATTCATTGTGTAAATTTCATCATAACCATCAATATCGCTAATAAAAATTAACTTCACTCCATCGGGGCTAATCTTCGGATGAGCATAAATGGCTTCGACTTGTGTGAGCTTTTGTAATCCTGTGCCGTTGCTTTTAATTGTGTAAACCGCATTAATGCCTTCACCGAACTCATCGTCCTTATCCGAAATAAAATAAAACTGATAAAAAACTTGAGGAGCAACAACCTCAACGTTAGCCTGAACGGTCTTTCCCGCTTCCGGCTCAGATAGTCGAACAGTGCTTGTTCCGGGTGCGATACCTGTGAACACACCATCTTCAGTAATTGAACCATATGACGCACCGTTAACAAGAGTCCACTTCAAATTTCCGGGAGGAAGTAGAATCACTTGTCCCAATGAGTTTTCTGCATGACCAGTTAACTGTGCGTTAGATCCGGTTTCAACCTTGATAGGCTGTCCTGTGATGCGTAATACATGAATCGTTGTCTTCAAATCTGCACTGATGTTTTTGGTGGTGGTTTCATTTTCAATAATTTGAACACTAACGCTCGCAGTTGCAACCTTCGATCCTTTGGCATTTTCTTGAGTGTATGCATCTACAACAAGAGTCCTATTTCCCGCAGGAATGGGGTCAGGAAACTGTGAAACACCGGTATATGCGTCATCTCCAAACCTGTTGATGATAATCGTTTGCTGGTTTCCGGAGACGTTAATGGTACATTTCAAACTCTCAGCGTAAGTGGGCACGAACATGAGGTTCCTTGCAGGCCAATCCACCTCAACTGTAAGCATTCCAAAGCCAGTGTCACCTCCTCCGCCACCTGTTCCTTCACCTCCACCTCCACATCCGAGCAAGGAAACTAAGGGAAAAACGAGTAGAAAAGGAAATAATTTTAAGCGAGAAAAAGCGTGATTTGTGTGCACCATTACGGTGTAAATATCGGTATTTTTGCTTATGAACTTAAGATTTTGTGCTTGAAATCCGGTTAGTTTTCAATCTCTCCCGATTCAGGTTCTTCGGTCACAGACTTATTTTCATCGGTCAAAGTGAATTTGAATACGGCATTTCCAAAAGCAATCTCTGATTCATTTGCGAGTTCAGTCGGCTCAGAAATCCTTATGAACTCACCTGCCTCGTTCTTGATGAAAGTTCCGTTGCTCGAGCCTAAATCAGTGAGGACCCACCTCTCACCATCAAACTCAATTTGAGCATGTTTACGAGAGATGTAAACTCCTTCAGCGAGTCTTGCTAAATCCACGTCAATAGGGCCGACGGAAGGGTCAAATCTACCGATGATATTCCTTTGTCCAAGAGGGAAAACGTCACCGCTTGGTTGCCCTGACCTGATTAGCAGTAGGTTCGCAAGCGCAGTACTTTCAGAAATAGCTTCATCCTGCACCTCCGCTTCTTCGATTTCTTCCTGTTCGTTGGTTTCGGTTTGCTCAATAGGCTCATCGTTCATCGGCAATTACTCCTTTTGGCTTAAATGCTCCAATAATCAATGCGATTATAGCCCCAACAAGGCCTACATAAATGGGAAGAATCAATGAAAGATCACCTGCAACGTATTCGTAACGAATTAATAAATACCAAGCAAGAGCACTACCGGATCCCATAAGCATGCAAAGTTTTGTTGTAAATGGAGGCAATGGTTTCCTGAATGCAAAAATTGTGGGAAATAACAATCCGGGAATCACAATTCCACCGGTGGTAAACCAGATTTGAACTACGCTTGGGATGTACATTGCGAGAGCAATCGCAAGAACGGTTGCAACTACAATCCCTATTCGAGTGAAAAGTACGACTCTCTGCTCGTCCTCAATTCGAAAACTCCTCGCAAGAATGTCCCTGCCAATGGTTGAACCAGCAACCAGTGTATAGCCAGCCATTGCGGAGAGAATAACACCTAACATTCCTGCAAAAAATATCCCTTTTATTCCGGAAGGTAGAACCTGCTCACCGAACAACGGAAAGAGGTTTGCTCCATGGCCGGGACCTAAACTGGCATAAGCGTACATTGCAGTTCCAATAGAAAGGAAATCGAAAATCACCCAGAAAAAAACACTCCAAAGCACACCTTTGAAGGACAGAGAGCTGTCGTTTGTAGATGTTACGCGTTGATGAAATCCCGGATCAACGAACGTCCAAGCACCAATCATGTACCAACTGATCACAAACCAAATTCCGCCTTCTTGTTTGCCATCCCAACTGCGATGTGAGTCTGGCAAGGAGGAAATTACTTCTGAAGGTGAACCAAGGTGAGTAACCGCATACACGAGAGCGACAATAAAGCCGACATACATTAACAAAAAACTTACGATGTTTGCTCTTGCATCTGCCAACAAGCCTCCTCGGTACAGATAAACAGTTCCAACCAATGCACCAATGACTGCAGATACAAACAGCGATGTTTCGAGAATGTTTTCAATCAGCGTTGCAAGCATGAAAATGTGAAACCCGGGGAGAGCAATTAACAAAATCAGCAATGCACAAATTACTCCGGTTGTGCGGTCATTAACACGGGAAAATCGCTCAGGCAAACTAATTTGCTCAACATCGCGTACTCTTCGTGCCATGAAAAACGCGTAAGCAAGCCCAAAAAGGTAATAAGGCACGCCAAAAATCAACCAAGTTGCAATACCGATCCAGTCAAACGACTCACCGATGCCCAAAATCCCTCCATACCATGTCGTCACAAGAGTTGCGACAAAAAAGGGCAGCGTTAACTTGCGGCCTGCGGCAATTAAGGAAAGTGAGTTTGTTGATTTAAGTTTAGTGCTTAAACCAAGCAAGAGGAAACTTGCAAACACAATTACAAGTAAAGCAACATCGAGACTGCTAAAAGTTACCTTTGCCATGGGATTTCATTGCCGGTTCTTTCAATGAACACTGCTACGAATCCGTATTCAAGTTCAAGAGATATTTTATTGCTTTCAGCACGGTTTGACACGCCATCACGCTTCCCCAATTCAAGTTCAAGGTTGTTTAAATTCCACTTTAAGCCATAACTGCTTTTAACTTTTGAGTGGAGTATTGGGACAACAGAGACGTACGCTCCAGCGTAACCTGCGTTTAACTCATGATTTCCTGAAGGAAGTAACAAATGAGCGATGGAAGCTCGAAAGACGAAGGAGGTTTCGCACGTTTCAGCTAATAATTTTGATGCGCCTAAGGCGCAAATCGTGTGATCGATTCTGCTTCCCTCTGCTCCGAGGACGATAGATTGCTTTGCCTGATTGTTTTTCTGAACATATTGGATTGCTTTTTCGAAGTCAGTGGTCTCTTGGCTCAGGTCTTTAATTTTTTCGACATCAGAAAAAAGGTTGTCTACTGCCGGGTCTATTCCATCCCAATCTCCAACAATTACATCAGGCGTTAGCTTGTAGCTTGCCAACGTATTCGCTGCGCCATCGGCGGCGATAACAAAATCAGCACTTTTTGCAAAAATCTCTAAATCTGCTTGCAAAATCATTCCACCATGTAGTACGATGAGTGTTCTATTCATAGTTGATTTTTTCGTAGAATACACGCTTGAGTAGTTTGTGTGCACTAATAATTCAAAGTTTCTACTATGATTGATTTTTTTGCTCTCTGGGAGTGTGAATAAAAAAAGAAAAAAATGGAGTTTTTCTTTGGTAAAACAGAGATAAAATGTGAGGGGCTGTGGTAGTATGACGTTCCTTACTTTTTCGTTGATT
>CAZSPF010000003.1:17713-34201 GCA_964608695.1 uncultured Fimbriimonadales bacterium | reverse complement strand
ATCTTTTGAAGATGACCCTGTAGTGGCTCCGATGAGAAGAGCATTCGAGCGGGCGAAATCTCGTTTGCAATCTTCCATTCCAAAACCACAATTTGAAAAGTTTCTTCAACCGCTGCAAGTAGAAGGAAGGGAATCACACTTGATTTTTGTTAGTGCACCGGGAAGATTCGTTCAAGAATGGGTTCGTGATAAATATCGCCAACAACTTGAAGAAGTTATGCAAGAAGAGTTAGGTGAAGCAATCGAACTTGTATTGGAAGCGAGGCTGCATGAAAAGAAACAAGAAGACCTTACAACGAGCTATGTTGCACCGAAAGTCGTAGAAGACAGTCTTGGAAACCAATTAACGTTTGACACTTTCGTTATTGGTTCAAGCAACATGATTGCATACAACGGTGCGAAGGCAGTTTGCGAAAAGCCCGGAACTTATTGCAATCCATTATTTATTTACGGTCCAACAGGAGTGGGAAAAACTCATCTTCTGCATTCTATCGCTCACGAGTATCGTCTAAAACATCCGAATGCAATCATTCGATACATGACTGCACAGGAGTTTGCTCATCAATTCATCACCTCATTAGAAAAGAATAACGTTTCTACGTTTAGAAAAAACCTCGAGCCAACAAGTATCTTGCTCATGGATGATGTGGGGTTTTTAGACGGAAAAAGCAAAACTCAGGAAGAACTTTTTTTCCTTTTCAATACCATGCATCAAAATGCGAAGCAAATCGTTCTTTGTTCAGATAGACCTCCGAGAGAACACACAAAAATAGATGAACGCTTGAGATCACGTTTCGAGTGCGGTCTTGTTGCAGACATACTTCCGCCGGACATTGAAATGCGTATAGCAATTCTTAAAAAGAAAGCTGAAGCAGAGAATGTGGATTTACCGGATGAGTGCGCAGAGTTTTTAGCAGAAAACGTCCCAGGGAACATACGCTCGTTGTTAGGTGCATTAACCACTTTATTGATTCATCATTCGATTGGCAAAAGAAATTTGAATATAGATTTAGCACGTGAAGTTATTGAAAAACAATACGGCAGATCTCAGCCGAATAAACCTACTTCAGAATTAATCATCAAAGCAGTTGCTGCCTATTACAATGTAAGTCTTGACCAATTACAAAGTAATACACGTAAAGCATGGGTTGTGCAAGCCAGACACGTTGCGATTTATTTATGTCGAAATGCATTGAATGAGAATTTCAAGAGACTGGGTGAAAGATTTGGCAACAGAGATCACTCATCTGCTATGCATGGCTACAAGAAAATCGAATCCATGCTTTCACATGACCATGAATTGCGAGCAGATATCTCGGCGATAAAGAGAGAACTCAACTTAGACTGCTAATCTCATGCAATTAAAGAACGCCACTTGGCAGGAAGTTAGGGATTTTTCCAGAGAAGCGGTTTGTTTAATTCCGACAGGAAGCCTCGAACAGCATGGTCCCCATCTTCCGCTTTTTACTGATACTTTACTTGTTACTGCTGTTGCAGAAGAGGTGCATGATAAAGTTCCTGAAAAAACTCTTCTCACGCCCACTATTTGGCTCGGATGCAGTTCTCACCACTTAGCGATGGACGGTTCGATGAGTGCATCCACTCAGACTTACATTCAAGTTCTCACCGATGTGATCGAGTCATTACGAAAACATCGGTTTAGAAAGTTTTTTGTGATCAATGGTCATGGTGGAAACAGAGAACCAAACGGGATTGCATTACGGGAACTCAAGGCAAAATATTTGAATGATGTGTTCGCTCATGCGGGCTACTATGAGCTTATCTCCGGCGGCGGTGGAGATTTGCTCAAAGGGCATCTGAAATCCATTCGTCATGCTTGTGAGGCTGAAGCGTCACTCATGCTTCATCTGCATGAGCATTTGGTACGAAAGGAAAAACTCAGAGATGATTGGTTAGTGGAAATTCCACCTGTTCCGGAAGGTTTGACTTATATCCGTCATTTTGATGAGGTTACGGAAGAAGGTTCTTGGGGTTTTGCATCGCTTGCAGATAAAGAAACGGGCAGGCTGTTGTTTGAGAGATCGGTTGAGTCTGCAGTGAAAGCAATTGAGCATATTTACACCGGTTCACATTTTCAATCCGAAGGATAAATTTACTGTTGTAGAATCTATACTCAAGGTAGGATTGATGCACGATTATGATAAGAGCCGAACTTAGGGCAAAAGTTGCAAGTGCCTGTAATGCTCTGATTTCGAATGGGTTTCTTCCGGAAAGTAAATACGAATTTGAAATTGTTGACCCAGCAAAAAAAGAGCACGGTGATTTTTCATGCAATTTTGCGTTGCTAGCGAGCAAGTCCGCAGGAAAACCTCCAAGAGAGATTGCAGAAAAAATTACTGAATTATTGATTCAAGAAAAGATTTTTGAAGCTGTTTCGGTAGCAGGTCCCGGATTTATTAACTTTAAGCTTTCGGATGAGTTTTTAAAAGGTGCTTGTCAAACAGCGTTTGAGTTAGGTGAGAACGTCGGTCGTTTGAAATGTGAAAATCCGAAAAAGATATTGGTTGAGTTTGTGAGCGTAAATCCTAATGGTCCCATTCATTGTGGACATGGAAGAGGAGCGGCATATGGAGACACGCTTTGCAGAGTATTGGATGCTTTCGGACACCAAGTGAGCAGAGAGTTTTATGTGAATGATGGGCTGAATTCGTTACAGATGCAGTTATTTGCGCTAAGTGTAAAAGCAAAATATCGGGAGAAATTAGGTCTTGATTATAATTTTCCTGAGGACGGATATCAAGGTGATTATATTGAACAAGTTGCAGAACAGATCCTACAAGAGTTTGGAGAAGAAAAAAAAGATGCTGATTTGTCTTTTTGGCAGCCTTATGCACAAGAGTTAATGCTCGAATTGCAAAGAAAAGATTTAGAGCGGTTTGGTGTTGTTTTCGATACATGGTTCAGCGAACAAAGCCTTTACGATAAGGGAGAAGTGGATGATGCCATTGAAGAATTAAAGAAACGCGGATGGACTTATGAGCACGAAGGTGCTTTATGGTTCAAAACGACAGAGTTTGGCGATGACAAAGACAGGGTTTTAATTCGAGCAAACGGACAGAAAACATACATAGCAAGCGATGTTGCATATCATCGCGATAAATTAGAAAGGGGGTTTGATTATTTAATAAACGTTTGGGGAGCGGATCATCACGGATACATCACTCGAACGCGTGCCAGCATCGAAGCGATGGGTTATGAAGGTGATAGATTTTGTGTGGAGATCATTCAAATAGTGCGTTTTATGAAATCTGGAAAGCCAGTTACGATGTCAAAGCGTGCTGGTGAAATGGTTAGGCTGAGTGAGTTAATGGATGAATTAGGTGTGGATGTCGCGCGATTTTTTTATCTGATGCGGTCACATGAAGCCCACATGGATTTTGATTTGGATTTAGCGAAAGAGAACAGCGAACGCAACCCTGTGTATTACGCGCAGTATGCTCATGCGAGGATTTGTTCACTGTTATCACGAGCAAAAGAGAGTGGTTATGAGGGTGATGTGCAGGGATTCAGGTCTTGGACTTTGCATGAAGCAGAGCGAGATTTGATTATTAAGATTTGGGATTTGGCATTTGAGGTGGAGCGGTGCGCAAGCGACCATCAAGTTCATCGTTTAACTGCTTACGCCATTGAATTGGCACGCGCTTACCATAACTTTTACGACAAGTGCAGAGTTTTAGATGAAAACGCTCAAGATGTATCTTCCGCACGGCTTGTGCTTTGTGAAGCAACGGTGAGCGCCTTACGGGCGTGCTTCAAGTTGTTAGGTATTTCTGCTCCTGAGCGTATGTGAAAGCGGGTGAGTTGGGTATCTTTTCATAGGAATCCCTAATGACGCGATTTGCATTTATCATTCATCCCATTGACGCAAGGCGAGATGTCTCGCGGAAATATTGGGTTGCCCGATTTCTTCCCTTGAAAGTTATCGAATGGTTTTTAAAAAAAAAGAAGCCGATGCTTATTAGCAAGATAACAGGTGTGAGATCAGTAACAGGAGCTGAGACGGAAGGGTGGTTTATCGGATGTCCTCTAACACCGAAGATGATGTTAGAGATGCCGTTAGAAGAGGTTTACGACAAGATTGTTGCGTGTTGTGATCTTGCTGCCGACTTAGGCGCGGATATAGTGGGGTTAGGGGCGTTTACGGCAGTTATTGGAGACGGAGGGGAGACGATTAGCAAACGCAGTAGGATTGCAGTAACAACCGGAAACAGTTACACAGTTGCAAGCGCGATAGAAGGTGCTTTAAAAGCGGCAGAGTTGATGGACGTTAAAACCGAGCATGCGACTTTGGCAGTTGTCGGAGCGACGGGATCTATCGGGAAAACATGTGCGCAGATACTTTCCACAAGATTTGCACAAACGATTTTGATAGGAAGGGACTTAGGAAAAACTGAACAGGTTGCGAATAGCATTGGGAATCATGTTTCTGCGACTACTGATATCACAAGATTAAAAGAAGCAGATGTAGTTATAACTGTAACGAGCAGTGAGACAGATGTGATTTTGCCTGAATATCTAAAAGTGGGAAGTGTGATTTGTGATGTTGCTCGACCGAGAGATGTGAGTATTCGTGTTCAGAAAGAACGAGATGACGTATTAGTTATTGAAGGGGGGGTTGTATCGTTGCCATCGGAAGTAAATTTCGGATTTGATTTTGGTTTTCCCAAAAACACCGCCTACGCATGTATGAGCGAGACGATGATGCTTGCACTTGAAAACCGGGCAGAGTCATTCACAATAGGGAAGGTTGTGAGTGAAGAACAGGTTATGGAAACTATCGAAATGGCAAAACGTCATGGATTTATGTTATCCGGGTTTCGAAGTTTTGAAAAGGTTCTTTCACCCGAAAACATCGAACGCGTAAAAGCGGCAGTAAAAAGAAAACGCGAAGAGATAGCTAAAGTCGGTGATAAGGCACACGCTGAGACGTAATCATAATATATGTTGGCGAGTTTGTTAATTACACTTTTAGCATCTGGGTTCTCTTATGAATTTCCAAAAGAATCCACGCACTATGATGTGACGACAGTATTTGATGGATACATACCAGTGTTTGGAGGGATCGAAGCTAATGTTCGGGTGAAATTTGGGATGAAAGTGAACAGTATTGAAGAGGATAAAAGTTTTCCTGGCGTTGAGTATTCGTTGTTGTCAACAGAGATAGGGATATTTGATGATGAAAAAAAAGAGTACTCAATTCTTCCGTTGGGATTGATGAACGTGAAAGAGTATTTCCCGGACAGTAAAGTTTGGTTTGATGCAAAAGGACAGATAAAACGAACAACTGCACCGGACGTGGAGACACCTGTTCGTTTACCGGGATTGCACACCAAACATCTTGCGGATGTCACTTTTCTTTTGATTGAATTTCCGGATAAGAAGATTGAAAAAGGTGATTCTTGGAAATACAAGCGCAAGATTGGTGAGAGTGCAGTTGAATATGAAGTGACGTACATTGGAAAGAGTGAAAAAGGTGAGGAGTTGTCTTTGACGATACTGGAAGAATTTACAGGATTTGAGGACATCAACAAGAATGCATTGAAATCGAAAGAAGGGGCGTATTTTGAGGTTAAAACGACCTCCAAAGGCAAAGGGAAACTCATATTTTCGGGACTTAAGGGCATAATTTTAGAAGCAGAGTTGACCATTGACTCAGTTTCTGCCGTATTATCTATAGAGAACGAGGAGAGATCGGAGAGGAAATTGCGATCATCTCTGAATTTCAAAAAGAGAGGTAGTTAAAACATGAAAAATTTTGGTAAGGCATTGCTCATATCGGTAGTGTTTGCTTTTCTTGTCGGATTAGCACCGAATGCAAGCCAAGACAAAGTACTTTTACGCAGAGAGTTAAAAGAAGATTCGAAAGATGTCTATGAATTCGTGATGAATGGAAATCAGACTGTTGGCAGTCCGATGGGTGAAATGCCCATTACTTTCACGATGACTATGAACATTGCAATGAATGCGCTGAAACATGATAAGGAAAAGAAAACTTTGGATTTTGATAGGTTAGGATTTGCCTCCCTAATTTGCGCATGAAATTCGAGATGCCCGGAATGGAAGGCATGATACCGACCGACCAATTACCGAGAGAAAGCAAAATGCGTTCTCAGTTGGATGAAAGAAATCGCATGAAGAACACGACCATGCAAGGTATGCCGATGCAAATGCAAATGATGATGGGTTCGAATCCGATGTCGGGTTTTATGTTCATCGAGTTTCCGGAAGAAGAAGTTGGCATAGGTGATACATGGGATATGGTTATTCCTCGCGGCATGGGCATCGCCAACGATGTGAAATTAAAAGCAAAACTTGAAGGCGAAAGAAAAGTTGGCGACAAGGAAGTTTATGTGATTTCTTTGAACGGAACGATTCCGATTAACATGGACATGGCTGAGATGATGCGTGGCAACGAACAAATGCAGATGTTTGGTGATTTTAAGATGATTATCACCGGTAACATGGTGATGCGCTCTGAAAGTTTGGTTGAAAAGGAATCTGGAAGAACTTTAGAGTTGTCGTCTCTTGTTCAAACAAATCAAAAACTGGATATGCCCGATTTTGGTCAAACAGTTGATATAACAGGGACTATGAGTATGAAGTATAAGTTGAAAGAAAAAACAAGATAAATTATGTTTTTGACATTATTTGTTTTTTCCATGGGGGCGCTAAGTGCGTCCCCATTTTCGTTGAATCAAGGTCATTCGATTTTGGTGAATCCTGCTCTTGGTACCGTGAGGTACGAAGTAAATGGAAGTGTGTTGAGAAGGTATTTGGGTGGGATAAAAGCGAAGGAGTTAGAATCTGCAGAATTGAAAGGAGTTTTCACGGTAGATGTTTCGAAAAGCGAAGAAGGATTTTTGTGGGTTGGAAAATCGGAAGATGTTTTACTTTTGAAAGATGGAAAAGCGCTACCGAAAGGGGATGCGATCAAAGGATGGGGGGGGAAGTGGCATGTAAAATACCCTGATGAGGCTCATTTTTATACGTTTAATGATGTGTCTAAAATCCCTCATTCATTAAACATTCCTTTATGGCCTGTGGGATGGTCATGGTGGATTCAAAAAGGGGGAATGCGTATAGGTGATGAAATGTATGGGGTGTTTCAGTTTCCTCTGCAGAGTTTGTTTGAAGACGATCCGATTGGGAGTGTGCCGATTCCTATCAAGTACGTTTTTGAAAGACCGGATAGGCTGGGCAGTGAGCCAGTTTACGTTTTCAAAATCGAAACGAAAAGGGATTTAGACTTGCCGGTGTCTCATCCTGAGGAAAAAGATCTGCGTTTGAAAGGAAGTCTTGAGCTCACAGGAAAGATTCAGATTCAGCGCAGTACCGGAACGGTAGAGGAGTCGTTTGTACAGTGGAAAGCCAATTTTCGGTTGGAAAGTGAGAGACACCCGTTCGGTATGGCAAAAGCAGAGTTGTTTGCAGGCAGTTCGTTTCGTCGGTTGCGGTAAAACTTTCGTAGATGAAAGAGATTGAGGAACGTATACGGAAGTTGCGCGACGAGATAAACAGGCACAATTATCTGTATTACGTTCTTGAAAAACCTGAGATATCGGACGCACAGTTCGATAAACTTTTTCGAGAGTTGCAAACTTTGGAGGCGAAGTATCCGCAATTTATTTCGGATGACAGCCCCACCATGCGAGTTGGTGCAAAGCCAAGCGAAAAGTTTTTAACACATAAGCACCTTACTCCGATGTTGAGTTTGGATAACGCATTCGGAGTAGATGAATTAGAGGAGTTTTTTCATCGTACGTCGAGGTTTTTAAAAAAGAGGGATGTTACACATTTGGAAGTTACTGGGGAATTGAAATTCGATGGTATATCCCTTTCTTTAACTTATGAAGATGGTGTATTAAAGACGGCGGCGACGAGAGGAGACGGCGAAACAGGTGAAAACATCACACCGAATGCAAGAGCAATAAACACAATTCCTTTGAGACTTCAGCGAGAGTTTTCCGGCATCATCGAAGTGCGTGGCGAAGTGATGTTGACACGTGATGAGTTTGCACGGATCAACGAAGAGCGTGCGAAGAATGGAGAGCAGTTGTTTGCGAATCCTCGCAATGCAGCATCAGGTTCTTTACGGCAACTGGACTCGAAAATAACTGCTTCGCGAAATCTTTCGTTTTGGGCATGGAGTGTTGGGGAAGTTAAAAAAACGGGGTGTAAATCTCAGTTCGAATTGTACGGTTGGCTGCGCAATATGGGGTTTCGTGTAAGTGAACATATTCGCTTGTTATCCGGTTTTAAGGATTGCAAAAAATTTGTAGAAGAGTGGGAATTCAAACGAGCGGAATTACCGTTTGATATTGACGGACTGGTGTTTAAAGTAAACGAGTTTGAAGTTCAGAACGAATTAGGTTATACTTCTCGAGGTCCGAGGTGGGCGATAGCGTATAAATTTGCTGCAGAGCAGGCAATGACGAAACTGCTTTCGATTACTTGGCAGGTTGGCAGGACAGGAGTTGTTACGCCTGTTGCAGAGTTAGCGCCGGTTCATGTGGGGGGGGTAAAAGTAAGTCGCGCAACATTACATAACTACGATGAGATTATGCGCAAGGATTTGAGGATCGGAGATACTGTGGTTGTTCAACGAGCTGGCGATGTCATACCGGAGGTGGTTCATGTTGTCATTCATGACAAGCAAAAGCGTGGGAAGAAACCTGCAGCACCGTCGAAGTGTCCTGCTTGTCATTCAGATTTGGTGAGAAAGGATGGAGAGGTGGCTTTGCGTTGCTTGAATCGCACATGCCCGGCGCAAAATGCTGAACGAATCGTACATTTTGCTTCTCGCAATGCGATGGAGATAGAGGGATTGGGAGAGAAGAATGTTCTTAGATTAATTGATGAAGGGCTTGTGGAGACGATATCCGATATTTATCGCTTAAAAGAAAAACGAGAAAAGTTGGTTGCGCTTGAAAGAATGGGTGAGCAAAGCGTGAGTAATTTGCTTAACGCAATAGAAGAATCAAAGAAGCGGCCCTTGCATAGATTTTTGCATGGATTGGGTATTCGTCAGGTGGGAGAGACAGCGGCGTTTGCTTTGGCACGGCGTTTTAAGACGATTGACGCATTAAGGAACGCACAATTTGAGGAACTCATGCAGGTTCCTGATATTGGACCAAACACTGCAGGCGAAATCGTTGCATTTTTTGAAGATGAAGAAAACAGAAGACTTCTTGATGAATTGAAAGATTTGGGCGTGGTTCCGGAAGAAGTCAAAGAAGCGGAGGTGGGTGACAATCCGTTTTCGGGGAAGACTCTTGTATTCACAGGCAAACTTGAAAAAATGACCCGTGAAGAAGCAGAAGAGATGATACGCAAATTAGGCGGGAAGGCATCGGGTAGTGTGAGTAAAAGTACAGACTTGGTTGTTGCGGGACCTGGGGCTGGTTCTAAATTAGAAAATGCGAAGAAGTATGGCGTGCGGGTGATTGATGAAGATGAGTTTTTGAAGATGGTAGAAGAGTTAAAAATAAATGAGTGATCTTTTTGTACCTGAAGAGGAGTTAAATGCGGATTTGTGTTTTACAAGCGGACAAGTTTTTCGTTTCGTGAGAAGCGAGCAAGGTTGGGAGGGAGTTGATGGAAGTAATGTGATACGCACAAAGAAAGTGAGAGGGGGTTGGAAAGTGAGTTCTTTTCCGAATGAGATGGCCTATCATCGTTTTTTTCGGTTAGATGTGAGTTTTTTTGACGTGGGAAAAGAGATACAGAGAAGAGCACCTGAATTGAGTTCTTTTATAAACATTCAAAGAGGGATGCGGGTATTACAACCCGAAAGAGTAGACGAAACCTTGTTTAGTTTTTTATGTACTCCGAATAACAACTTGAACCGCATTGTGAAGATGGTAGAGAAACTGTCGGAATACGGAAAGGTTAATAAGACTGGTTTTTATGAGTTTCCTAAAATCAAGCAGATTGCAGGGGTTCAAGAAAGCGAATTGAGAGTGCAAGGCTTTGGTTATAGGGGAAGGGTGATCCCACAAGTAGCAAAGATGATAATGGAAAAACCTTCAGGATGGTTGGAAAATTTGAAAAATGCTAGTTATGAAAATGCGTTTCGGGAGTTGCAGACATTACCGGGAGTAGGTCCTAAGGTGTCAGATTGTGTGTGTTTGATTGGGATGGGTCACACGAGTGCTGTTCCTGTGGATACGCACATTTGGAAGATGGCTACGGAATTGTACTTTCCCGAATGGAAGAACAAGGCAGTAACATGGCAAAGATACGAGGCAGTTGGTAAATTGTTTCGTGAGAAATTCGGTGAGCTTGCAGGATTTGCGCAACAATATCTTTTTTATGATAGTTTGAGTAAGTATAGGAATCGTGGGGGTTTGTTTGTGAAATGAGTGTTATGAAAAGACATTTTTCTTTGATTTTTGTGTTCGTGTGTTTCTTGTTTTTTGCGAATGATGAGGTGCAGGTTCAGACAAAGACAGAGAGTGGTTTGCTTTGTGAGTTAAAAAATCAAAAAGTAAATGAAAGCAGTGGCATTTGTATTTCTTTACGCAAGCAAGGTTTTTATTGGACTCATAACGACAGTGGTGCTGGCCCCAATTTATATGCGTTTGATGAGCAAGGTAATGATTGGGGGACTTATACGCTGAGTAGTGCAAAAGCGATAGATTGGGAGGATATTGCAAGCACTACGGTACAAGGCGTAAAATATATTTATGTAGGTGATATAGGAGATAACTCACGAAAGAGAGAAGATATTAAGGTTTATCGTTTGGAAGAACCGGAAATAAGAAAAGGGACACACACACTCAGAAAATTTGATACATTTATTTTGAAATATCCTGATCAGTCTCATGATGCAGAAACATTATTGGTTTTTCCTAACGGAGACATTCAGATTGTTACTAAGTCAATGGATGGTAAAAGTTTTATTTTTGAAGCAAAGAGTCCTCAGCTTTCAAGAATCCATACGATGCAAAGAGTCGGGGAAATCACTTTCGAAGGCGCTGGGGTTATGGGTGGATTCGCAACGGGCGGGGAGGTGGATCCTACTAATAGAAGGGTGGTGATGAGAACGTATACTCACGCATACATATGGCAAGTGGACGATTTTAATAATTGGCACAAAAAAACTCTATTGCAAATAGAATTGCCGAAAGAGAAGCAAGGCGAGGCTATCTGCTTTGATCACACTGGGAAACGTTTGATTACAACATCAGAAGGTGTACCTTGCAGAGTGTCGCATGTGGTGATTTCTAAATAAAAAGAAGGTGCTGATTCTAAAGTGCACCTTCTTTAATAGTTGTTTAGTCTTCGAGTTTCGAAAGGTCTGGATCGAGGCTTTGTGCAAGTGAAGCGATATCGCCAATATCGTTCTCGTCTATCTCTTCTTGTTCACTCTCTTTTTGTGGAACGCTTGCGAGAGCGATTTGCGATGCCGGAGTCCACTCAGGTTCTTTTGTCGGCTTCACTTGGATGTTTCGATATTCAGGGAATCCGCTTCCTGCTGGAATGAGTCTTCCAATGATGACGTTTTCTTTCAATCCCACAAGTTCGTCAGCTTTTCCTCGTACTGCGGCTTCAGTTAAGACTTTGACAGTTTTTTGTGCAGATGCGGCAGATAGGAAGGATTCTGTTGTGAGTGCAGCTTCTGTGATTCCTTGGATAACCGGGTCTGCTGTGGCGAGTGTAGGTGTTAAGTATTCGGTTTCTCCAGTTTCGGGGTTTTCAAACGCAACTTTTTCACCTGCCTCGATCATTGCTTGGATTCTTTCGTTTTCGTTACGCAAAACGAATCTGTCTACGACTTGTCCTGGTAGGAACGAACTGCTTCCTGATTCTCTTACTCTAACTTTTCTCAACATTTGTCGGCAGATGATTTCAAGGTGTCTATCGCTTATATGAACGCCGTTTGATTTATAAAGATTTTGCAATTCTTTAATCAGATACTCCTGAATTGCTCTTACTCCTCTAAACTCTAATAGGCTTGCAAGCGCAAGCGGTCCTTGAGTAATCGGGTCGCCTGCGCGTACTTGATCACCAACGTTTACAAGAATGTGTCGTCTTTTTGGCAATATAAGTATTTCAAGAATTTTAATTTCTTTCTTACCTGTTTTGGAAATTTTATCTACGAGTGAGCGAGTGAGTTCACTTTTTGCAGATACGATTACTGTTCCGGTTTCCGGGTCTTTGACAGTTTCCAAGATAGTTTTTCCTGCGAGTTGCTCATCATAAATTGGTGCAACCGCTTCGATAACGACCCACTTGCCGACTTTACCACTTTGTATCTTTACAACTTTTCCGTCGTAGCGAGTGATAACAGCTTCGCCTTTTGGTGCGAGACGTGCTTCAAGGAGTCTTTCAACAAACGGAATTCCTACGTAGTGATACATCGAGTGTTCAACGAGTTCTCTTGCTAATGCACGGTTTGCGATACTACCCATGGGTTTAGCATCCGAGACGGCGGATTCTTTTTTAGTAGTTTTCGACTTTGTTTTTTTCTCTTCGGCAGGCTCTTTCTTTGTTTTTCCGCCTGTAATGCCGTCGATAACCGTTCTTTGTTCGCTTACGAAGTCGGGCAGATGCTGTGTTTCTTCTTCGCGTGTGATGTCAGCCTTTAATTCTTCATGCAAGATTCCGTACATACGCCCGGCTTGGGTGTAGCCTGTGAGCACTTGTCCGGTTGCAACACCTCCGTGGTGGAAGGTTCTCATTGTTAACTGGCTAAGAGGTTCGCTCATTGACTCGGCGGCAATAACTCCGACAGCGACACCTCTTTCGACATATTCGCTTGTTGAGAGGTCCCATCCGTAGCATTTAGAGCAGATGCCTTTTTCCAATTCACATGTTAAAGGGCTTCTGATGGCAACTTGCAGTTCACCATGGTCACCGATTCGGAAACCTGCTTTTCTGTAAGTACTTTCCAAAGCGGCAATTTTTTCTTTTGCTCCTCTACCCGAAGATGCGGCTTGATATTCGGCGTTGTATTCTGCTTCAATTTCACCGATTTCTTTAGCGATTTCTTCAGTGATAGCTTCATTTTGTGCGACTAAAAGTGTTTTTGTTTTTTTTCTTGGATCATAAAGATTGTCGAGTGATGTTCGACCGTAAATTCTTTCGACGAGTTTTTCGATTTCATCTTTCTCGACGATGATTCTGGAAACATATACGCCGCTTGTTGTTCCGCAGTCGTGAGTTCTGATAACGACATCATGTGATACGTCAACGAGTCTGCGTGCGATGTAGCCGGAATAACCCATGAGAAGAGCAGTATCGGTAACACCTTTTCGTGTTCCGTACATTGAAACGAAGTATTCGAAAACACGAGAACCAGTGAACAATCCGTTTCCGCCGACGATGTCGGTAATCGCTTGGTTAAAGTTATTTCGGAACATCCCTCGTGTAGCCATTAACTGTACGAGTTGTTCACGAGAGCCTCTTGCACCTGAGTCAACCATCATACGTAACGGGTTGAACTGTCCCATCTCTTTAATGATGTTTTCGCTAAGGTCTTTAAAGGCTTGTCCCCAAATGCGCATGAGTTGTCCGTCGCGGTTGTTGCGGTTGATCGCTCCATCTTCGTATCTTTTTCGAACGGATCGGGTTTGCTCTTGTCCTTCACTGATGCGGTTTCTAATGAGGTCTGCCAATCGTGATCCTTGGTATCTTTGAGAGAGTTCTTCGTTGTACTTAGAGGGGTGGTCGTGAAATTGTGTTCTTCTTGCCTTAGTAGCCACCAAAGAGCGGTCAGAGCTGGGTGCAGATTTTGGATCGACATCTGAGAGAGTGATTGTTAATCCGTAAAACGTAGCCCATTTAAATCCCAGTTCTTTGATGTCATCAAGCATTTTCACAACGGTTTGTTTATTGGTTTGCTTTCGGACAGCAGAGATTAAATTTGTAAGGTTACGTTTGTTCATTTCCATTCTGCACCATTCATCATGATATTTAAACGGGTGCGGGAGAATTTCGTGGAACAACATTTGGCCGGGTGTCATTTCGCGAATAACAGTTTCGGGGATGTAATCTTCATCGTGTATTCTTTCCGGATCGTCTCTTTTTATTCTTACGAAAACAGGAGAGTTTAACGGAATACGGACAGATGTATCAGGATGCATTGCGAGAAGAATCGCCTCATCGGGTGAAGCATAGTGTTTCGGGGGGGGATTCTTTGTTGGATTTTTCCTGTGTGCTTCCAACTGTTCATCTAGCAATCTTTTTGCTTCTTTATTTACAACAGTGAGCGCATAGCATCCCAGAACGATATCTTGCATAGGTGCCATTGTGGGATGACCGTTTGCGGGGCTGAACAAGTTGTTGGAGCTTAACATTAGAACTCGTGCTTCGGCTTGTGCGGCGGCACTTAGCGGAATGTGCACGGCCATTTGGTCGCCGTCGAAGTCAGCATTATAGGGGGGGCATACCAAGGGCGGAATTTGAATGGCTTTTCCTTCGACGAGGATAGGTTCAAATCCTTGAATTCCGAATCTGTGCAATGTTGGTGCGCGGTTGAGTAGTACTGGGTGATCTTGAATTACTTTTTCCAATGCATCCCACACAGCAGGGTGCATTCTGTCAATCATCTTTTTCGCAGTTTTAATATTTTGCTTATCGTTTTCGGTAACTAATGCGTTCATGACATACGGTTTGAAAAGTTCGAGTGCCATTTCTTTTGGCAAACCGCATTGGTTAATTTTCAAGTGAGGTCCGACGACAATAACTGCTCGTCCTGAATAGTCAACACGTTTCCCAAGAAGATTCTTTCTAAACCTTCCTTCTTTTCCTTTGAGCATATCGCTTAGGGATTTGAGCGGACGATTGTTAGTGCCAACAACGGGTTTTGTTCTTCTACCGTTATCTATTAATGCATCAACGGATTCCTGAAGCAAACGTTTTTCGTGGTTGACAATTGATTCAGGTGCACGGATATCTATGATTTTTTTTAATCGGTTGTTTCGATTGATAATTCTTCTGTAAAGGTCGTTTAAGTCAGATGTTGCGAATCTTCCACCGTCAAGTTGCACCATCGGGCGCAGTTCAGGCGATATAACAGGAAGCACATCGAGAACCATCCATTCAGGGCGTGATTTTGAATGCAAGAACGCTTCGACAATTTCTAATCTTCGAATGGCTCGTGCACGTTTTGGTCCGGTAGATTTTAAGATGACTGCTTTCAACTCTCTTGCTAATGTATCGAGGTTGAGTTTTTGAAGAAGTTCTTTGACTGCTGCTGCGCCGATGCCCGCACGAAGCATTGTGTTGTAAGTTTTATTTGTGATTTTTGAGACTGCATGAAGAAGTCTGTCAACAGCTCGATATTTGTCTTCCTCGATAAGCATGTTCGGTTCGAGTTTGTATAAAACTTCAAGTGCGACATCAATTTCGTTTACACGCTGGTCTGCGTCACGCTGTTCAGCTTTGATGCGGTCATTGACGGCTTTTGTTCTTTCTTTGATGAAGGACTCGTCGTATTCTTCTTTGTTTTGTTCTAGTTCGTTAGCAAACTCTGTTCTAACTTCTTCTTCGAGTTCTGCCGCCTCTTGTTGGATGTTTTTCTTTTCCAATTCAGCGGCGGCTTCTATTTCTTCGCGATTTGCATCGAGAGATTCTCTATCAATTTCTATAACTATGAAACTTCCGAAGTACACAACTTTTTCTAAATCGCGTGGGGAGATGTTTAAAAGTAAACCTATGGGTGAGGGGACACCTTTTAGGAACCAAATATGGCAGACAGGCGCGGCGAGTTCGATGTGTCCCATGCGTTCGCGTCTTACGCGAGAGCGTGTGACTTCTACACCACATCTTTCGCACACCATCCCCTTGAATTTGACTTTTTTGTATCTTCCGCAATGACATTCCCAGTCTTTTGTAGGACCGAAAATACGTTCGCAGAATAAACCGTCTCGTTCGGGTTTGAAAGTTCGGTAGTTTATTGTTTCCGGTTTTTTTACTTCACCATGAGACCATGCGAGTGTGTCTTCCGGACTTGCAATTCCTACACGAATTCTGTCGAATAACGTCACATCTGCCATATTTTATTTAGTTCCTTTTTGTTGTTTTTTATTTTCTTTTTTTGGTTTTCTTTCCACTCGAGCGTGCAGCGCGTGCTTTTGCCATGCGTGCTTTAATTGCTGCGTTTGGTTTTTTGCTTCCACTGCCGCTTTTTGCTATAACTTGAATATAAGAAAGTCGCATGGGATTGACAAATTGAATACCACTTGTGCCTTTAACTTCGATAAGTGTTTCGCCGTCTTCCATGCGTCGCCGCACACCCGTAACCATCAGCTTAGCGCCCCGGTCACTAGCGGCGTTAACCACGAGATCTGTTCCTGTGTCAAATACGAATCGTACTTGTGCCATTGTTTTTTTCTTCCTTTATTTATATTATTTTTATTAGTAGTAACCGACAGAGCGGGCTAATCTCATGTCGTCGCCCGAACTGTATTCATCGAGGTCTTTGAGATTGATCTCTCGACCTGATTTGTCCTCTACCTGAAC
>CAZSPF010000003.1:9605-17703 GCA_964608695.1 uncultured Fimbriimonadales bacterium | reverse complement strand
TGTATCGGATAGTTTCGTATCATGCAATCCAAGACTGCGCAATTCGTTGACGAGGATTTTGAAAGATTCGGGAACTCCCGGCTCAAGTAATGTTTCGCCTCGCACAATGCTTTCGTATGTTTTGACACGACCGACTACATCGTCTGATTTGATGGTGATGATTTCTTGCAATGTGGCGGCGGCGCCGTATGCTTCGAGAGCCCAAACTTCCATTTCTCCGAATCGTTGGCCACCGAATTGAGCTTTCCCGCCGAGGGGTTGCTGTGTGACTAATGAGTATGGTCCGATGCTTCTTGCGTGTATTTTTTCATCTGCGAGGTGTTCAAGTTTAAACATGTACATGACACCTACGGCAACGGGGAACTCGAAAAGCTCTCCTGTCATTCCATCTAAGAGAAGGCTTTTTCCAGTCCTTTCGTCGATACCCGCTCTGACCCACACTCTTTCGCGAATATTTTCGATAATGGATTTGTAAACCTCTTCTGGTGCTTTGTAAGGAGGTTCGTCGTCCATGTTTAGCGGTTCAGCATTCGGATCCATTTCCGTTACGCTGATAACCGGATCCGACGCAACGATTTGAGAAATCTTTTCTAAGCGGTATTTTCCAAGTTTCTTTAATTCAGCAAGAATAATTTTGAACATATCTTCGACTGTATGCTCATGACTGAATTTCAATCCCAATCCTAATTCGGAATTGACATACGCTTGCAAGACATTTCTCCTGAACAGTTCGGCAACTTTTTGTAATTCTGCCATTACTTGGTCAGGTGAGCTGCTTTCGAAAGCTGGGCATAAAAATTGAATGCCAAGATGTTTTGCAGCCAAGCCCAGAACTGATTCAAGCATTTGCCCATCATTCAAACGACTTGGTACACCAAGAGGGTTGAGAACGATATCTACAGGGGTTCCATCTTGCAGATGCGGCATATCTTCTTCTGCAACGATTCGGCTAATAACACCTTTGTTTCCATGTCGTCCTGCCATTTTGTCGCCGACGGTAATTTTTCTTTTTTGTGCAACGTGAACTTGGACCTTCACGTTTATTCCCGCAGGCAATTCATCACCGGGAAGTTGCTCCAATTCACCACCGGTAATTTCACTTACCATGTTTTCCCTTTTCTTGGATTCGTAGAAAATCTTTCCTGTATCTTTACAGCGGTATTTGTAGCGGCTAAAAACTTTTACATCTACAACAGTTCCTTGTTCACCGTGCGGAAGTCGTAAAGAAACATCTCTTGTTTCCTCTGCTTTTTTTCCAAAGATTGCGATGATGAGTCTCTCTTCTGCAGTTAACTCAACTTGTCCTTTTGGTGCAACTTTTCCTACAATGATGTCAAGCGGTCTGACTTCTGCGCCGATACGTACAATGCCGCTTTCGTCCAAATCTTTTAATGCTTCTTCGCCGACGTTAGGAATATCGCGAGTGATTTCTTCCGGTCCGAGTTTTGTATCAGAAGCTTCTGCTTCATATCGTTCAATGTGAATGGAAGTAAATTTATCTTCTTTTATCTAACGATGATGGCGTCTTCGTAGTTGTACCCTCTCCAAGGCATGAATGCAACGATGAGGTTTTTGCCAAGTGCGAGTTTTCCTTTATTGCTCGATGGCCCGTCTGCAATCGGATCGTTAGCCAAAACTCTGTCATCAGGATTTACATTGGGTCGGAATGAAAAGCATGTGGATTTGTTAGATTGTCTCATGTGTTCGAGCGGATAAACATCCACTTCGCCGTTTCCATCAACTTTTATGCGAATTTCTTTTGCTGTAACCGATTCCACTATGCCGGCGCGTTTTGCCGTTATAACGGCGCCACTATCGTGTGCAATTTTTTCCTCGAAACCTGTTGCGATTAGAGGCATTTCTGTAGTAAGCAAAGGTACAGCTTGTCGTTGCATGTTTGCACCCATGAGCGCACGCGCGCCGTCATCATGATTTAGGAATGGGATGCACGATGCCGCAACGGACACAATAACCGGCGAGGCGTCCATCAGGTCTACCTCTTTTCTGTCAACTTCCGGATACTCTCCTCTGTAACGAACGATGATCGGATTATCAACGAATTCACCTCTTTCGTTCAGCTTTGCATCGGGGGGGGCAACACGATACTCATCTTCATCCCCAGCTACGAGATAAACAAGTTCGTCTGTTACTCGTCCGTTATCTACTTTTCTAAATGGTGCGTATAAGAATCCGTTGGAATCAATTTTTGCGTAGAGAGTCAACTGCTTCATCAATCCAACGTTCGGACCTTCAGGTGTTTCTATGGGGCAGATGCGTCCGTATTCACTGGGCTGGACTTCACGCTGTGCGTCTACAACTCCGGGTCTACCTGTTCCTCCTGCTGGTCTCTTTTCCGGTAGTGTTGAGAGCCTTCTTTTATTGGAAAGTGCGCTTAACGGATTGGTTTGATCCATAAACGTGCTTAGGTGACTGCTCCCGAAGAAACTTTTAATGCTTGCTGTTACAGGTTTGACACTTAAAATTAATCCGGGTATGAGCGTTTCGGGCTCACTACTTGTCATCCTTTCGCGTGCAACTTTTTCCATTCTTGCTAAGCCGACACGCATTTGGTTAAGAAGAAGTTCACCAATTGATTTGACACGTTTGTTTTTTAAATGGTCAATATCATCGCCACTGATTTCTTTGTTAAGTAGTCTTGTAAGGTTCTCAACAATCGCAACTAAATCTTCAACCGTAATGTTTCTGACGTTTTCTTTTACATCCAAAGACAATCTACGATTCATTTGGTGTCGTCCTACACGGCCGAGGTCGTAGTTTCTTGGATCAAAGAACAATGAGTTGAGCTGTGCTTTAGCGCTTTCTTCATCAGGTGATTCCCCGGGTCGAAGTTTTCTGTGCAAATCTCTTAGTGCTGTTTTTGTGCTGTCGGTATTATCGTGTTCTAAGGTTGCTTCGATAAACGGATTTACACGTAAAACTTTTAACTTTTTAATTTTTAACGAGATTAATTTTTTGGCTGTATCTCTATCGATTTTGTCGAAAGGTTTAACGATGACGTTATCACCGTCTTTAATTTCTTCATAAGCGCGTGTTCCTATTAAATCCTCTTCTGTCGGACTCTTTAAGTTATCAATGGTGCTGAAGCTAAGGATGATGTCGTTGTTTGTTGTAACTTTGGTATAAGTTCTTACGGGCATTTCTCGCATGTCTTGCGGAAGGCTTTCGATAAGTTCTTCTGTTATTAGGGTGTTTTCATCTGCGATGACTTCTCCTGTTCTTTTCTTTACAATTTTTTCTGCAAGATAACGATGTAATGCTTTTCCGAGAACCCTTGTTGTGGCATGTCGTGCTACGTCAAAAGATTCGACTGCTTTTAAAAGTTGGGTTAAAGGAATTTTTTTACTTTGGTTAAGCGGTGCCCAAAGAACGTAGTTGGGCTCTGCTTCGCTTACTTCCATCCATTTGCCTTGATTGGGGAGCACTTCTGCTCGAAGGGGTAGCCTGTGCATCAAAACGTGTTTCAGTTCCCATTTCGTAGCCTGCTGTGGTTCATCAAAGAAATACACCCCGGGACTTCTGCCAAGTTGGGATACGATAACTCTCTCTCTTCCATTAATAATGAAAGTGCCGGCATCGGTCATAAGTGGTAAATCGCCAAGATAGACTTCAGACTCGATGACTTCGCGGTCTTTTATGCCCAATCGGACACGCACTTTAATGGGTACATCGAAGGTTGCATCTCGGTCTCTGCATTCGTTTATGGGGTACTTAGGTTCTCCGAGACAAAAATCGAGGAACTCTATAGAGTTATGGCCGGTAAAATCATAAATCGGTGAGAAACTTTGCAGGAGTTCTGGGAGTCCTTGCTCTAAGAAGTTTCGGAATGAATTCAGTTGAATCTCGATAAGATTCGGGATTTCAAGAACATGTGCGGTATTATTAGGTACGTGTCGGACGACCTTCATTCAAGCCTCCTGAGGTTTTGTGATTCATGGGTTGCGGGAAATGCTGACAGACAAACAGTCAATCTACCCCTTCCGGTGAGGGAAAGTCAAGTTCAAACGAGATTTTTTGTGAATTTTGCAGTGAATTTCGCAAATTGCCATAATAAAACATAGCCATGCTGAAAAGATTTGTAACGCTATCTAGCATTTATTTAATTATATCCTTTTATGCTTCGTTTCTGCTTGCAAGTACTACCGATAACCCATTAGTTAAAGTTTCACTAGAGAGCCTTAACATTGAGAAGAAGCTGGCCCTGAAATCTGAAAAGGAGTTCGGCTTGTATGATTTGAACTCAAATACGCTTATTCAAAGAATTCCGATGGGCAGGTCGGTTGAACTGAATTTTGAAAATGGCACTGTTTTAGTCGGGGATAGGAAGTTACGCGGTGTTTATGCCACCTCTACTGCAGAGGTTATAACATTGAGCACTGACAAGATATCGCGTTCTTATAGAGGCTGGCTGGTAATTGAACCCGGTGAAGGCAAACTATCGGTTATCAACGAGCTACCGTTAGAGGATTACTTGTTAGGCGTTGTACCTTGCGAAATGCCCTCTTCTTGGCCTATTGAGTGTTTAAAGGCACAAGCTATTGCCGCGAGAACTTATGCTCTAAGCAGAGCGTTAAGCAGGGCAAATGAAAGGTTTTATTTGGTTGATACGGTCATGAGTCAGGTGTATCGAGGATTTGACGTGGAAACCCCTCGAACGAACAATGCTGTACGAGAGACGCGGGGAAAAGTGCTTACATTTGCAGGGCGACCCATATCAGCAATGTATTCAGCTGATGCCGGAGGAATCTCTGCAGGTTTCGATGAGGTTTTTTCGGGGAATGGGGTTCCTTATCTTATCAGCAAACCTGATACGGGCAGTAACGGAAAGCCATATTCCTCTGGATCGAAGTACGCTCAATGGGACCTGAAGTTGGATAAATCAAGAATAGAGGAGATACTGTCATCCAGAAACTTTCAGTTGGGCGAGTTTAAAGGGATGGAAATTTTGGAAAAAGGTGCAAGCGGAAGGGTGACATCCATAAAAGTCACATGTGAAAAAGGTGAATTGATTTTAAAAGGAAATGAGTTTCGCAATTTGATTGGGGTGAACGTTTTAAGAAGCACTTTGTTTGATGTTGCTTCTAATGGTGAAGAATGGATTTTAACGGGAAGGGGTTGGGGACATGGTGTGGGAATGTGTCAAGCAGGTGCAAAAGGAAGGGCAGAAGCGGGACAGAACTACCTCACTATACTAAGTGCGTATTATCCCAACACGGAACTCAGCATCGCTTCAGCATTGTCTGCTCCACTTACAAGGGGAAATCAGAATCGCATCAAGCACAGAGAATCGAAAAGTTAGGCTTGTGGGTAGTATCATTTCGATACGAGCATGCCTCTTCGCCAGATTATTCTCACTTTGGGACGCCGTCCAACCTTGGAGCGTTTTGTTCGTAACAGCCGATTAACACGAAGAGTCGTAAAGAGATTTATTGCGGGTGAGGAGTTGTCTTCTGCGATTCAACATGCAGAAGATTTAATTCAAAAAGGGTTTTCTGTTTCATTGGATTATCTTGGTGAAGATGTTTCATCAGATGAAGAAGCAGATAACGCACTTGAAGAGTACAAAAAGATTTTACGCGCGATTGAAAACTCTTCTTATTACAAAAATGAATTTCCGGAAAATTTAAATATCTCCATAAAACTTTCCCAATTGGGTCGAGAATTAAATATTGAACAAGCAAAGCAGCGCATGTTAAGTTTATTGGATTCTGCGAAAGAGTCTCGGACGTTTGTGCGAATTGATATGGAATCAAGTAACACAATCGAAGCAACTCTTGAGATTTCAAGAGATATTTGGAAAGCAAATAAAAATTTTGGAATTGTCTTGCAATCCATGTTAAAAAGAACACCTAAAGATATAGAGGAGGTTATTGATTTGGGAATGCGAGTGAGGTTAGTGAAAGGAGCATACTTAGAGCCGCCGGAAATTGCTTATACAAAAAAGTTGGAGGTGAACATGGAATATATTGAATGTGCGAAAAAATTATTGCTACATGGAAATTTTCCTGCGTTTGCGACACATGATTCGAGGTTGATAAATTTTGTGAATGAATTTTCCAAGCAGAATAACATCCCCCCCAAAAAATATGAGTTTCAATTTTTATATGGTATTAGAAGAAATTTGCAAGAGGAGTTATTGAAAAACGGATATCGTGTCAGAGTTTATATTCCGTATGGAGAGAGTTGGTATCCGTACTTTGTGCGCAGACTTGCAGAAAGACCTGCAAACCTGATGTTTTTCTTAAGAAGTTTGTTCTCAAAGTAATGCGAGCGATGAATTTCACTGCTCGTATTGCTTTTAATTAATTGTAAATGAATCTCCACGTTGCTTCATCAATTGAGATTTCGGGAGGAAAGCCTATAGCTGAACCAAGCGCTTTCCATGTAATTTGTGCTTTTATTTCTCTGTTCGTGCTATTTATAAAACGGTTGATATCAGTTGTTATACTAACGGTCTCGACTTTATCTGACGTACTTGTTAGTGTGCTTGATACAAGTTCCCATTCAGAACTGTTGTAATTATACAAATGAGTTTCTTGAACGAGTACTCTGCTTGTTTTGATCTCTGTTATATACTTTATTTCTTGCAGTGTTTTGGCTGTTGTTACTGGGGGGGCTGTAGAAGTGAATTGCACTTGTGCTGCAATTTCTCCGCCTCTTCCAACTCGTGCTCTTAATTTCAAATATTCATCGTCACTAAAATGTGTTTGATCGACGTTACCCCCTATTAATTGTCCTACCGTTACAAGGAACTCTTTCGCTAAAGTCAAGTCATTTTCAGGTCTTATTCTTGTAATTTTTCCTTGCGATAAACTTACGAGGTAGAGATAACCGTCAGGGCCGATTTGAATATCTGTAATTATCCCCCAAGTAGTACCTACTCGGTTCGTGTTTCGTTCAGTTGTATTATCAGCAACCCTATCTGCTAATGCACCTTCCAAAACGAAATCATCTCGATTCGCATTTAATTGGAACATGTAGATTCCTCCGTTATTGGCTTCACCAATTAAGGCAGAACCTTGAACGGGGGGAGAGAATTTGTGTGAATTCATAAAACCGATTGCCGCAATGCCGATAGGTGACAAATATGAAAAGATTGGATCGACATAAAACGCCCCTGGCAGGTAAATCAAATCAGCTGCGTTGTACGCAGTGTTTCCATTTTCTGAGTATGTGGCATTTCTGGAATCAGGTCCCATGATTTTTAGCCATCCAACGTTTGCACCTGCTTCAAATGTGTTGATTTCGTCATAAACGTTTGGTCCGTTGTCGGTCATCCAAAATCTTCCCGTAAGTGAATCAAACATCATTCCATAACAGTTTCTCACTCCGTAAGCAAACATAGAGCGAATGTAAGAGTTAGTTTCACCTGCAAATGGATTGTCTGCTGGAATTGTGCCGTCAAGATTTAAGCGATAAATTGCACCGACTTGCGCAACTGCAGTTGCGCTGGTGTTTTGTTCGATTCGTGGATTTGTAAACCTTCCGCGATTTAAATCTCCTGTTGCGATGTAGAGTTTGTTATCAGGGCCTATACGAAGTATTCCTCCGTCATGATTCGGTCCGTTACTTTGCGTCGCATCAAATGGAAATGTAATGAGTGTCATATCGAAAGTGAGAGTTGAACCGTTCCAAACATATCTTTCCACTCTATTGTCAATCCATGAGCCACCATCTGTTAATGCATAGGAATAATAAAGAAACACGCGGTTGTTTGTTGAGAAGTCAGGATCTAAACAAATACCAAGCAAACCGCGTTCACTGTTGTTTGCAACTGTTAAATCAAGTGCATCGCCTTGATAAACTCCATTGATAAAGTGTTTGACTTTTCCTGTAGCCTTTTCGCAAACAAGAAACTCATTAGGAGAAAGGATTGCCATAACAGTTGGCTGGCTTAATCCCGTTATGTAGTTGTCATAAAAATATCCTGATAAATTCAGTACTTGAGCATTGAGGGAAACAAATAGAAACGAACAAACCAGTAAAGCGATTTTTTTCACTTTTTTCCTCCTTTAAAAAACAACAAAGCCGATATCGCCAGACATGCGACACATTAAATGACGGAACTACACCTGATGGC
>CAZSPF010000003.1:2830-9591 GCA_964608695.1 uncultured Fimbriimonadales bacterium | reverse complement strand
GTTCACGAAATTTCACAAAAAGGCATTACGATTCAAGAATTACTTAAATTTAAAAACTTTGGGAACTTCGGTGTTGCCGACAATTTGAGGTCTGTTTGAGGCAGAAATAATCATATTCGCCCTTTCCTGCATATCTGAAATAGCTTTTACTTCCGTATCCGATAGCCATTGACCGTTTCCGGCAGTTGATACCTTACCCATGAGTGACCTTGAGGAATAATGATCGTCCAAGCCGAAGATATGCCCGAGTTCATGACCTAATGCATGCCTGACTTGCTCTTCGTTCATGAGCCTGCCATTCGGGAGTTTGTTAGAAACATGAACAACCCCGTTCACGTGTGGTGAATATCCATCCGTAGTCCGGCTCCAGCGAGCATAGCCCGCAACGTGCCTGCCTCGATATAGAGCACGATCTTTGAACTCAATAACAATATCAGCATCTTGCTCTCGTGAAACAATCTCAATTTGTGCAGTTGAGTTTTTGCGGTTCCAGTCGTAAATTGCGTTTTCTGCCCATGTTTTAAGTTCATCAGCGCGGTTTTGCTTTTCCACATCTTGGGTTAAGATGTAAGCAGTGATTCTCTCAGGCGGTGCAGCCAAAAGCGCGTGCATTTGCGCATTTTCAGGGCTGCCATACAATAATTCTACTAGTGCAGCACCCATGCGTGACCTCATTGTGGGAGATGCGATTTCAGGCAATGATGTGGCGATAACAGGAGCGGGCAAAGCAGGAGCAGAAACAGCAAAACCAAAAATCATGTGCGGCAAGTTAAAAACCATAAAATCCCTCTCGTGCTCAGGTGTGAACCTGACTAATTAATTTTCGGCACTGCGAGAAGCGTTTTTGAGGGGATTAAAGTGTCTTGAGAATCTCAGCGGTTTCTTCGGGCAAAGCGTCGTTAATAAACACGCCGCAACCGGATTCGCTACCTGCTAAAAATTTCAGTTTATCTTTAGTTCTGTACGGCGGTGTAAATTCCAAACAAAAACTCGTTGCAGGTACTTCTGCTTGGTACATACTCATGATGTATGGCATGGAAAACCCAAATATCTTGTCGAGTTTGACCGTAATAATTTTAATTGCGGTTGCCAGTTCATGCAGTTCGTTTTTATTAAGGAACAAAATATTTTCGGAAAAACTATTCGGAAGAATTTGTATTTCAAAAGGGTATCTTGCAAAAAAGGGAACGACTGCAACCCAGTATTCCCCTTTCCAAATTATCCTTCTATCTTCTTTAATCTCATAATTTATCCATTCTTTTGCTAATTTCCTTTTATTTCCCATAAAATAATTTTCTTCATTTTTTAATCTACTTTGGATTTTGAATGGAACAAACGGATACGCGTAAATCTGTCCGTGCGGATGGCTTAGGGTAACACCAATCTCTTTTCCTTTGTTTTCAAAAATGTAAACATATTTCACCTCAGGACGTGAGATGAGTTCTTCATACCTATCTTTCCAAACATACACAATTTTCTTGATGTGATTTTCGGGCAAATCAGCCATTGTCTTGTTGTGATCGCTGGTGTAGCATATCACCTCGCATACGCCTTCGGAAGGTGCTACCGGAAAAAAATCATTTCCTTCCACGACAGGTTCTTCGGGGGGGGTACGCAAACTCGGAAACTTGTTTTCAAAAACCGCAATCTCATAATTATCAAAAGGGATTTCGGTGGGGAAGTTTTTGTTTTTAGTAGGGCATAGTGGACAATAATCGTCGGGGGGGAAAAACGTCCGCTCCTGCCGATGAGTTGCAACAATCACCCATTCATTCAAAAAAGGTTGAAAACGAAGTTCCGACATTATCTAGCTTCCGGGAACGTATGTAGGACACCTCTCTTCATATTCCGTTATCTTCTCTTCGTAAAGTAAAGTAGTGCCGATTAAATCCAATCCTTGTAATAACGCCTGTTTATTTGTGGGATTAATATCGAAATGAAAAACTTTATCTTGAAATTTCACAGTTTGGCTTTCCAAATCAACCGTTATTTCCGTTCCGCTACCTGCAGAAACCAATTCGTCATGCTCTTTCTTTAACAGTTCAATGAGCAACAGTCCGTTATTTGCGGAGTTCTGTCTAAAGATGTCGCTGAATCCCGGAGCGGTTTCTGTTTTTCGCGCGATCACCGCTTTAAATCCCGCTTGTTGAATTGCCCAAACTGCATGCTCGCGGCTGCTCCCACATCCAAAGTTTTCTCCCGTAACTAAAAAACTCGCCCCTTCTGCTTCTGGTGCATCTAGTGGGAATCCTTCACCACGCAAATCCTTAAATAGCAATTCCCCGTATCCTGTCCTTGTAACCATAGATAAAAATCGCGCAGGAATAATCTGGTCGGTGTCTATATCTGGCCGGTTTAATACTGCGGTTTTGCCGGTGTGCTTTTTAAATGGTTCCATCGAGTTCATTGTACAACGAACAGCGTCATTGTGTCTTAGCGGGTACGATATGCGGCTGAATGCCCAAGAAATATTACATCACCACTCCCATATATTATGTAAACAGCGCACCACACATCGGTACAGCGCTCACGACCTTGGTTTCCGACATCCTTGCACGTTATCAAACCATGCGCGGAAATCAAGCCCATTTCCTTACCGGAACTGACGAAAACGCTATCAAAGTCGCAGAAGCCGCACAATCTGCAGGCAAAGACCCGAAAACATTTGTGGATGAAGTATCGGCTGAGTTCATCAAAGTTTGGGCAGGGATGAACATCCGATATCACGACTTCATTCGCACGACCGAGGACCGCCACATAAAAGTCGTTCATGAAATCTTCAAAAGATTATTGGATAACGGATACATCTATACGGCTCCATATGAGGGATGGTATGACGTGTCTTCGGAAACCTTTTACAAAGAAGAGGATCTGATTGACGGAAAAAGTCCCGACGGAAATCCCGTGCGCTGGGTGTCAGAAGAAAATTATTTTTTTAAACTTTCTGCATTCAGTGAAAAATTGCTAACGCACATCAAAAACAATCCAAACTTCATCCTTCCCGAAACGCGAAAAAACGAAGTAGTGGCGTTTATCAATCGCGGTTTGCAGGATATTTGTATCTCGCGAAAAAACGCAGGGTGGGGAATACCCGTACCGAACGACCCGGAGCGTGTAGTTTACGTTTGGTTCGATGCGCTCATCAATTATTTATCCGCTATCAATTGGCCTGATGGAGATTGGCAGGATTTCTGGCCCCCCCAAGTGCAGTGGATGGGTAAAGAAATTTTGGTGCGTTTTCACGCCACACTCTGGCCTGCTATGCTGATGGCTTTGGATTTGCCCATGCCGGAATCGCTGGTGGGGCATGGCTGGATTTTGATGGGCGATGAAAAAATCAGCAAATCAAAAGGGAACATCATTCGACCGTTGGAACTTGCTGAGGATTTATCGCAAAGAACCGGTGCAAGTTTCGATCTCATCATTGACGCATTGCGTTTTCACATGGCGCACATACTGCCATTCGAAAGCGATAGCCGATTCACCATTGAGGATTTCGAATTGAAATACAACACGGAAATTGTTAACGATTTATCCAACGGCATTCATCGCATCATGTCCATGATGAATAATTTTTGTGAAGGGAAAATTCCCGATGCAAAACTGAATGATGAAGTGGTGAATCAAACGCGAGACAGCATTCGCAAATATGAAGATGCGATGCAAAGGTTTCGCATCGAGCAGGCTATTGATGAGATTTTAAATATCGCTTCGGTTCTGAACATGATGATTGACCGCGAAAAGCCGTGGGAACTTAGGAAAAGTAATGACAAGCGATTGGGCGAAGTCATGCGAACTCTCGCGTGGCTCGTGCGAGTGCTGGAAGGTGTGCTTCGTCCGGTGGCGCCGAGTTTTGCGGATAAAATTTCTGCATTGCTTCAACTTTCTCCAACGCAAAACTGGCTGGACATAGGGGGGGCTGATACTGTGCCGGTGAATCACGAGGTGGGAAAACCCGAAGCGATTTACCCCAGGTTGGAGAAAAAACCGCAAGAGAAAAAAACGGAAGCACAGCAAAAAGGAAACGACAACATGATAACCATAGAAGATTTTCAAAAGTTGGAACTGCGCATTGCACGCGTATTGGATGCGCACAAGGTGGAGGGAGCGGATAAGTTACTGCGCCTGGAACTTGTTGTGGGGGGGGAGAAGCGACAGGTGCTGGCGGGCATCGCGCAGAATTATTCGCCGGAGAGTTTAATCGGCAGGCAGGTGGTTCTGCTCGCCAACCTTCAGCCGCGCAAACTGCGTGGATACGAGAGCCAGGGCATGGTCTTGGCGGCAGACGGGCCCAACGGCGAAGCCATCCTCCTTATGCCTGATAAAGAGGCGCCCGAGGGTACGACGGTGCATTAAGAGATAAAATAACTTGATGTACTTGAGATCAATGGTTTATTTTGTCCTGCCTTCCCTCAAGTAACTTGCAAACTGCTCCTGTTAAGGCGTATCGTTACTAATATGTCCAAAGTATTAGAAGCCCTTCCGCATTGGGATATGACGCCGTACTTCCCAAGCATTGAATCTAAGGAGTTCCAAAACGCTTTCGATGAAGTCATCGCTTCCATCGCACAGTTGGAAAAACACTTCGATGAACTCGGGATTTCCCCATCCAGAAAAACGGATAACGCACAAAACGTATTGGAAAATTCCATTATACAAATCAACAAGCTCGAAGAAAAACTTCGACTTGTAAACGCATACATTTATGCGTTCATCACCACCGATTCAAAGGACGAGAAAGCGCAAGCCTTGCTCAGCCAACTGCAAATGCACATGGCACAACTTTCGAAACTTGAAACCCGTTGGATCTCATGGCTGTCATCGGTTTCTCTTGACGAACTCAAAGCCAAATCCGAAATCATCGATCGACATGAATATGTTTTAAGCAAGAAACAAACCATTGCCGCCCATCTCATGACCCCCCCTGAGGAGGATCTCGCCGCAGACATGAACCTCACCGGTGGAAGCGCATGGGGAAGATTGCACGGCAATCTCACTTCACAAATCGAAGTTGTGCTGGATATCGGAGAAGGAGAAACGCGCATGCCTATGAGCGCAGTGCGAAACCTTGCATACGAGCACGATCGGGAAGTACGCAGAAAAGCATACGAAGCCGAACTGCAAGCATGGAAACAAAACGAACTCACCATCGCAACTTGCATGAACGGCATCAAAGGTCAAGTCAATCTGCTCTCAAGAAAGAGAAGCTGGCAATCACCGCTGGATGAAGCACTGTTTCATGCCGCAATTGACAAGCAAACGCTCGAAGCCATGCTCGAAACTGCGAAGCAAGAGTTCCCTACTTTGCGCAGATATTTAAAAGCGAAAGCCAAAGCTCTTGGTTTGTCAAAGTGCGCTTGGTACGATATTTTCGCCCCCCTACCTGTTACACAAAGTCAAAGCTCAACGGAATGGCATTACGAGAAAGCCACACAATTTGTTGAACAAAACTTCCGTAAGTTTTCAAACCGTATGGGTGATCTGGCACTACGAGCATTTAAAGAGAATTGGATTGACGCTGAACCACGCGCAGGAAAACGTGACGGAGCATTTTGCATGGAAACACGTAAAGGCGAATCACGCATTTTGATGAATTACAAACCGTTTTACGGGTCGGTGAGCACGCTTGCGCATGAACTCGGTCATGCATATCACAACCTGTGTTTATTCGAACGTACCGAACTTCAAAGTGAAACACCCATGACATTGGCAGAAACAGCAAGCATCTTTTGCGAAGCCATCATTGCAGAAGAGTACATGAAAATAGCAGATGAAAATGAAAAACTTTCTCTGCTTGAATCCTCACTTCAGCGCGATTGTCAAACTGTTGTGGATATTTCGAGCAGATTTATTTTTGAATCGCAAGTCTTCGAATCACGCAATCAACGCGAACTCTCCGCTCGCGAAATGTGCGAAATCATGCTTGATGCACAAAAACAAACTTACGGTGATGGTTTGGATGAAAACTTTTTGCATCCTTATATGTGGGCGGTTAAACCTCATTACTACTCAGCAGGAAGATCGTTTTACAACTTCCCGTATATGTTTGGAATGTTATTTAGTATGGGACTGTATGCGATTTATAAATACGATCCGGATTCTTTTGTATCAAAATACGATGACATGCTTTCATCCACCGGTATGTCGACTGCAGCGGATTTAGCCAAACGATTCGACATGGACATTCGAAGTAGTGAGTTCTGGCAGGGAAGTTTTACAAAAATTCGAGAGATGGTGGACGAATTTGAAAGCATCATCGAATCGAGGACACAACAATGATAAACGAATCTCGACTTTTCGAATTGTTTGAAAACTTATGTAAAATCAATTCCCCCCCCTTGCGAGAAGCAAACAGTGTTGAATGGACGAAGAACTACCTTCTGAACATACCGGGAGTTTCTGTTTGGGAAGATGACGCTTCCTCGAAAATCGGAGGAAATGCAAACAACCTTATTGCAAAACTTCCTGCAAACGTTCAGGGTATACCTTCGATATTTTTTTCTGCACATTTCGATACAGTAGAACCCACTGAAGGACTGGAGATTGAAATCCGCAATGACACTTATTACAGCAAGAGCGATACAATACTTGGTGCAGACGACAAGGGGGGGATGGCACCTGCCATTGAAGCACTTCATTCAATTCAAGAACAAAAGATTCCTCATGGCGATCTGTTTCTTGTATTAACATGTGCTGAAGAGATTGGCTTGAAGGGAGCGTTTGCATGTGACATAGCAAGCCTTGGATGTTCATTTGGCTAT
>CAZSPF010000003.1:0-2742 GCA_964608695.1 uncultured Fimbriimonadales bacterium | reverse complement strand
AGATCCCGAACACGGAATAAACGCGATACAAGCGGCATCAGCGGGCATCGCTCAAATGAAACTTGGTCGAATTGACGAACACACAACAGCGAATGTGGGAATTATGCAAGCAGGGACGGCTACAAACGTCGTGCCTGCCCAAGCTGTCATTAGCATGGAGGCACGAAGCCTCGATATGCGAAAAATGCAACAACAAACTCAGCACATGATAGATTGCCTAGAGAAGTCAGCAAGACAATACGGTGCGCAGTGCGAAATACAAGTGGAGAAAATGTATGAAGGGTACGACATTCCTGAAACGGAACCTGTTGTTGCAATAGCACTAAAATCTGCACAACAACTGGGATGGGAATACCCACTTCGTTGGACATTGGGGGGGAGTGATGCGAACGCATTTAACGCAAGTGGCGTACGGACAATCGTATGCGGAACAGGAATGAAAGAGATACACACGCACGACGAAAACATCAGCAAGCAAGATCTTGTGGGATTAACCCAGTTGGTAATAGAAATTATAAAACAAACAGCACAAGTGAAATCATGAGAGTATTTCTTTTTCTTTTCGTTGTCATTTTAATCGCAGGTTGTGGTTCATCAACAGAAGACAAAACTGGTGTTAATGCTTCGAATAACAACAATACGACAACAAAAATCACGAATAACGAAATAAGCAGCAATATGAAAGAAAAAAACAGCGAGCAACCCACTCCTCCTGTTGAGCAAACTGAAACGAAACACAACACTGGTGAATTAACAAACACACAAGAAACCAAAAAGAAACTTATAGATAATCGTTTGATACCTCTTTCAAAATACAAGCGCACGAAGTTATCAATCGGTGGGAAAAAAATAGATGTCTATCTCGCAGAATCTTTGGAGGAGCGTGCGGAGGGATTAATGTATGTTCAAGACAACGACTTGAAAGCCGACGAGGGGATGTTTTTTGTTTTTGAAGAAGAAAGTTATCTCATGTTCTGGATGAAAAACACCTATATTCCTCTTGACATCGCATTTATAGATAAAAACGGCAAAATCGTGAACATAAAAACGATGAAGCCTCATGATCAATCACAATACGCATCTGATAAACCTGCGAAGTTTGCACTTGAAATGAAAGCAGGCTGGTTTGAAAAAAACAACATCAAAGCAGGCGATATGGTAGATGTGTCACTTGTTCGTTAACCCACTTCCCAAAAATGCTTGCCTTCGCGAAATCTTTTCACGTGCTCTTTGCCTGAAATCAATACTCGAAGTGTAAACGGTTTCTGGCATTCGATTTCGATAACCGCTTGAGACGAGCGGTTTTCGCGGCGTTCGCATATCAAGCTCACTGCGTTATCTGCATATCTTAAATTCTTAATTCCGTGCCTATCTGTTCTCCAGATATCCCACGTAACCATGTTCTTTTCCGCGCTTACATCAAAACCTAATATGGCTTCGATAAGTCCTGCAATGGCGATATAGCCTGCATCCACGCTATTTCGTTTGGCGTGTGCGGCTGGTGTTCTGGTGTCCGGACCATATTCGCTCCATAAGATATCATCCCCCCCCGAATTACGTAAGAAGTTACGCATCATTGATTCCGCAGCATATCCTGCCATGGTACGTTTTCCGGATGACATCAGAGATTTTAAAACGAGATAATTATGCAAAGACTTAACGCCGCTGTCACCCTTATATTGAGGATGTGATTTTGATAGCAAAGGGTAAGGGAACATGCTTGAAAATCCCGTTCGCGAAGTGAGAGTGTCAAAGAATTTACTCATCTTGTCTTTAGGGGCATCTTCGCATATTCCCACCCACAAAGGCAGTAAACTTAATAATTCCACCGGTGCATCGCCTTCATCTCTTCCCGAAAACACTCCTGTTTCCTGATGATAAATCGCATTCATTCTTTTCCATAAGTCTATCTTCTGTCGGTCGTATGCTCTGTGTGCTTGGTTGACTCCTGCAGACTTTGCCACGCGCGAAAGAAAATCGGTATCAATGAGCAAAACGGCGAGTGCGTCCGCAGAATCGGATTTCATGATGGGTTGGGGGGGGAGAAAACTCATTTCGGGAGGAATCTGCAGAATTCCCTCTTCGTTTTGAAAGTTCACCCAATACAAGCTATTTCTTTTTGATAATGCAGGCAAACAATGGCTGAGAAAAGTTTTATCACCGGAAAACTTATAAACGCTCCAAACAGCAAGGGAACTCAGAGGCAAGCAATTTGCTAATCCGTGTCTGCTTCCATCGCTTAACAATACTCTTTCTACAGCATTGCCATCATCGCGTACAAGTTGCAGCGCAAACTTTACGCTTTCCGCACAGGGTGTCGCACGCCATGCCCATTTTGCAAACAATGCATGTCCCAACCCATCCTGAAATTCGAAACTCTCACCTGATGCACTAAACTTCGGTGGGAACATTCCCAAGCGCACTTCTTCCACCACGTGTGTATGGTAGTTCTCCCATGCTTTCCAATACAATTTCACAAAATCTTTATCTTCTTCTAACACAGGTTCGGGAGTACCTGCTCTCCAACCTAATTGTGAAAAACTTAATAATAAACAAACACTTATGGCAACCATTCGAGAGTTTAGACGCTTTGCAGCAATTTATGATTCAGAGATTGACAATATTTGAAACTTTGTCTATCTAATTTGATTTTCTCTTACTTCTAAGGATGCTTAATCTGTCAACTTAGTACGCTCTGCTCGTCGTTCCTGCGAATGCAGGAATTCATCATCTATGACTTTC
>CAZSPF010000002.1:72894-89677 GCA_964608695.1 uncultured Fimbriimonadales bacterium | reverse complement strand
AAGGTTGGAACTCCTGCTAAATATGGTGGGTTTTTTAAAGAAAAAAGTCGAAATTATAGGTTGAGTTTAAGGCGAAAATAATGAGTTTGGGGTACGATTCATTGCCCATATGGGGAGATGCCCGAGTGGCCAATGGGAGCAGACTGTAAATCTGCCGGCGAATGCCTTCGTAGGTTCGAATCCTACTCTCCCCACCATCAATCTCACAGTTGGCGGGCCTTTGTAGCTCAGGGGTAGAGCATCCCCTTGGTAAGGGGAAGGTCACGAGTTCGATTCTCGTCAAAGGCTCCAAAAAGTTGATTTTTTCTTTTGACTTGATAAAAATTCTATAAAAAATAACAGTTTTCTTCTTTTGTCACCAGTTCACTTGACTTCTGTGATACAATGTACTTGCAGGCATTTTGTCTGATAAGAGGAGAAATATACAATGAAAAAGATATTAATCTTGGCAATTGCTTCAGTCTTTGGTATTTCAGTGTATGCACAGATAAACCCTATCGGCGAGTTCGTGGGTGACTATTCTGAAGGATATGAAGGTTTTCCAAACTATAACAACGGTGGCTTTTACCAGAGTTTGAACATAATGGGCGGTAATGCGACCATCAATTCCGGAAGCTCATGGCAAGCCATTTATGAGCCTGGTGCGGCTGAATTTGGCCTTGGCGATAAAGGCTTGGCAACTGTAAACAGTGGAGCTAAGGCTTGGGGCGAGGATTATTCGGGGGTATTTGAGATTAAGTTCGCATCTCCAATGGTGGCATTTGGTGCTTACTGGAACTATGCTTACTATTCAGGCGCGACAGATGCGGTAACGCTCGTATTCTATGACTCAAGCAATACTTTCATAGGCAACACTCAATTCACTGACCCTATGGATAATAAGATGCGCTGGCATGGCTGGTCGTCTAATACACCATTCTCTCGAATTGAAATTCGAGGAGACTATATTGTAATGGATGATTCGCAAGCACTAGTACCTGAACCTGCAACGATTCTTGCAGTAGGTGCTGGACTTGCGTTTTTCGTTCGACGTCGAAAAGTATAATTAGTCAGCTCTCAACCTGAAATACGCTCGCAAAATTGCGAGCGTATTTTTTATTTCAGATAAAATAACTTTGTGTGCGCTAGATTTTTTCTCTTTGCAGATAAGAGTGAATTAATGGAAGAATTTAATTTGCTGGAAATCACGGATGAAATCTCTCCTCGATATAACATTCCTCCCGCCTCCGATCTTCCGGTTGTTTTAAATGTTGATAACAAAAGACATCTTCGTTTCCTTAAGTGGGGGTTCGTTCCATCTTGGGCAAAAGACACTACAATCGGGCAAAGACTCATTAACGCAAAAGCAGAAACAATTTTAGAAAAACCATCATTTCGCAGTGCTTTCAAATCAAGGAGATGCATAATTCCTGCTAACGGTTTTTATGAGTGGAGACAAGAGAATAAACACAAACAACCATATGTCATTAAAAGTAGAGAAGATGCATTATTGGGATTGGCAGGAATTTGGGAACAATGGGGCAAGCAAGAACAACTTCTCGAAACATGCGCAATCATAACAACTTCTCCAAACAAACTTATCGAGCCATTACATAACAGAATGCCTGTTATTATAAGCAAAACAGATTATGCGATTTGGCTTGATTCCGCCACCCCCATAGAAGCAGTTCATCAGCTCTTAAAGCCGTATCCGGATGAGTTGTTGACTGCATATCCTGTTGATAGAAAGGTAGGAAACCCACGAAATAGCGATGTTTCTTGCATTCAACCGATTTCATCGCAATAACTACATAGAATCTGTAAAAATAAGACATGAACGTTCATGCCACCCTGTCTCGCAAAGAGTTCCTCACAAGCCTTTTTGTTGCTTCTGCTTCCTGTGTGTTTCCTATGTCAGTGCTTCAAGGCGAACAACAAGAAAGCGACATAACACTTGATGACTTAAAATCTTTTGAGAAAATAGTAGGAATAGAATTTTCCGAAGAAGAGCGAAGTCAGATTCTTAACACCGTTAGAAGTGCACGACGCACATATCGGTCTATGCGTTCGAAACCGGTTGATAATTCCGTTCCGCATCCTACTCCTTTTCTTCCGAAACCGTTTGAAAAAAAAGATTTTCAAAATAAAAAAGATTTGACTGTAAATAATTCATCGGAAAACCTAAAAGATAACGATCTCGCTTTTGCAACAGTTGCGGAATTAAGTACACTCATAAAAACAAAACAGATTAAATCTACTTTTTTAACAGAGTTTTTCTTGAATCGTCTGGAAACCTACGGAGAAAAACTTTTATGTGTTGTGAATCTCACGCCTGAATTAGCCATGCAACAAGCAAAAAGAGCAGATGAAGAAATTGAAAAGGGAATTTATCGTGGAGTATTGCATGGCATACCTTACGGGGTGAAAGATCTGTTCGCAACGAAAAAATACCCCACTACTTGGGGAGCAGAGCCTTTTAAAGACCAAGTTTTAGATTACGATTCCGGTGTTGTGGAATTAATGGAGAATGCAGGTGCAGTACTTTGTGCGAAACTCAGCATGGGAGCACTCGCGCAAGGAGATGTTTGGTTTAAAGGAAGGACAAAGAATCCTTGGAATCCGCAGCAGGGTTCTTCAGGATCATCAGCCGGTTCAGCATGTGCAGTTGCGGGGGGGCTGTTGCCATTTGCTATCGGCACGGAAACTCTTGGTTCTATCGTTTCGCCCTCACACTTCTGTCGTGTTACGGGACTACGCCCAACATTTGGGAGAGTAACACGTTATGGTGCAATGACACTTTGTTATAGTATGGATAAAGTCGGACCTATTTGCAAAACGGCAGAAGATTGCGCATTGGTGTTTCATTATTTACATGGGAGCGATCCGCGCGATAATGCAACTTTCGATTATCCTTTCGCATGGAATCCTGACGTAGATTTGTCGAAACTGAAAATTGGATATTTGGTTCTGCCTAATGCAGATTTAGGCGATAAATCGGAATTGAATGAACACGATTACCTCAAATTACTTGTGGAGCTTGGCGCACACCCTGAACCGATTAAGTTTGATCAAAGCCCTGATTACGTCATGACAATTCTTGGGGTGGAATCAGCATGTGCGTTTGATGACTTTACACTTAGTGAAGGCATAAAAAACTTAAAAGACAGTGCTTGGCCAAACACATTTCGCGTAGCGAGGTATGTTCCTGCCGTGGAGTACTTACGAGCAATGCGTAAACGCTCGGAACTCATGCAATCTTTCGAAAGGCATTTCGGAGATTTTGATATGTTTATTGCGTTCGAAAGAGGGGGATACACTCTTGCTCAGACGAACTTAACAGGACATCCACAAATTTTAATTCCCTTTGGAACTAACGCAAACGGTTCGCAAAGGAGCGTATCGTTTATCGGGAGATTATATGACGAAGCAAGACTTCTTGCTGTTGCGTGGAAGTATCAACAAAAAGCAGGTTTTTGGAAGTTGAGGCCTGATCTGAGCAAACTTTAAATGTTTTGCTTTACGTAATCGAAAGTTTTTGCTTTGCTTTTGTGAAAGGCAGGTTGAAAACCACGAACAGAATTAACAAAGAATATTTCACTTGCTTTCCCCAAGTCATCCGTATAAAGAACTCTTTCTTTGACTTTTCTTTTTTCAACCAAATAATTTCTGAGCACACCTCCCAGCAATCCACTTGAAACTGGAGGTGTAAACCATTGCTCATGTATTCGCAAAAGCAAATTAGACTTTGTCCCTTCAGTTAATTCACCTTTCTCATTAACCAAAATAACCTCATCGCATTCAGGGTGTTGTTGCTTGGCTTTTTCGTAAACTTCACGGAAGGTAGTTTTATGATAAACAAATACATCGTTTGAATCAATTGCATTTGTTGCGATATCGAATACAAGAAAGTTATTCTTATCAGGTATTGGTGTTATTTGTATTTCAACTTCTCCGTCTCTGTTGAGAAGAAAGCGTATGCGATGCTTGCCACATTTTAAACCTAAACATCTTTGTGTTATCGAATTAATGATCAGCTCTCCACAATAACTGAAATTAAAGTATTCGGCAGAGTCACATAATCTTTTCAAATGTTCATTAAAAAGAATAATGTTTCCAAGACCGGCTTTTTCTTTTGGTAAATCAATTAAATTGTCAAAATGAAAATTACTTAAGTTTTCCATTTCACCACACCATAGCATAGTTTCTAATAATTTGAACTTCTTTGGCTCATCCATTAACACTTTCGTTTTGATTAGACATTCTTCAATTTCATTTGTTGGGGTAGAGTCCCAAACAATTCCACTTCCCACTCCATATTCTGCACATTTTGATTCTAAATTTACGCAAAGTGTTCTTATTGCAACATTAAACTGCATACCCCCCCCAGGCAAGATATATCCTATGCTACCTGTATAGATTCCACGAGGTTCTTGCTCAAGTTCATTTATTATTTCCATTGATCGTGCCTTAGGGGCACCTGTTATGGACGCGGCTGGAAACAATGCTTGGAATATTTCGGGAAACCGCGCTTTCGTTTTTGCTGTAACTATCGAAGTCATCTGATACAGAGTTTCATATTTTTCGATCTCATATAATCTCTTTAATTTCACACTGCCGACTTCTGCGATTTTCCCTAAATCATTTCTTACCATATCCACAATCATAAGATTTTCTGCGCGATCTTTCTTCGAATGAAAAAGAATATCAGATAGAATGTAATCCTCTTGTAACGTCTTTCCTCTTTTTATAGTTCCTTTCATCGGTTTACACGTGATATCGTTACTTGATAATTTAAAAAACAATTCAGGAGAAAAACTTATTATTGCATGCTTATCTGTCTGTATAAATGCACAATATGGAGGGGGATTATTACTCACGCGCGACAAAAAGAAATCAAATGCCTCATGATTAAACTCAGCTCTAAGGCGATAAGAGAAATTTGCCTGATAGCAGTCTCCTGCTTTAATGTAATGTTTTATCTTCTTAAACTTTTTCTGATAGCTGACCTCACTAATACTTGGTGACCATCGCAAATCATTTGAAAATTTAATAACATTATCATAATTATCAAACCGCACTCTTTCGTATCCTTCGAATATCCCAAACCACAAAAATGGCAAAGAACATTCCTTTTTTGCGCTTAAAGCTTTGTCGAGAGCGGGCGCACTTTCATAACAAGCAAATCCACCAACAAAAAACCCACGAGCAGTCTCTTCTTCCACTTTCAATAATGCATTCCATACTTCATCAATCTTATTTGCTTCAATAACACGAACACAATTCTTGCCAAGAAGAAAACTTCCGGCTTGTTTTGCACTTGCATCATGGAACAAAACAAATGGCAGATCCACAGGCATATTCTTACACATATTTTTGGGCTTCAAATGTCCTCTTTCGGGTATAAAAAGCCCGAAAAGCCGCTATATGGCGTATCCTGAAAAGAGAACAAAAACATCATGGCAACTATCTCCGGAGAACGCACTTACAACAAACTCGAATTCCTAAAACTTATGTTCACCAGCCGTGAAGGCGACCGAAGAGAATCTGTGCTGTTAAGGCAAGGTAAGGGCTGGTTTCAAGTATCGGGCATGGGGCATGAGGCACTTGCCGCTTTTGTACTTCACCTCAGAGACGATGATTTTATATTCCCGTACTACCGCGACCGAGCGCTCATGCTTCAAAAAGGTATGACCAACCTTGAACTTGCGTATGCCTACTTTGCTAAAAGGAACTCTTCAAGCGGGGGACGCCAAATGCCTGGGCACTACAGCAGTAAAGAAAAAAATGTCTGGAGCGTTCCAACACCTACCGGGGGAAATGTACTACCGGCAGTAGGAGCGGCATGGGGAATGCAATTGGAAGGTACGGACAGGGTCGCCTTAGCCACCTTCGGAGATGCTGCAAGTAGGCAGGGTGAAGTGTATGAAGCCATCGCATTCGCGGTTCAGGAGAGGTTGCCTGTACTTCTCGTAATGGAAGACAACCTTTACGGAATAAGCACAAATACAGAAAAATTTAATCCTTACAAAGTTGGTGTACTTAGTGAAAAAGACTTAGTGAAAGTTGATGCGCGCCATCCTGACCGTGTATACAAAGCAGGAGCAGAAGCAGTCGAAAAAGCAAGAAGCGGAGAGGGACCAACGATTTTATGGTGCGAATTAGACAGATTGAGCAGCCACACAAGCAGTGATGACCACCGCGTTTACCGCTCGCAGGATGATATTGATGAAATGATGAAGCGCGATCCGATTGTTGTTCTCGCACAAGAACTTATTGCATCCGGCGAACTTACGGAGAAACGATGGGAAGATATTCAAGACGAAATCAAAGAACTCGTTGATAAAGATTACATTGAAGCAGAAAACTCACTGGATCCCGATCCGGATGAACTATTCAATCATATGTACGGTGATTTACCCACACCAGAACCCCCCCCTATCGAGGGTGGAAGAAAATGGCGAATGGTGGACGCGCTTAATCAAGTCTTCAAGGTTGCTTTGGATAAAGATAAAAGATATGTTTTCTTCGGTGAGGATATTGAGGATCCTAAAGGAGGGGTATTCAAACTTACAGACGGCCTTTCGACTGCTCACCCGGACAGAGTTTTTAATTCTCCATTAGCAGAAGCAACAATTATTGGTGTTGCATGTGGCTTAGCATGTTACGGAATGCGACCGGTATTTGAATTGCAATTTATAGATTTTGTTGGTCCAGGGTGGAGTCAATTAGTAAACAATCTTGCCACGATTCGCTGGCGTTCATTTGGCGAATGGCCATGCCCCGCTGTGATTTACGCTCCATACGGTGCATATCTTCCGGGTGGTTCCTTGTGGCACAGTCAAGCAAACGAATCCGCAATAGCACATTTTCCAGGATTGCGCGTGATGATCCCTAGCACACCGCTCGATGCAGCCGCAATGATGTGGACAGCCTTGAAAGCAGACGACCCAACAATTTTTCTCATTCCAAAACACCTTTTCCGAATTCAGATGGAAACTCCCGGCGAAGTAGATCCGGTAGGTTTTGGCGAAGCCATTATTCGAAAAGAGGGAACGGATGTGACTGTGGTCTCATGGGGTAACTGTACGGAACAAGCAACCGAAGCCGCAGAACAACTGGAAAACGAAATTTCATGTGAAGTTATAGATTTGCGCTCCATTGTTCCGTGGGACAGGGAATTAATTGCAAAATCATTGGAAAAAACAGGAAGACTTGTAATAGTACAAGAAGATACGGAGACTTGCAGCGTAGGACAAATGATTATACAATCACTAACGAGTGATCCGGAAACATGGGGATACTTCCTTAGCCCCCCCCAGCTCGTTTCGAAAGGTGATGTGCATATAGGATTCAACCCCATTTACGAATACGCCGCATTGCCAGACACGGAACGCGTAGTAAACGCCATTCGTTTGGTAATGGAAGAATAATTTATTTCAGTTCCGAACAAACTGCGTCTGCGAATTCACTCGTTTTTGCTGAGCCAAACAAATCGTAAGTCTTCACGCCTTTCACGAGTGTTTTCTCTACTGCTTTTTCGATATCGTTTGCTGCAGATTCTTCTCCGATATGTTTTAGCATAAGTGTAGCGCTCAATAGTAACGCCATCGGATTTACTTTGTCCAAGCCTGCATATTTCGGTGCGGAACCGTGTACCGCTTCGAAAATAGCACATTTTGTTCCGTAGTTCGCACCGGGTGCAACGCCAAGCCCCCCCATCATGCCAGCGGCTAAATCGCTTACGATGTCTCCGTATAAATTTGGTAATACCAAAACATCAAAGTTTCTCCATTTCGTTACCAATTGCATACACAATGCATCCACAATCACATCCCAACTTTCGATATCGGGATATTCTGATGCCACGCGTTGGAAAGTGCGTAAAAACAATCCATCAGCAATTTTCATGATGTTGGCTTTATGTACACCGATCACTGCACGTCGGCGATTCTTTCTTGCAAATTCAAAAGCCGCACGGATGATTCTTTCCGAACCGGGCTCGCTGATAACTTTTGTAGACATTGCTACAGTGGGAGTTTCCATGTATTCAATTTGCGCATATAAATCCTCAGTGTTTTCACGGAATATCACGATATCCAAACCTTCAAAGGGCGTAGGGACACCGGGAAGCGACTTCGCCGGTCGCACACACGCATACAGATCTAATCTTTTTCTTAGAGTAACGTTCGGGCTAACTGAACCCTTTCCAATAGGTGTCGTCATGGGTGCTTTTAATGCAATCCCTAACTCTTTAATTTTTTCTAATGTTTCATCAGGAACGATGGGTCTGCCCGCTTCCACACACTTTAATCCCGCTTCCAATGGTACCCATTCGATATCTACTCCTCTTGCCGCGATAATTTTTTCCACAGCTGCGGAAATCTCGGGTCCTATGCCGTCTCCGCGAATGATCCCGATTTTATATGCCAATTCTTATTCTCCTAATAGGGCTGGCTATACTGCCGTTCGCCGTCTTTTGTATAAAGCTTCTGCGCCTTCGTCCAATGAAAACCCGCTTCGGATAGCGCTTGTAAAAGTGCATTAACGTCTGCATCAGACACATCGCTCTCGCTTTCGTATCTGCTCCTTGGCCAGTCTATCAACTCCATTTCTGGTGCGGGGGGTGGCCAAACCTTAGTGCCTCTATTAGAGATAAGGGTAAGCCGAAAAGAACCGATTTCACGGGGTAACTCAGGAGTCGTATCTGATTTTAAATACACATCCACACCGACAAGTTTAAACATAGCGCATTATCCTTTGGGGAACAGGACATTATAGAATCTAAGACAAGCAAGTGTCAAGGGGGTGAATATCTGCAATTTATAGATATTTACACATAGAATAGATTGATAGATTGAATTAGTTTTGTACAGTAATTTCAAGAATAACAGAAGTATGTTATATCAAAATGGTGAGTATTTCAATTTACGAATTTCGAAAATTTGGGACTTGCTCATAATAGACAAAGCAACGGATTTCAACATTTATCGGGATGTGAGAGTTAATTACGAGATAGTAAAAGAAGAAATAAAAGCTGTTTAGTTTTTTCATAGATGAACTTTGCCAAGAAAGCATCCTCCACTTCCTTTTTCACGCTATCATGAACATTACACAAATGCAAGACGACTTCGATATCTGGATAAAAGCAGTCCTCAAACAAAATCGTCCGCCTGCGTGGTTGTTCGGAGATGCACCCCACTCCGATGTCGCTATATCCAGCCGTGTACGTATTATGCGAAACCTCAAAGGTTTTAGTTTTCCTCATGCATGTAATAGAAAAGAACTTGAAGAAATTGAAAGCACAATTCGAAATGCTATTTCAAAACTTGATTTTGAAGAACGAAGAAATATCTCAGAAGCAGAAAAAGCCTTACTCGTAGGAAGTAGACTCGTCTCACCTGAATTTGTATGGCCTGCTCCCGGTCACACACTTTTTCTCAACAACGAACGCTCCATTGCAATCATGATAAATGAAGAAGATCACCTTCGCTTGCAGGCAGTAACCGCGGGATACTCAATTGATTTTGCAAACTCACTTGCAGAAGAAACACTTCAACAGCTCACACAACATCTTGATTTTGCACGGGATAATCAATTTGGATACCTCGCAGCTTCACCTATCAACATTGGCGAAGGCAAAAGATACGGAGCTATGCTTCACGTCCCGGGCATAGCCTCAAATGGAACTCTTCGACAGGAACTGTTGTCTTACTTATCACAGCAGTTCGATGTCCGCGGACTAATGGGCGAAACCAGCGCAGGAGTCGCGGCATACCTGCAAATTAGCACAACCGGTAAGGATGCTGGTTTACTAAAGCAAACTATTAGGCATCTAATAGATAGGGAGACACAAGAAAGAGTACGTCTCCCTGAAGAACGAGTCAAGACTTCGGTCAATAACGCGATAGACAAAGTACAATCCGAAAGCGGATTATCACTCGACGAGGCAACAAGATGCGTGGGATGGCTTCGACTGGGAGCCATTTGGGGAATGTTCGGGATGCATCCTCGAGAACTCGACGCTCTTCTGGCTTTAATCAGGTTTAGCCGACACGATGACGACACGACCAATAGAAAAAGAGCCAGCCTAACCCGAAAATATATTGAAAACACTATCAAGTGGTGAACGTCCTAACTTCTTGACCTTGTTTCTCCCGTTGGGTAGAGTAAAGAAAGAGATCCAACGAAGAGGGCAAAAAAAACGTACAGAAAATAGCCGATTGCACGGCAGAGAAATATATGTGGCAGAGATTTACAGAAAGAGCACGAAAAGTCGTCTTTTACGCACAGGAAGAAGCGCAAAAGTTCGGCGAAGGTTATGTCAGCACTGAGCACCTTCTTCTTGGGCTTGTGCGTGAAACGGACAGCGTCGCATCCAGAGTTCTCGATAAACTCGGTGTTAGCCTTGACCGTGTACGCGCTGAGGTGGAAAAACAGCTTCCGAGAGGTGAGCATAAACCCAACACGGAAATGGCACTCACGCCGAGAGCGAAACGTGTCATTGACCTTGCCTACGACGAAGCACGCACACTCAACAACAACTACATCGGCACGGAACACCTGCTTCTCGGTTTGATTCGCGAAGGCGACGGGCTTGCCGGTCGTGTGCTTGCTAAGCTCGGTGTAGACCTTGAGAAGGCTAGAAGAGAGGTTCTCACACTTCAGGAAGGTGAACAGCCTGTGCGTTCGGGACGCTCAGGACGCTCACAAACGCAAACACTCGACGAGTTCGGACGCGACCTCACTGAAATGGCGCGTCAGGAAAAACTCGACCCAGTTATCGGTCGCCACGCCGAAATCGAAAGGGTCATGCAGATTTTAAGCCGACGCACGAAGAACAACCCCTGCTTAATCGGGGAGCCGGGCGTTGGTAAAACCGCTATCGCAGAAGGTCTCGCACAGCGCATCGTTTCCGGTGATGTGCCTGAGCAGATCAAAGATAAGCGCATCGTCGCACTCGATCTCGCGGCATTGGTCGCAGGTACGAAGTACCGAGGAGAGTTTGAGGAGCGAATGAAGCGTGTAATGGATGAAGTTCGCAAAGCGGATGGCGAGGTCATTCTCTTTGTGGACGAGTTACACACTCTCGTAGGCGCGGGTGCCGCAGAAGGCGCAATTGATGCTTCCAACATCATGAAACCGGCTCTGGCAAGAGGTGAACTCCAGTGCATAGGTGCGACGACTCAAGACGAGTTTCGCAAATATATTGAGCGAGACCCTGCTCTTGAGCGCCGCTTCCAGCCGGTGAACGTACGCGAGCCTAGCGAGGACGAAGCGGTAGCCATCCTTAAAGGTCTGAGAGAGAGATACGAAACACACCACAAGGTGGAGATAAAAGATGATGCTATCAGCGCAGCAGTGCAGCTTTCGATGCGATACATCAGCGACAGAACGCTTCCGGATAAAGCGATTGATTTGATTGATGAAGCCGCGAGTCGTGCACGACTTATGATGACACTCCCCCCCCTTGACATTCGTCAAGACAGACAGCGTCTTGAAAGAATGAAATCCGAGCTTGAGCATTTCGGCAAACATCAAGATCTTGACGGACGCGTGGAAACGCTCGAAAGTGAAATAAAAACTCTGGAAGAGGATTTGTCGGCAAGAGAAAAAGTTTGGGAAGGTGAACCAAAGGAATCTCCTGTTGTTGGCGAAAATGAAATCGCACAAATCGTACAAAGTTGGACGGGAATACCTGTTGCGCGCTTGGTGGAAGCGGAAAGCCAAAAGCTTTTGCGCATGGAGGAAGAACTTCATAAACGCATCATCGGACAGAACGACGCGGTAGGTGCTGTAAGCCGTTCCGTACGTCGTGCACGTAGCGGAATGAAAGACCCGAAGAGACCGATGGGAAGCTTCTTTTTCTTGGGACCGACAGGAGCGGGAAAAACTGAAATGGCGCGCGCATTGGCGGAACTGCTTTTCGAAAGCGAAAACAGCCTTGTGCGCATTGACATGTCGGAATACATGGAACGATTTGCGGTGAGCCGATTGTGGGTGCCCCCCCCGGCTATGTGGGACATGAAGAAGGCGGACAACTCACGGAAGCCGTGCGGCGCAACCCGTATTGCGTGGTGCTTTTGGATGAAGTGGAAAAAGCGCATCCCGAAGTTTTTAATATCCTTCTGCAGGTTCTGGAAGACGGAAGACTCACCGATTCGCAAGGACGAGTGGTGGACTTCCGCAATACCGTCATCATCATGACTTCCAACGTCGGTGTGAAACCCATTGACGAAGAGCGGGGAATCGGTTTCCGTGATTCGCGTATAGACCCGTCTGATCCGAAAGCGTACGAGTCCATGAAAAACAAGATGATGAGCGAAATGCGAAAACTCTTCCGTCCGGAATTCCTGAACCGTGTGGATGAAGTGATTGTGTTTCATCATCTCACCCGCGAAGAGATTCTGCAAATCGTGGACCTGCAAATCGCGCGTGTGAACAAGCAGGCGGAGCGCATGAAGATGAAAGTGCAAATCACCGACCGCGCACGCGAACTGCTTGCGAAAGAGGGCTATATGCCCGACATGGGCGCGCGGCCCTTGCGCCGAGCGGTGCAGAAGTTCGTGGAAGACCCGCTGAGCGAGGAGATTCTCATCGGCAGATTCGCAGAAGGGGACACCGTTTTGGTGGACGTAGACGAATCAGGCCAAATCTTGTTCCTTAAAGCAGATGGCTCGGAGAAAGTAGAGCAGGAAACGGTGAGCCAGAATTAGGGGGAGGGGGTCTCTTATTACGAACCTCGTAATAACTTTTTTTTTCTCATTTACATCCCTCAAAGATTAAACTTTCAAGTGGTGTAACTTTGAGTGAAAACGTAGATAGAAACGACAGACTTATTTGTGAAACAACAGTTAATAGAAGATACTAATTTCCCCGTGGGAAAAGCTCTTTAGCAACGATTAACTGGGGGTTTGACAAGGACTTGGCATCTGGTTCTAAATTAATTACAGGTATTGTGGAAACAGAAACTTCAATACTGATTGACCAATCTACTTGGTGGAATCGGATATGGTCTACAACTGATGGAGAAACCATTCATTTCACATTTAGCGGACTACCTTCCGAAAGCAAATCACCTACCAGTATCAAACACAAAAGCCGGTTCGACCCAGAGGAATGATAACGGTTTCACTAAAACACCCTCAGCGATGGGTGTCAGTGGAGTATCTTTAATAAAGCCCAACCTGCTTTATCATCCGTAAGGTACATTCCCTCATGCCAAAAATAACCGGTGTTGCGCCTGTGCTGTTGGTGCGGGATGTGGTGAGGTCGGCGGAGTATTTCAAGGATAAACTCGGGTTCGATTACGAACTATATGGTGAGCCTCCGCATTTCTGCATCGCACAGCGAGACGGAATCCGCATTATGCTCGCAAAAGCGGATGCGCGCGAAAAACTCATCCCGCATTGGAAAATCGTTGAGAAAATGTGGAACGCTTATTTTTGGGTAGACGATGCGGACGCGCTTTACGAAGAGTTTCAAAAAAGCGGAGCGATTATTGATTACACCATTTATGACACGCCTTGGGGGACGCGTGAATTCGGCATCCAAGACCTCGATGAGCATGACATCGGATTCGGTCAAAAGCTTTAACACGAAATCGCGCGAGGTAAACTACTTATCCTATAAAAGGGCGGTTAGCTCAGTGGTAGAGCACTACAATGACACTGTAGGGGTCACTGGTTCAAGTCCAGTACCGCCCACCACTCCTTGAATTCACAAAGCATTCCCCTCTCCCGTGATGATACAATCAGGCTCATGAGCAAGTACCGTGTTGTTGTGAGATTAAAAGATGGGTTGTCCGACCCCGCCGGCAGAACCGTGAGAGAGTCGCTGAAGTCGCTGGGTTATGATGAGGTGAAGGATGTGCGCATAGGGAAGTTTATTGAAATTGTTTCGGAAAACGGCGATGCTTCACGCGTGCAGGAGATGGCATCGCGACTGCTGGCAAACCCCGTGATTGAAGATTACGAAGTGGAGGAAGAGGCTTGAAGGCTGCAGTCATCCAGTTTCCGGGGAGCAACTGTGACCAAGACGCGCTTTACGCGCTCCGCGATGAGATGAAAGTAGATGCGGAGTATGTTTGGTATCAAAGCGATTCTTTGAGTGGTTATGATGCAGTTGTATTGCCGGGGGGGTTCAGTTACGGTGATTACCTTAGAGGGGGGGCGATTGCTTCGCTGTCGCCTGTTATGGAAGAGGTCAAGCGTTTTGCGAATGAAGGGAAGCCTGTTTTGGGAATCTGCAACGGATTTCAAGTATTAACAGAGAGCGGGATTCTTCCGGGGGCATTGGTGCGCAATATCCGGCAGAAATTTATTTGCAAATGGGTGCACATTAAATGCATGGGTGAAAACTCGCGTTGGACGCTGGAAAAAAACCGTGTGCTTTCCATGCCGATAGCACACAACGAAGGGAGATATATTGCTGATGAACAGACGTTGAAACAACTTCACGAACAAAGAAGAGTGGCTTTTGTATATTGCGGTGAAAACGGAGAGATGGACGATGCTCATAATCCAAATGGCTCAACGAACATGATCGCAGGAATCACTAATGAGAAAGGCAACGTATTGGGAATGATGCCTCATCCTGAGCGTGCATGCAAGTCCATTCTGGGGGGGGTAGATGGAAAAAGCATATTAGAGAGGCTGGTTATGTAAATGTTAAAATTAATTGCAAGTTTAATTTTTGTTTTTTCCTTAACACTTTGTTCCTCTCAGGGGGGGCAGGAGCAAACACCTCCGGATACCACATTCTTGATGTCCAAGCCTGATATCATCATTCGCGTGAAGCAATCGCAAGTGGGTTCTGAATATGTATATTTGCAAATGCTCCAAGAAAACTATCCGAAAGATTTGCTCGCATCTCAATGCGAAAAAATTGCCGTATCAGCCGGCTCAAGTATTCGCGGTTTGAACATTATGGAGGAGAGCCTTGGCATCTCTCCCGGCGGTAAGGAGATGACCTCGATTAAAGGTGAGTTTGCGATGGATTATCTCACGGATTCATCACAAGGCATTCTCAGACTCGAACCCATTGCAAAGGCGTTTGCAGGTGCACCTGCACCGAATACCATTAAAACCATAGCGGTCATTTTCGAGGGATATAAGCAGAAGCCCGGCGTTACCGTCGGGTCGTTTGAAAACGAAAATGTTGCGGTTATCGGTAATGTAGACGAGACTGCCGGCATTGTGGAGTACCGTATAGTTCTTAAATCGCAGAATCCTGTCGATATTTCCATCCCCGCAACAATAGCAGAACAAACAAAAGACGCTCAGGATACGTCTAAGAACGGAAGTGCGTTAGGGACGTGGCTGCGTCTCGGGATGGTGGCTTTAGCCGCAGTGGTCTTCGGCTTACTGGTATACTTTGCTCTCAGGCCGCGAAAAAAACCTTAGCGCGACCCATTCACCAATAACAGAGAGGTTACTACAAGAATGCCTAAATCATCGGAAGCTTCATTGCACGACATGTTAAAGATTGCTTATCACGAAAAAGCATCTGACCTTTACATAAAAGCAGACTCCGTTCCTAAAATCCGACAACACGCAATGGTTAAACCGCTCCCCGGGGGTTGGGACGTAGTTGACGAAGAAAACGCTACCAGACTTGTTACAAGCATCATGTCGCCAAAACAGTTGGCGAAGTTTGAAGAGGTTTTGGAAATGGACTTGGCATTTAGCGTAGAGAAGTTATGCCGAATACGTGCAAACCTTTATTTTCAACGCGGAACGATGGCTGGCGCATTTCGAGTAATTCCAAGCGAAATTTTATCGGTTGAACAATTAGGATTACCTCCTGTTCTTAATGAGGTTACAAAACACAGACAAGGGTTAGTGTTGTTTACAGGTCCTACGGGTTGCGGGAAGTCAACTTCTTTGGCGGCGTTGATTGACTTAATTAATCGAACACGACATGCGCATATCGTTACGATAGAAGACCCAATCGAATTTGTGCACGAAGACAAAATGGCACACCTCAGCCAGCGGGAAATTCATATAGATACTCTCGACTTCTTCTCTGCTATGCGTGCTGCGCTTCGAGAAGCTCCGGACGTCATCCTCGTGGGCGAAATGCGCGACCCGGAAACTTTTAACGTAGCGCTTCAAGCAGGTGAAACGGGACACTTAGTTTTCTCAACAGTTCACACACCAAGCGCTGCGGAAACAATGGATCGTGTTATTAATATGTTCCCGCCACATGAAAAAGTTCACCTTTGTATGCGTTTGGCAAACTCCTTGCGTGCAGTTATTTCACAGAAGTTAGTTCCACGTGCAGATGGTGCGGGACGCGTTTGTGCATGCGAAGTCATGATTTGTACACCTACTATTTCTAAAATGATTGAAGACGGACACTTTGGAGAGTTGTATCACGCCATAAGTGAAGGTCATTTCTGGGGAATGCAAACCATGAATCAGAGTTTAATAAAATATGTTAAAGCAGGAGTTATTACAGAAGATGTCGCTTTAAACTATGCCGGTATTGCATCGGAATTGCGACAGCTTCTGAGACGTTAAAGAATGTCATTGACGATTGGCAACTTATTGCGCGAATTGGTAGATCGCGAAGCGAGCGACCTGCATATTAAATCGGGACAGCCGCCAATCATGCGGATTCATGGTTCCTTAACTCATACTGATTATCCGCCTTTTACAGTTGAACAGACTAATAATTTATTAAGAAGTATTCTTAACGAGGAAAGATGGGCAAGGTTAGAGAGTTATAAAGAACTTGACCTTTCTTATCAAGTTGATGGTCTTAGCAGATTTCGAGTGAATATGTTTTGGAGCCGCGGAGAAAT
>CAZSPF010000002.1:67947-72879 GCA_964608695.1 uncultured Fimbriimonadales bacterium | reverse complement strand
CAGTTTTTCGATTGATTCCTTTTGAGATAAAAACGATTGATGAGTTAAACATTCCACAAGTAGCAAAAAAAATTGCTCTTATGCCGCGCGGCTTGGTACTGGTAACAGGTGCAACCGGTTCAGGAAAAAGTACAACCCTTGCCGCAATGGTACATCATATCAACATGCACCGGAGACAGCACATCATGACAATTGAAGACCCGATTGAATATGTGCATCAAGACAATGTGAGCGTTATAAATCAAAGGGAGCTAGGAGTTGATACACACAGTTTTGCAGACGCATTACGACACGTAATGAGGCAAAACCCAGATGTGATCCTTGTGGGAGAGATGCGTGATTTGGAAACCATACAGCTTGCCATAACAGCTGCTGAAACCGGCCACCTTGTTTTCTCAACTCTGCATACAGTTGACGCCGCGCAAACGATTGACAGGGTTGTTGACGTATATTCTCCTGATCAGCAGGAGCAGATTAGAACACAAATTTCTACGACCATTCAAGCAGTGATAAGTCAAACCTTGATTCCCAAAAAAGACGGTATGGGTCGCGTTGCCGCTTTTGAAGTTATGGTCGCCACTCCTGCAATTCGTACATTAATTAGAGAAGGTAAAACTCATTTAATTTACCTGGAAATACAAACGGGGGGGGAATACGGAATGCAAACTTTGGATGGCCACTTGCTTCAATTATTGAAAGAAAACATTATAGATTTCGAAAATGCGCTAACCAAGAGTCAATCTCCGGTGGAATTCAAGCGGAGAGCGTTGAACTTAGGTTTTGGGGAGGCAACGGGAAGTGGGTAGGATTGTTGAGTTGCTTCACAGAACGGTAGCGATGGAAGGCTCGGATTTGCACATCAAAGCCGATTCGAAACCTTACGTGCGAGTGCATGGGGAACTGTTACGGTTGGAGGATGAACGGATATTTTCACCCGAAGAGTCAAAAAGAGAGATATTTGATATTTTATCAGAACAGCAAAGAAAACGATTTGAAAAAGAATTAGAACTCGATTTTGCGTATGCTATTCCGAATTTAGCGAGGTTTCGCGGAAACGTGTATCAACAGCGCGGATTTGTGCAATCCGCATTCCGAGTAATTCCATTGTACATTCAAACGTTGGAAGAATTAGAAGTTCCAAATATTGTGCGTTCATTTTGTGAAAGGCCGCGAGGATTGGTTCTGGTAACCGGTCCTGCAGGGAGCGGAAAATCAACTACGCAAGCCGCGTGTATTGATTACATTAATAGAAAATATCCCTACCATATTGTTACGGTTGAAGACCCGGTGGAGTTTATCCATGACGATCACAAATCCGTCATAAGACAACGCGAACTCGACGTGGATACTTTAAGTTTTGCAAATGCATTGAAATACGTTTTAAGACAAGACCCGGATGTCATCCTCGTAGGTGAAATGAGAGACTTGGAAACCATTCAGCTCGCGATTACTGCCGCTGAAACTGGGCAGCTTGTTTTCGGAACTTTGCATACCGTTGACGCCGTTCAAACAATTGATAGAGTCATTGACGTTTTTCCTATTCATCAACAACAACAAATACGAATGCAGTTGTCAGTGAACTTGGTTGGAGTTATTTCGCAAACTCTTGTGCGGCGTGCAGATGGAAAGGGAAGAATCGCTGCATTTGAAACTTTGAATGCGGTTGGAGCGGTTAGGAACCTCATACGAGAAAATAAAAGTTATCAAATAGCATCAATTCTCCAAACTGGTGCAAAAATGGGAATGATGACACTGGATCAATGTTTAGCGAACCTTGTTGCAAGTAAAAAAGTAGAAGTGGAAGATGCGTTGATGAAGGCAAAAGAAAGAGCGGAATTTGAAAGGCTTGTCAACCTTAATTAAGCAATCTCTCGTACGTTTTTTGCAAAAATCAAAACAAAACTTCCGTAAACAAAAATAACCGCCCCCCCAATATAAAACGATAGCGATAAACCATATATCTCAGATAAATAACCGAAGAGCAGAGCACCTAATGGGTGCATTCCTGCAAGTGACCAAACGTGAACAGATATGACTCTTCCACGTAAATGAGGCGGCGAATACGATTGCAATATAGTATTTGAACCAACTAACTGCATGATTCCAAATGCACCGATAAACCCCAGAAAAATCATCGCCTGCCACGGAACAATAACAGAAGCCAAACCAACTAATCCCATTCCCAAGCCTATCATCGAAAAAATAACGAGTATCCCTTTTTTTCCATAGCGGCTAAGTGTTGCTAAAAGTAACAAACCTAATAATGCACCAACACCTGTTGCAGTAAATAAAAGTGCATAAGCAGACTCTTGAACACGCAATACTGATTTTGCCAAAGCGGAAATTTGAGATATATAGAACATCCCACAAAACGACGTAGTAATTACCATTGTGACAAGTACTAAAAAATCTTTTCTTTTGCGTACGTAATTTATTCCTTCAAACAATGTCTCTCTCAAAGAAGCGGATTGCTCTGCATTAGAGCGCAAATCTGCACGAATTGCAAGCACCGCAATAATAATTGCACCGAAACTAATTCCATTTACTAAATAACATAACTCAGGTCCGAATTTCTGCAATAAAATTCCTCCGATAACGGGACCAATAACCCGTGCAGAGTTAAATGTCATGGAATTTAACGGAATGGCACTGCCCAAGTCTTCAGGTTTAACAATATGAGAAATCATGGAAAGGCGCGTGGGTATCTCTATGACTGCTACACAGCCATTCATGAATGCGAGTCCTGTTATGAGTGAAAATGAAATAAACCCCATCCAAATTGAAATCGCTAATGTAAAAGCGGAAAGAGCATAAAAAGCGGAACAAAGAACCAATACAATCCTCTTGTCAAACCTGTCAGCAAGATATCCTCCGAAAGGTGAAAGGAAAAACATTGGTGCGGCGCTTATGAAGGTCAATAGCCCAAGTGCTTTTTCACTATGAGTGAGCTCGTAAACAAGCCACTGCTGACCGGTATTTTGGATCCACGTACCGGTAAACGATAACATCGCGCCGAACCAAAAGAGTCGAAAATCGGGATATTTTAGCGCCGCAAGGCTGTGTGGAAGGCGGATTGTGCGTCTGGTTGCTTGTTCTGACAATTCTATCTCATCATATCACAAACAAAAAGGTTAGTTAGGTCGCTTATTTCGTTTTGTATCCCCCAATTAGGAAGGTAAAATCTCGTTTCTATGAACACCCGGGGGCGGATATGCTGAAAACACTTTTTCGAAAGTACTCACATCGCTCACGAATGAGAAGAGCACAAATCTTTTTACAAAAACTACAACCCAAAGAAACAGATAAAATTATTGACTTAGGTTCTGAAGACGGTTCTCACATCGCTGCAATCATTCCGTTCCGTGAAAATGTTTATCTTGCAGATATAGATAATGAAGTTATGGAACAAGGAAAGAAGAGATACGGATTTAAAAATACAGTTTTGCTTGATGAAAGCGGAGTCATACCTTATCCCGATAGGTTTTTCGATATCGTGTTTTGCTCGTCAGTTATTGAGCATGTTACAGTCGATAAATCTGATATAACAAATTATTCTTCGAATAAAGATTTTGCTCTAAAAGCATTCGAACGGCAAAAAAGATTTGCCAATGAAATTCGAAGAGTGGGTAAAAAATATTTTGTGCAGACTCCCAATCGGTATTTTTATTTAGAAAGTCACACTTGGCTTCCCGGATGCATAGTGTTTTTTCCTCGAACTCTGCTAATGGCAACAATAAGATTGTTTAATAAGTTCTGGCCAAAAAAGACAGAGCCTGATTTTAATTTACTTACGAAACAACAAATGCAAGAACTTTTTCCTGATGCGGAAATAGTATTAGAGCGCTCAATGGGAATGGTGAAATCGTTAATTGCAATTAAGGCTGATTCAAAATAATATCTAACAAAACAAAGCAAAACAAACCAATTGACACAAATCCGTTCATTGTAAAGAAAGCCACATCTATTTTACTTAAATCGTTGGGCTTGACTAAAGATTGTTCATACAACAACAAACAAGCAACAATGAAACATCCTATGAAATACAACATCCCTGCAGAAACTGCTACTCCTGCAGCAACAAGACAACACAATGTTATAAAATGAAATAACCGACTGATTAATATCGCATTACTAATTCCAAATCTTTCAGGAATGCTCTTTAAATTGTGTGCGCGATCAAAATCTACATCTTGCAGGGAGTATAAAATGTCGAAACCCGCAGTCCAGAACATTACTGCACCTGTCCACCACAAAGGTATCATGTCAAACGTCCCCGTTACACCAATCCAAGCACCAACAGGTGCTATGCCTAAAGAAAATCCTAAAATTATATGGCACAGCCATGTCCATCGTTTCGTGTATGAATAAATTGTGATGACAAACAAAGCAACAGGAGAAAGTATGAGCGCGAGTGTATTCAGCATCCCTGCAGAAACAAAAAAAACAATAACAGAAATCAAAAGAAAAAGTAAAGTGTGATCTAATCGCAAAATACCTGTGGGAATGGCACGATTAGATGTTCTCGGATTTTTTGCATCAATATGTCTGTCGACAATTCGATTGAATGCCATCGCAGCACTACGCGCACTCACCATTGCAACAATTATCAATAAAAAAACTTTCCAACCGGGAAATCCGTTTGCGGCATAAAGCATTCCGATCATCGCAAAAGGAAGCGCAAAAACTGAATGCTCGATTTTTATCATTTCGAGATAAATCTTCAAAGCACTTTTTTTTCTTAAGACGCTTGTACCCGAATCGTTCATTATAAAAGATTGTATCCGAGTTTATTTGAAATTAGGATGCTTTATACGGTTCCCAAAATCTGCCAATCAAACGACCGTACCGCTTAAACGGCTCTTCAGACTGATACGCCTTACACATTAAGAATAATCCATGGATGAACGCCAAGCATGCGCCGGCAATCTCTTT
>CAZSPF010000002.1:55670-67934 GCA_964608695.1 uncultured Fimbriimonadales bacterium | reverse complement strand
GCATTAACTGTAATTCCATTATTGCTTCGTTAAAAGTGTTTTCGAACTCAATTCGTAAAGTTTCAAATTTATGAGTTGTTAAATTCCTTAATGATTCCGGAATGGCGTTTGATTCAGATGCAATTGTTCCTGAAAGGAATCCCAATATGGGGCGCTCTGTTTCCAATTCTCTTGTGATGAGTTCCATTAACTTAATTGGTCTTTCGAGTGGTGAAATGCTTTTGTCGAAAGCATCGTTGATTAACTTCGATTCCAAGTTTGTTGCAAACTGTTCTAAAACCGCTTCACCCAACGTTTCCTTGGAAGGAAAGAAATGATAAAAACTTCCTTTCCCCACATTTGCACTTTCCAAAATCTCATCAACACTACTGTTGCTATAACCTTTTTCACGCATCACGATGAGCGCACTGGAAAGGATTCTCTCTTTTGCATTTGATGTTCGTCCCATTGCCTACTTAAAGAAGACGAAGGAATGCATTAACAAGTTTCTAATGTACTTTTCTCAAAAACCAATTTGAAACTATCCGGTTTCTTTAGATTCTGCCAACTCTTTTACTAAATGAAAAGCCTTATCCCATGCGTCAGACATCCAATCATATGCTGACTCACTAATTTCTTGTTCTAATTTTAAAGTAGTTATCCCATTGTTCTCTGAAACAAGATAGGTTTCTTTTGTGCCTTTCCACTCTTTAGTCTCTTCGTTTTCAGGCATTTCTTTTCCACCTGCCATCAATCCTAAATGCTCAAACGTAATTACCTCGCAAGGTTTATGCACTAAAACTTTACTAAACAACCCGTTACCTTCCGGAGTTAAGAAGTACGCTTGGCTTCCTTCCTGCCAATCACAAACAGCATAAGAACCTTCCGCAAAAACTGACGTCCATTTCCTGTATGTTTCGTCTTGCAGCAAAACATCCCAAACGGTTTCTTTGCTTGCATTAATTTCTATGGTTTTTGTGAGGTTGACAATGTTCATTTGGAAAGAGTACCGGGTTAGGGACCTGTAAATGAAGAGGTTTGGTGGAGGCGGGGGGAATTGAACCCCCTTCCAAAGTCGGAGCACCTAAGGCTACTACGAGCGTAGTCTGCATTTAAATCTCGTTATGGGTAACGCCGGCAGACAGGCTAACCCAAAACCAGCCTGATTTATCTCGCTTGTCTCACCTCAGACGGCGGATCGACAAACCAACCGGATTTAGCGACGCCCTGCTTGAGCCTACCGGTGCGGCTCAGTCGGACGGCTGCTTAATTAAGCAGCGTATGCGTAATCGTTCGCAGTTACTTTTTTTGCCGCTTTTATAGAGGCCAGCGGCGCCTCTGCTCGCAACCTCAAGCCAACCGGCTCTGTCGAAACCGGTCGCCCCCATGATTACATTCCATATTATAGAACACCCTAAAGGACATTTCTTGTTCCGAGGACTCATCGTCGGGCGAAATTTCACCTCAAAATAGCGTATCCTTATCCAAAATCAAAGGAGAAACACCCATGAAGCGTATGCCAATTCTATTTGCTGTCCTTTTTTTATTCAGCCCCCTTTTCCCACAAGGAAACCCGGAGATTGTTAATAAAATAATCGAAGAAGGCAAAACACGGAATCAGGTGATGAGGCATCTTGAGCATCTCTGTATCCAAATCGGTCATCGCCTTACCGGCTCACACAACCTTCAGAAAGCATGCGAATGGACAAGAGACATGTTTGCATCTTACGGGTTAAATGCTCGACTTGAACAATGGACTGAAATCCCTGTAGGTTTTCAGAGAGGAAGAACACAAATTGGCAGAATGGTAGAACCACATGAAAGAATATTTCAGTTTACAACACGTTCATGGACAGCAGGCACCAATGGCCTTGTGCGTGGTTATGTTGTAACCCAACCCGAAAACGTGGATGCAATTAAATCGCGTGCATGGCAGTTAAAAAATGCATGGGTGCTGGTCCCGCCTGTTCCGCGACAAGGAGGTCCGAGCCAAGAAGAAAGAACCGCCATTCGTAATGCATTAAGAGAAGCGGGAATAAACGGAACAATAACTACTTCAGGAAGCGAACTTGTGAGAACTTCCGGAACTTGGCGGAACTTGGACATAAATAACCTCCCGACTGATGTGGACATCACCGTACGTCAAAGCGACTATCAAGCAATGACAAATGCCATTAGCGCCGGATCTCCTCCCTTAGTTGAATTTCATTTAGAGCAGTATTTCATCCCCGGACCCATACCTCAATACAACGTTGTAGCGGATATAGTTGGAACAGAGTTTCCTGATGAATACGTGATTGTCGGTGGACACCTCGACAGTTGGGATGGTCCGGGTTCGCAAGGCACTTGCGACAACGGTACTGGAACGATGGTTGCACTTGAAGCCGCAAGAATCCTCATGGCATCAGGTGCAAAACCTAAACGCACCATCCGCTTCATACTTTTCACTGGTGAAGAGCAGGGTTTGCTCGGCTCACGCGCATATGTTCAACAAAATCCTCAAATACATGACAAAATTTCAGCCGTGTTGATAGATGACGGAGGAACAAACTACTGGGGAGGCTTGGTTTGCATAAAAGAAATGGAACCTATGTTGAAACAAGCGACTGACATACTTAACGAAGCGTTCCCTGATATGCCTTTCGCCCTACGAGTAGTGGAAAGAATGCCGCGAGGGGGGGGAAGCGATCATGCATCGTTCAATGCAGTAGGTATTCCGGGATTTTTCTCTGTGGAGACAGGAGTCGCTAATTATCCTTATATTCACCACACGCAAAATGATAACCTTTCAGCGGCTATTGAAAAGTATCTCGTTCAATCCAGTGTTGCCGCAGCAGTTACTGCCTACAACCTTGCTTGTGCTGATACCTTGCTTCCAAGAGAACAACCTACACGAAACGATGGGTTAAAATCAGTCGTTACAATCAGCTCAAAGTAGTTTAACTTGTAGTTAAAAAAGGTTCCGAATGATTCATTCGGAACCTTTTTTAATGTTTTCAGTTGCACATTATCGTTCATAAAGTATAATGAACATACAGCAAACTTCATGGCTCAGGTTGCAAGTAAAAGTTTATGTGTTCTCATGACGGATATTGAGTCCAGTACACGAATCTGGGAAATATATCCGAAACAGATGTCGCATGACTTATCCATTCATGATGCAGTTGTAAAAGATACAATAAAAGAGTATGACGGTGATATTTTTAAATCTACTGGAGATGGAGTAATAGCCGTTTTCCATGATGTTCAAAAAGCAATAGAATCTGCAATAACTATTCAGAAAAAAATATCGAATGAAAAATGGAAAAATCAGATAGGATTAAAAGTAAGAATTGCAATTCATTACGGCAAGATAGAAACAAGATTAGGAGATTATTTTGGTCCAGGAATTAATCTTTGCAGTAGAATTTTGTCAATAACAAATGGCGGCCAGATAATTATTTCAGAAGATGTGCACAAACTGGCTACGACAACGAGCAAAAAACTTGGAAGCTTTAAGTTAAAAGGCATTTCTCGTGATATAAATCTATTCCAAGTAAATGAGAAAATAATAGAAAAAGAATTTCCGCAAATCAACATATCTGATGAAAATATCAATAATTTGCCCGTTTACTTTACGTCTTTTATCGGTAGAAATAAGGAAGTTAAAGAGATTAATCGCAGCATATTAGAAAATAGAGTAACTACTTTATTGGGTCCCGGAGGTAATGGAAAAACACGATTGGCTGTTGAAACATGCAGGTTATTTACTGAAGAGTTTTCTGACGGTATATGGTTTGTGGATTTGTCTAATGCAAATAGCATAGATAAATCCATAAACGAGATCGAAACATGTTTGCAAATCGAAAGCAGTACAAAACATGAAAGGTTTGCGAATATTGTAGATTTTTTAAAAGATAAACGACTTTTGGTAATTTTAGACAACTGTGAACAACTCATGCCGGAAATAGCAAATAAAATTTCTACACTTATTAAATCATCATCGAATGTTAAGATATTAGTAACAAGCAGAGAAAAATTGGCGATTCAAGGCGAAAACATCATTCATGTTTTATCGTTTTCTTATCCAGAAAGTGGTTCAATGCTTACTGAAAATCAAATTCTAAAACATCATTCAGTGAAATTATTCATTGACAGAGCACGCTCAAGTAACCCAAACCTTAAAATTAAGGATAATGACCTCATTCATATAGCAGAAATCTGTAAGACATTGGAAGGAATGCCCCTTGCGATAGAACTCATTGCACCTTTAACTTTGTATCTCTCATTAGAGCAAATTGTGAAAAAGATTACAGAAAGCATAGATACAATTGCTAGCGAAGATCCAACCATCGAAAGTAGGCATAAAACATTAATGAACACAATTAAATGGAGCTATGATCTGCTTCCTGAACACGATAAAGAAATATTCAGAGCATGTTCACTTTTTATGGGTGGGTTTAACATAAATGCGTTTGAGTATCTTTCTCAAAAAATAAATGGTAGGAATAGTGCTTTAGAATCACTTAGAATTTTAATAAACAAATCTCTAATAGTTCCTTATGATGCGCAATCTGGAAGAAGGTACAGAATGATGGAACCGGTTAGACACATTGCATTGCAATTTTTAAACGAAAAGAATGAGAACTATGAAGTTAACCAAATCTTAACAGAATACTATGCAAGTCTGGTATCGGAATATGAGGATATTATGAAGGGATCCCAGCAAGACGAAGCAATACGGCTATTAAGCGATGAGCATTACAACCTGATGAATGCAATTCGTTTTTCAGCAACAAGTGATAACAATTCGGGTGTAGCACCTAATATGGTTGTTTCATTGTTGAGGTACTGGAGGATTTATGGTAACCCAAAAGAAATCTTGGATCTGATTTTGTTTGTAAATGAGAATGATAAGAACATGACAGAATTAGAAAAAGCAAGGTTGATTAACATGAAAGGTGTCTTCGAACTTTACACAGGTAAATTTGATGATGCTGAAAAATCATTCCTTGAGTCATTAGAAATAAGGAAATTAATGAATGATGATGAAGGTGCCGCATCTCTTTACAACAATCTCGGCTTATTATATAGTTCGCAAAATAAACTGAATGAAGCAATGGATTACTTTAAAATAGCACTCGACATTTATGAGTCAGTTGGTAATAAAACTAACATCGCTAACCTTTATGCAAATATTGGCGCATTGAATAAAGACCAATCAAATTTTGATGAAGCAGAAAAATTTCTTACAAAAAGTTTAAGCATATATACAGAGATCGGCGACATTTTGAGCAAAGGAGTTATTTTGCACAACTTGGGGCAAGTGGCGTTTGAAAAAAGGCAATATGAAAAAGCAAAAGAATTATATGATGAATCCATGAAAATTAGAAAAACAACCAAGGATATTATTGGTGAATCTGCCGTCTTAAATTCTCTTGCCGCACTATCACTTGAGTTGAACAAACCTGAAGAATCGGCAGGACTCCTTGGCGCCTCTGACGCACTTATGGAAAAAGCACAAACCCCTTTAACAGGCAGAGAAATAGAGGAACATGAAGTGCTATTGAAGAAAATAAAGGATAGATTGTCTGAAAAGGAATTTATACATAACTATGAAAAAGGCAAAGAGTCTGTTGAAAAAGTCTAAAAATCATGTATTATAGAGGATAGGTAGCGACACGGGATAGTTAACGACTAAACCAGTAGCACATAAGGAGTGGAAAATGAGGAAGAAATCAAAAAAGACAACAAAACAGTCTATAAGGAAATCAAAAACACCAATAAAACTGAACAAAAACGACTTAAAACTGCAACTCGATAACTATCCTGCATTAGAAAGACCGAAAACTTTTGACCTTGCTGATATAAGACCCATCACAGAATACATACCGATAGTAATTGTTCCAAACATGCAAGCAGTAGATGTGTCATCTAATGATGCAACCATTGATTATCAAGTAACTTTAGGAATGGCATACGGCGAAGATGTAACGGTAAAGTTGAGCAGTTTTTCATCTCAGCCGTCTATGCCTGCTAACGCAATAAATCTACCGCAAAATGTAACTGTACCAGGAGGTGCAAGGTGGGCAACATTCAAAATGAAAATCACAAGCAGAACCTCTCAATTTTTTGTAACAGTAACTGCCGGTTTTAATAATCCGATATCAGGTGGTTCGCATAACGCATTCAGCACAATTGCAGTAAACCAATAACAAAAAATCAAAAACTGAAAAGCAGGAATTCTCTTATCAAAAAGAGAAACCTATCATCATGCCTAAACGCAAAATCCGCATCGGTCTCGTGGGTTACCAGTTCATGGGCAAAGCTCACTCCAACGCCTATCGCCAAGCGCCGCGCTTCTTCGAGCTCGATTGGGAGCCCGAACTTGCTGTCATCTGCGGAAGAAACGAAACCGCTCTAAAACAAGCTGCACAAAAATTCGGTTGGCAGGAAACCGAAACCGACTGGCGCAAACTCGTCGAAAGAAAAGACATAGACCTCATTGACGTCTCCACTCCCGGACATCTCCACGCGCCCATCTCCATCGCCGCTGCCGAAAACGGAAAAATCGTGTTCTGCGAAAAACCCCTCGCAAATACACTGCAGGAAGCACAGGAGATGTACGAAGCAGTGAAAAAAGCAAACGTCTTCCATGCGATTTTTCATAACTATCGCTTCTGTCCTGCTGTCGCGCTCGCAAAAAAAATGTTGGAAAATGGAGATCTCGGAAAAATCTATCATTTCCGCGCGGTGTATTTGCAGGATTGGATTGTTGACCCGAATTTTCCGCTCGTATGGCGTTTGCAAAAACAATTTGCGGGTTCTGGTGCGCATGGAGACATCGCCGCACACATCATAGACCTCGCGCGTTTTCTCATTGGTGAAATAGAAGAAGTCTGCGGTCATTTGCAAACTTTCATCAAACAGCGCCCTCTTCTAAAACAAGCCGACGACCGTTTGGGGGGGGAAGCGTCATCCGAAATGGGTGAAGTTACCGTGGACGATGCATCCATGTTTCTCGCGCTTTTTGAAAACGGCACGCTCGGAACGTTCGAAGCCACGCGTTTTGCAACAGGAAGAAAAAATCACAACCGATTCGAAATCAACGGCTCACGTGGCTCACTCATCTTTAATCTCGAAAAAATGAACGAACTGGAATATTACAACGCTGAAGACCCCGAAACCGCACGCGGATTCCGTCTCATCCAAACCACCGAATCCTCCCACCCCTACGCCGCGAACTGGTGGCCCCCCGGACACATCATCGGATACGAACACACCTTCACCCACCTTGTCGCCGACGCCCTCACCCGCATCTCACAATCCCAAAACCCCACACCATCTTTCGAAGACGGGCTGAAGAACCAGCAGGTTCTGGATGCAGTTAACAAAAGTAATGAAAATAGGAAATGGGAAAAACTTTAAAATTAATGCCAGAATCTATAATCATGAAAATATTTTATTAAACAAAAAAGTCATAAAATTAAATAGAGTCAAACGAACAGGTAGCAGGAAAGGTGTGAACTTTATATAGGAAAAATCGAGTGGCAGGTTAGCTGACGTGTCCTTTGAATTCCGCCAAATGTGGCCTTCAATCCCGCGAACCGTGAGCAAGCTCTTAAACACAACCCAACTCCAAAAAACTCCCTATAACCTGACCATCTCTCAACAACCAAAATATAAAAAATGAAGTGTGCAGGCACTCAGATTCTTCACACTATTTGTTTGCTTTCTTCAAAATTTCATTATATCGAAAGCATTTCGTCTCATGATCGTTTACCATTCCGACTGCTTGCATAAATGCATAACAAATGGTCGGACCGACAAATTTAAACCCTCGCCCAAGCAAGTCTTTGCTCATCGCTTCAGATTCTTTCGTTGTTGCGGGAATATCATTGATAGATTTTATTTTATGATTGATTGGTTTTCCACCTGCGAATTTCCAAATGTATGAATCAAACGAGCCAAACTCCTTTTGCACGATTAAAAACGCTCTTGCATTTTGGATTGCCGCCGCAACTTTTAAACGGTTGCGGATGATTCCGGGATTTGCAAGTAATCTCTTAACTTCTTTCTCATCATATCGGGAAATTTTATTTGCATCAAAGTTATCGAATGCCTTGTGGTAGCTTTCGCGTTTGCTTAGCACTGTTCGCCATGTCAACCCTGCTTGCGCACCTTCGAGGATGAGGAATTCAAACAGCGTGCGGTCATCATGAACCGGTACTCCCCACTCGTTGTCGTGATAACAGATCATAAGGGAGTCATTGCCACACCAAGTACAGCGGTATTGTTCTGAAAGTTTTGCCATGGTTTATCTTCTGTTCACCTTTAGATGAGAGTAAGAAGTTTAGTTGTTGTGCTCCTGCTGCGAATGGTCATGTTTTGATGTTCAGGAATTTGGATGATTCTGGTCAAGCGGCAGCCGTTTTAGTTATTTGTGCATTCATGATTGGTGTTTTTAATCTCCTTTGTATGCTGCTTTTAATTTTTCAATATCGAATTTTTTCATTTCGAGAAATGCTGCAGTTACTCGAGCAATCTGTTCAGGAGTTCCTTTTTGCAGCATTTCTTCCATATTAGAAGGCACCACTTGCCATGAGAGACCGTATTTATCTTTAAGCCAGCCACACTGCTCTGCTTCAGGAACAGCAGAAAGTTTTTCCCAATAATAATCAATCTCATCCTGTGTATCGCAAAATATCATAAAAGAGACTGATTCATTAAATTTAAAAAGTGGACCCGCGCTGATCGCCATGAATGGCTGTCCTGAAAGTTCAAATGAAACAATGTCGCAATCACCTGATGGTGTATCGTGTAGAGTGGTTACGCTTGTGATCTTTGAATCAGGAAACACAGAAGTATAGTATTCTGCTGCTTCCTTTGCTTCCTTATCGAACCATAGATGTGGTGTGATTTTATAATTGAGTTTTTTCATTCTTTTACCTCGGCTTTATTATAACATCGAATTTGCATTAACAGCACTATGCTATATCATTTCACTACTTGCCTTGAAAGGAATCTCTGCCAAGAAGCATGCTGCATCTACTCCACGCGAGCAAAACATTATGAAATCCATGAAGAAGATGGAACTAGTATTCAGAAAATTTTATTAATGCAAAGACAGTTCACCTCGTCGCGTCTTTTAGTTCCTTAACCGCACGGACAAACTCATCTCTACCCCCCCCTGAATGCCAGCGTTCATGCAAAAAGTTCACAAAATAACTTCCTACCACCGCGCCATCAGCAATCGAGCAAACCATCCTCACTTGATCCGGTTTTGAAATACCAAACCCCACACATATGGGCAGTTCCGTTCGCTCCTTCACACGTCGAACCAATTCACTTACTTCTGTCGGAACTGCACTTTCCGCGCCGGTTACTCCCGTTCGTGAAACGCAATACACAAACCCCGACGCCATTTCGCACGCCAATCGTATACGTTCATCGGTACTGGTCGGAGCAACCAAGAACACGGTATCGAGTTCTGCAATATCCGCACATTCCTTCCACTCGCCTGCTTCCTCAGGCGTCAAATCGCTCAGCAAAACACCATCTGCTCCCGAATCCTTCACCAAGCCTGCAAACCTTTCCAAGCCCATCCGCATTGCAATGTTTGTGTACCCCATATAAATCACCGGAATGCTTAAAACGGATTCCTTAACGGCATCGAAAATTTGGCTTACTTTCACTCCTTTGTCCAATGCTCGCTGACTGCTTGCCTGAATCGTTGGACCATCTGCAATCGGGTCGCTAAACGGTATGCCTACCTCAACTAAATCCGCACCAGCTTCCTCCAACGCTTTTAAAATATTGGGAAGTTCATTTATATCCGGATCTCCTGCAGTTACGAATGCCACTAAGGCTTTCCCACCGCTCTGTTTCAATTCTTCAAACTTCTGTTTAATCCTCGACATGAACATGAGAGTTTACACCCGTAATTCCATCTGCTTTCCTGTTGCAGGTTAGGTGAAATTACTGGGTATGGCATAACTCTGATTGTGGAATGTTACTTTAGAGGCTCAAACAAGATCTCCGACTATTCGGTAATTCTTTTCAAGGGAGAGCCTTGAGGGTATTTAAATGGAAACAAAAACACCAATCGGTGTGAGGGATATTTTTAACAACGGATCTGAGATTCTGTTGATGTGTCCACTTATTTCTTCTTTATCGGGTTTTGAGGGCGTTGTAGAAGAATACGAATCTAATTCACTTGAAGTGTTCGTTCGTGTGAACAACTTTCCCATGGTTCGCGGTTCGTTAGTCATGCTTCAAAAGGTGGGCGATGCGGCAAATATTGCATGGGCAACACTCGAACGCAGTGAGCGGGGTAATGGCGGATTTAAACTATATTTAGGGAACATAAGAGTTGAAACACCCGAGAATCAACGCGCTGCACGCACACCTGTAGACTTCTTAGTGCATGTAACATACCTAGAAAACTTCGATGGCTCCAATCAATCAAAGCAAACAATAGGTACAGCAGTAAACATGAGCACATCTGGTCTTCGTGTTCGTTTGCGTTCTCCAATTTCTGTCGGCTCTGCTGTTCATTTACAGTTGTATATCTCAAATGAAGAGGCGGTTGTTGCGTTAGCAAGAGTTGTGCGTGTCGCATCCGGGAATCAAATGCAAGGTGTTGGCTATGATGTAGGCTTACAATTTCTAAGGATTCTCAAAAACGAACACCTTATTGAATCAGTTGTCAGGCTCGAACTAGAAGAATTAGGTGAGGAACAAAACAACTCCGAAAAAGCTGAAGAAACAAACACTGAAGTACGACAAGAAGAATCAGAAACTGAATCCACAATTGAAGAAGAAAGGGCTGCATGATTTCCGGTATGAACTCATATGATTTAGTGGTGATAGGCAGTGGACCTGCCGGTCACCATGCGGCAATTCAAGCCACAAAACTCGGAAAAAAAGTTGCGCTTGTAGATAGGAAGAATCGAACCGGCGGCATTTGTTTTCACACAGGAACCATTCCATCGAAAACTTTACGCGAAGCAGTTTTGTATCTTTCTGGGCATAGGCAGAAACAAATTTACGGAGAATCTTATAGAGTTAAAGATGAAATCACTTTTGAAGACTTGTTGTTCAGGTGCAGACAAGTTGTTTCTAAGGAAGTAGAAGTTTATCGTTCACAGTTTGCTCGCAACGGAATTATGTTTTATGATGGTGTGGCACGTTTCAAAAACCCTCATGTGATTTTTGTGGAAAGTGATGACGGTGGCTCATTATTAAAAGCCGATAAAATTATTATAGCCACAGGTTCTCTGTCTGTTTCCTCTCCTGATTTTCCTGTAGATGGGCAACGCATATTTGATGCGGAAAACCTCTATAACATGTCTGAAATACCAAAGAGCATGATAATTGTAGGAGGGGGGGTTATCGGAATGGAATATGCATGCATCTTTGCAGCGTTAGGTGTTCATGTAACGGTTATTGATGGAAGAAAACGATTACTAGAATTTCTGGATGGGGAGATTGTGGAGGCACTTATGTTTCACATGCGCGAGAAGGGTGTTACATTCCGCCTGGGTGAAACAGTTGAGCAAGTAGAGAAAAATGATAATGGAATTATTGCAAAAACAAAAAGTAATAAGCTTTTGCGTGCGCAGGTTGCATTATATGCTGCAGGAAGGATAGGAAATGTGCTTCATCTTGATTTGGATGTGGCAGGGTTGCAAACTGATGAAAGAAACAAAATTAGTGTGAATGAATCTTTTCAAACAAGTGTTCCTCATATATTTGCCGCAGGAGATGTGATAGGTTTTCCAGGTCTTGCCTCAACTTCAATGGAGCAGGGAAGAGTCGCATCATTAAATGCGTTCAACATTAAAAATGAGGGTATGCCGATTACATTTCCTTATGGCTTATATACAATTCCTGAAATCTCTTTTATCGGTCAGGCAGAGGAGCAATTAACAAGCGAATCTATTCCGTACGAAGTGGGGGTTGCTTACACGCGTGAAATAGCAAGAGGAAATATCTTGGGAGATACAACAGGAAGGTTGAAGATAATTTTTAATCGAGAAACCGAAAAAATTCTTGGCGTTCACGCTATTGGTGATGGTGCAACCGAGTTGATTCATATCGGTCAGGCAGTCATGGCATTTGGCGGGACAATTCGATATTTTATTGATCAAGTTTTCAATTATCCGACACTGGCAGAAGCCTATAAAGTTGCTGCATTACACGGTATCAATAAAATGGGCTATTACGAACAAAAAGCAGCGTAAAAAATGGGGCGGCGAACGGGATTTGAACCCGCGACCCCCTGAGCCACAGTCAGGTGCTCTG
>CAZSPF010000002.1:54735-55625 GCA_964608695.1 uncultured Fimbriimonadales bacterium | reverse complement strand
GAAAACCGCCCCTCCGGTATGATTTCATTAAGTGAAGCAAAAGCTACAAGAGTTTATACAAGAACACAACTTGCTCCATCCCGGTGAACTTGTGATTGTCGGTTATTCCGGTGGTACGGACTCAACATGTTTAATGCATTTACTTGTAGATTGTGGCTATCAAGTTATTGCGGCACACTTGAATCACAGCCAAAGAAGCGAAGCCGATGAACAAGAGAGCCAATGTGAAAACTTTGCGAAATCTATTGGTGCTGATTTCGTGTCCGGAAAAGCAGATGTCCCGGCAATTGCCAAACAATTAGGGATTGGAATCGAAGAAGCCGGAAGAGAAGCGAGATATGAGTTTTTCCAGCAATTGCATCTTAGATTTCATGCTCCTGTTGCCACAGCACACACGCTTGATGATAGTATTGAAACTGTTTTCTTAAACCTTGCAAGAGGAACAGGACTGCGGGGATTAACCGGTATTCCCATTAGAAGAGACTATGTAATTCGCCCGTTGCTGTTTGCCCGTCGTGCGGAGACAAAGAGGTATTGTGAACAACATGAACTGTGGACATTAGAAGATACATTTAATTTCGATGAAAGATTCGCAAGAGTTCGTGCAAGACAACATTTGATTCCAGCTTTTGAATCTTTACATCCTCAATCTGTTGAAAACTTAAAGAGATTTATGGAAATTGCAACTGAGGAAAACACATTACTCAATGCCATTTCCATTCAATCTTTAAGAAATTGTGAAACACCATCACATAAGGAGTTAGATTTTTTAGTTTCAGATGTGGAAGTTCGATTTGACAATAGCAAACTTGTTCACATTCCAAACCCATTAATTAAACGCGGGTTTTCGCTTATCGTTGATGAATTAGGAGGGACTGCTGAGTTTTCTC
>CAZSPF010000002.1:45223-54721 GCA_964608695.1 uncultured Fimbriimonadales bacterium | reverse complement strand
GTCTGCTATTCGAGAGAAACGGCAGTGCTCGGTAACTTTTGAAGACGGAACAGTTGTTGCTGAGATTACTTCGTCTACAACAGTCTTGAGAAAGTTAGAAGACACTCCTGCGTTAAGGTTTAACTTGTCTATCCCGGGAGCAGTCGAAAGCAAACATTTCAATTGGAAAATTACTTGTGCTTTTACAGATAAAAATCCAGAGCCAAGTTTTCGAGAAATGGAGGTTGTGTGCGATAGAGATGCCGTACAAGGTGAATTAACGGTTCGAAGATTTGAAAGCGGTGACAGGATCCAGCCGTTTGGTGCTCATCACACTAAGAAGGTTCAGGACGTTTTGACTGATGCAAAAATATCAAAAACGCTTAAAGCAAGATTGCCTATGGTTTGTGATGAATTAGGGGTTATTTGGATACCGGGGGTTTGCTTGAGTGAAAGGATGCGTGTGACACCAGAAACTAAGCAGAGAGTTCGGCTGAAGTTAGAGTCACTTTTAGCCGATTGAAGCATAAGGCACGGTATAATCTGGGGAGATTCCGGATGCCTTGGAAACGCCTTAAGGTCGGTATCCGTAAAATAACCGAGGGCAAAATGCCCGGAGGAAATTTTTGGCAAATAATAGAACAAGAAACTTCATCATATTTCTCGTAGTCATCTTCGCTGTCATTTGGTTTTTATCCTCATCCGGCGGAGGAGGTGCGGGTTTACTACAAGGCTCGACTGAAAAAATCGCCGTAACTCAATTGATTAACGACGCCGAAAAGGGGTTGATTGAGAAGGTTACATGGCGAGGAGATACAATCACAGCGATTTACAAAGATAGATCGGAAAAAGTTGCAACAGCAACAAACATTGAAAATCAAACCGGGTCTGTTATTTTCACTCAACTTAGCAATGCGAATGTTCCTGTTGACCCACAAAAGCCATTCCTAAGTGAAGGTATTTTAAGTTGGTTGTCGTTTATTCTCATTCCGATTATCATTCTCATTGTTATTTGGCTGTTTATTTTAAGGCATGCTCAATCTTCGGGTAATCAAGCCATGAGTTTTGGCAGAAGCAAAGCCAAAAGAGTGAGCGAAAATATTCCGAAGGTGACGTTTAATGATGTTGCCGGTGTAGACGAAGCCAAAGCAGAATTAGCGGAAGTAGTTGATTTTCTTAAAAACACCAAGAAATACATTGCACTTGGGGCAAAGATTCCGAAGGGTGTTTTATTAACCGGACCTCCCGGATGCGGAAAAACACACTTAGCAAGAGCAGTAGCGGGTGAGGCAGGTGTGCCGTTCTTTCACATTAGCGGTTCGGACTTTGTGGAGATGTTCGTCGGTGTGGGTGCCGCACGAGTGAGGGACTTATTCGAAACAGCGAAAGCACATCGTCCGAGCTTGATTTTCGTTGATGAGATTGATGCAGTTGGCAGACAAAGAGGTGCAGGTTTAGGCGGAGGACATGATGAAAGAGAGCAAACCTTGAACCAGTTGCTCGTTGAGATGGATGGCTTTGACCCAAACCTTGGGGTCATCATCATCGCCGCCACAAACCGTCCGGATGTACTCGACCCTGCATTACTGCGTCCAGGTCGTTTCGATAGGCATGTAGTAGTTGATGCACCTGATGCAAATGGTCGAGAAGAGATCTTAAAAATTCATGCCAAGGGGAAACCGCTTGAGCCAGATGTTGATATGCGGGTTATTGCGAAAAGAACTGTTGGCTTTACCGGAGCAGATTTAGCGAACGCGCTAAATGAATCAGCTCTGTTAGCGGCAAGAAACAATAAAACAAAGATCAGTATGCAGGAAGTCTCAGACGCGTTAGAGCGTGTTATTGCAGGGCCTCAGCGAAAGAATCGTGTAATTTCTGAGCATGAACGCAGGGTGATTGCCGTACACGAGGCAGGACATGCGATTGTGGGTGAGATTTTGGAACACACAGATCCGGTTCACAAAATCACCATCCTACCGCGGGGGATGTCTTTGGGAAGCACATGGCAGTTACCTGAAACAGACAAGTATCTGGTGAAGCGAGCAGAGTTGATAGATGACATTTCTGCTCTGCTGGGAGGAAGAGTAGCTGAGGAGATTGTGTTTGGAGAGGTGACAACAGGAGCGAGCAATGATTTGGAGCGTGTTACCCAGATTGCACGAGCCATGGTTACGAAGTACGGGATGAGTGAAAAATTAGGCTATCTTGTGCTTGGCCGCAGGCATGGCTATGGCCAGGAGAACATGGCTGGTAGAGATTACATGGAAGATCGTGACTACAGTGAAGAGGTGGCACGTATGATTGATGAGGAAGTTAGGCTCATAGTTGAAGAGTGCCACAGAAGGGCTGTGGGCATCCTTACTCAGTACAGGAGCAAATTGGATGCTGTTGTCGAGGCATTGCTCAAGCAAGAGACCCTTGAAAGAGAAGAGTTCCTTGAGATTATGGGTGATGCAGTTAAGCACAGATCAAAAGGGACGCAAGAGGTTGAGCCTGAGAAAGATGAGGAAGAATTAGGGGAGAAGAGCGAGCAATCTGAGCCCAAGTTGGGCAAATCCAAAGGCAGTTTAACCCCTGATTTGAAGCCGGGCACTGCTGAAACTTAAAGGAGCAGCTGCACACTGAATGCCCCCCCATATTTTTTTATGGGTGGGGTAAAACTATTTATGGAAGACCAGTCCTAACCCGACGCGGCTTTCCATCAGAATTGATGATAAGGGGGAAAGTTTCAAAATGAGTACAAAGACATCCGGACCCGCGGTAAACAAGTTGCGCGATTATTTCAAGCGAAACGGGTACCTAAGAATGCCTGATGAGAGGGCAGATGACCGCGAAGGGAATGAGTACAAAAAAGGTTACGAGGCAAGGCTTGTAGCAAATTCAACAGCAGAATTGAGAGAAATACGTGCTTGCTTGAAGGCGGTTGGTTTGCCGGTTAGGAAAGCGTTCGCTAAGGGAAACCAGCATGTTCAGCCTCTTTACGGTAAGGAGACAGTACAGAGTTTCATGAAAATGATCAAGTCCAGGAAAAAATAATTTAGGCTGGTTGACAAATACCGTTTTAGGCGGGAATATTATAGGAGAGCGAAATTCTGAATAATATTTCTGCTTTTTTTGAATTTTGCTGTACAATGAGTTTGGTGTTGCCATGAGGCGACGAATAGAGTAAGGGGGTAATGAGAGATGTTAAGTACACTTATTTGCGCGTTGTTATCTGTTTCAAACACAGGGGTTGGTGTAAACAAAATAACGGTAATTAAGAATATTTACACAAAAGAAATTAGTTCTAACAGAAGAGTTTTAATACCGCATCCAAAAAATTTCTTTATGCCTGTTTTTATGGATATAGATTATCAAGTGCAGGTTGATTTAAAGTTTTCCGAGGTGGGTTTCAAAACTTACAGAGATTTCGACTACCGTCCTGAATATGCAGTTAATGATTTTGGCGGATTCTCAATTAGCATTGGATTAGACACATCAACAATGGACAATGTAGTTGATGATTACATGAATACAGTAGGTCAATTTTCTGGTGATATTAGCGATACAGCGTATCAGCATTGGGCAAGTGTTGTAGTTGATCCGTTTCCAAAAGTGAGCGGTATTGTGGGTGGTTATAACTCACAATACAAACCGATGGAAAATGTAAAAAAAGACGGGTGGACATCCATGAGGGTTGAGTATAAAGTAGCGGACTTTTATGGAGATGCAAGTTTGTACCGGATAACAAAACTTCCCGGTGAAGCAGAAAAAAAAGAGTTAGTTTCAAATTATGAGATTCCTTACGGGAGGTATTACTTACCGGAAAAACCAGCAACAAACTTTTTCAGTGATAGAAATGAATGGGGGATGCATTATACAGGGTTTCTTGACAAGATTGGAGGAATTGAGTTCACTTCTGAATATGCAGATAAGATCGGTTTTGGCGGGCTTTCCATTCCAAGACTTTCGTTAAATTATGATTTCAGAAAGGATAACACTACGAATCCAAATAAGTACTTGACAGATTCTGCAGGAAGCTTTGGCGCAGGCACTGCTGACAGCATTATCACGCGTTCCGGTTTAGACAGGTTACAAATCTTGGGCATGATGCAGCATGCGGCGGCAAAAGGCGACAGTATGAATGCGCTGAATTTTCCGGGAGATCCTGATAAATTAGGTCCTGTCGCGTGTGGTTCTGAAGTGGTGTTTCCACCGGGAACATTTTGGATTCCTGATAAGCCTGGGTATCAAACAATGATGAACTTTACGAATTTCAAATACAATTTTGAACCCTCGTTAAGCGTGGACGGAACTGTGATCTCTTCCGAAATGCGTTCACATTGTTTAAATATGGACAGAAAAGAGCCGGATAAAAACGTTAGTTATTTTCCTTACGTGACACCGGATCCGATATTGCGAGAATTAGCAAGAATTGCAGAGGCGAGCAGGTTTAGAGGTCCTTGGGAGCAGGCACGCACGTGGATTTATACGGATAAAACATCACTTGATCAGATAAACAAGAGATTGTTTCCGGGTGTATCTCATGGACAATATGTGAACGGGTTGTGGGATGTAACCAGATTAGGCGGTTTTTCCGAACGTGAATTAAAAGATAAGAAGTTATTTGATCCGGTTTTGCTTTCGGGTGCTGGTGCGAGTGATGAAGCGATGATGTGGTTTACAACTCACCTGGCAATGAATCTTGGAAGAGATGTTCGAACTTGGCTGGAAAGAAATCCCAGTGAATTACGCGAGATGGCCTCATCAAGTGCGAAAGACACTGAGAAGTCTCATATTATTCGCGTCATGAAAGTTTTATTAGGGACACGGAACCTTGATGCGAGAATGGGTGCGCTTGTTTTTCTGAGTAAGTTGCAAACCGGTCGTGAGGTTTTAAGAGATCAGATTGGTTCTTTAAGAATGAGTTTGTATTCTAATGATGTGAAAGAAGTGGAGCTCGCACTTCAGGTTAGTGAAATGTATCATTCGAAGCCGCCCAAAGATGCGATTTTATATCTTTCCAAAAACGGCAAAAATGAGCAGATTAAGGAGCGAGCAAATAGGCTGAAAAGTAGGATTTGAGTTCCTGTTTTTTCATACAAAAAATGGCTTGAAGTCTTCGTTTGAAAAGTTCTCAAAATAAGGCGCAGAAATGCCAAAAAAACAGGCATTTTGGCGTCTTATTAAGTATAGAAAGGGGTATAATTTAACCCCTAACTCAATAGTACACGAGAGCCAAGGAAGGCGGAGATTTCAACCTATATGGCAAGCAAAAACACACGTTCGACAAAGACAACAAAAACAGTACCTAAGAAAAAAGAAACAACAAAACCACCTACAAAGCCAAAAGCATCCGGTGATACGATAGCGGTGAGAGTTGAGGCTGATTACACAGCAGAAAACATCCAAGTTTTAGAAGGTTTGGAGGCTGTTCGTCAAAGACCGGCGATGTATATTGGTGATACCAGTATACGAGGTCTTCATCATCTTTTTTATGAGGTTTTGGATAATTCTATTGACGAAGCGTTAGCAGGGCATTGCGATAGAATTATTTGTATACTTCATAAAGATAATTCTGTTAGCGTGAAAGATAACGGAAGAGGGATTCCTGTTGACATTCACGAGAAGTCTGGTGTTTCCGCCTTACAGGTAGTTATGTGCACACTTCACGCTGGTGGAAAGTTTGGTGGTGGTGGATATCACGTATCCGGTGGTTTGCATGGCGTTGGAGTTTCATGTGTAAACGCATTATCAGAATGGTGCGAAGTTACTGTTGAAAGAGACGGAAAGGTTCATTATCAGAAATATAAGCGTGGAGTTCCGGTTGAAAAAGTAAAAGTTATTGGTAAGACAACAAAGCATGGCACAACGACACGCTGGCTGGCTGATGGCAAGATATTTGGTGAATACAAGTACGACCCTAATTTGTTTAAAACGCGCATTCGAGAGTTAGCATATTTGAATTCAAACGTAACGATTGATTTTATAAATGAACAAAATCCTGATGACAATGAAAGTTTTCATTATGCAAAAGGAATAAAAGAGTTAGTTGAAGATCTCAACTCGACACAAGACGCTTTACACAAGTCCATTTACTTCAAAAAAGTGAAAGAAGACGTGGAAGTTGAGGTGGCTTTGCAGTATCACACAGGATACAAAGAAACGATAATGACTTTTGCTAACAACATAAACACTATAGAGGGGGGGACACATGCCACGGGAGCAAAAACGGCACTGACTCGTGTCATTAATCAATACGCACGCAAGATGAATATTCTTAAAGAGAAAGATGCGAATTTTTTAGGTGAAGATGTGCGAGGCGGTTTAACAATGGTTGTGTCTGTGAAGCTTCTACATCCTCAATTTGAAGGACAGACGAAAACTAAATTAGGGAACAGTGAGGTAGAGGGAATAGTAAATTCAATTGTGAACGAAGGTTTATCTGAGTTTCTTGATGAAAATCCTCCGATTGCAAGAAAAATAGTTGACAAATCGGTTGTTGAACAGCGTGCTCGTGAAGCCGCAAGGAAAGCGGCAGAAGCGGTAAAGAGGAGCAGTGCAGTTGAAAGTTATGGATTGGCAGCAAAGCTTGCGGACTGTATGGAAAAAGATCCAAGGAGGGCGGAGTTGTTTATCGTTGAGGGTGATTCTGCGGGGGGGTCTGCAAAGAATGCACGTGACAGAAGATATCAGGCGATACTTCCGATTCGTGGAAAAATCCTCAATGTTGAGAAGGCTCGTATTGACAAGGCTTTGGATAATGAGGAAGTCAAGTCTATCATCTCTTCGATTGGCACAGGGATAGATTTTCAATTGAGCAAAAATGGTGAAAACGGTAGTGATGGAGACTCTGAACCATCAACAACGTTTGATGTATCAAAATTACGCTACGGTAAAATTGTGATTCTTTCAGACGCAGACGTAGACGGTGAACATATTCGCACTCTTTTGTTAACTTTCTTTTATCGTTATATGAAGCCATTAATAAGAGATGGGTATGTATATTTTGCCAAACTTCCTTTATTTTCGATAGTCGCTGGTAAAGATGAAAGATATTATGCGGCGGATGAAGCCGAGCGTGATGAGATATTGAAGCGGGTCAAAAAGAAAGATGTTCGTATTACACGATTTAAGGGATTGGGTGAAATGCAGCCCGAAGAACTTGAGGAAACAGCGATGAAACCTGAATCAAGGACTCTTATACAAGTCAGATTAAACGCTGATGATGAGGTGACAACGGAACTCACGTTTTCTCATCTTATGGGTGACAAAGTTGAACCGAGACGAAATTTCATTGAGAAGCACGCCAAAGAAGCGACTAATGTGGACTGGCATTATTGATTAGTTTGTAAAAACGCCTAAATTTTTTGTTTATCGTTTTTGCTTAATTGCACTTGAACTATGGTATCTGCTAATTTAATTACATTGGATTGTTGTTCGTTGCGAAGTTTATTTATAATTTGATCAATTTGTTTTTCGTCAACAGGTCCGATGTATTCGTCTCCAACCTGCAATAAAGGTGCTCTATCGCATGCGTCTAAACATTCAACCTCTTCGATAGTAAACATTCCGTCTTCTGTTGTTTCTCCCCAATCCACACCTAATTTTGATTTCAAATAATCCGCAATTCTATATGCACCACACATGTAACAAGACAGACAGGTGCAAACCTCGATGAGATGCCTGCCGATTTTGTGTCCTACGTGATACATAGTGTAAAAGGTGGCAACGCCTTCTATTTCCGCGTAGCTTCTTTCCAGCCTATGTGCGACTTCTGCTATTGCATCGGGGGGGAGGTAACCACCATATTCTCTCTGTGCAATCCAAAGTGCAGGCAGGATGGCTGATTTTTTGTCGGGATAGTGTGTGAGTAGTAATTCAAGTTCCTTTGTGGCTTTATCAGAAAAGCGTAATTGAAGTTTTTCCGGTTTTGGTGCTTTCGGACGTTGTGTGTTTTTTAAAGATTCTTTTGAGATGGTTTCCATGGCGATTTAGTTTTTTGTTTCGAATGAGAGCATACCATGACTGAATGGCATTTTTTGGTGGAGATGATGGGATTCGAACCCACGACCTCTGCAGTGCGATTGCAGCGCTCTCCCAGCTGAGCTACATCCCCTTTCCTTTTCATGAAAAAGTATACCAGAACAGTTGTTTATCGGCTTTCTGTGACTGAGTCATCAGCGAAGTAATAATAAAGGACTTTGTCGATTCTGGCTTCGGATTTCAGATGTGGTCTGATGTCTTTTGCCCATTGCGCGTCTACTCCAAACGTGATATCGGCAAGCTCTTCTTTTTCTGCAATTTCGCGTTTAACGACCATAAGATGATTCGGTAACCTTTCATAAAATTGTTTGTTCTTGCCATCTTTTTTAAATTTTGTAGAGTACACAACTCTCATATCCGGTTTATTATTTCTGAATATTTTCACGTCGAAGCAGATGCAGTCAACATCCGGGTTTTCTTTGATTGCATATAAGATACTTTCTACATAGTCGTTTGTAATGTAATCATCGTCATCAACAAAGCATATATATTTTCCTGTTGAGATTTGCAACAACTTTCTCATTTTCATTCCCAGCGTCATGGATTTAAAGTCACCCAAATAAAGGACTTCGACCTCATCATTTACTTGTTTTGACAATAAAGCCAATAGTTGCGACAGGTGTCTGATCCTGCTTGGGATTGTACATATCAAAATAGAAAGCTGTTTCATAAGATGGCAAAACAAACTATACCCATAGTCATTTTTTGGTGGTACTGTGTTATTATTCAAGCATAATAGACAAGACGATATCGCAACCATATCTTACTTCAGAACGTATGTGTTGAGTTAGAATTTTTCAGGTGCAAATGAATCGGTCAGAGCCACAAAAGAAGGTTTCCATATTATCATTCAAAGGTTTTAGGCATCTTTGGATAGGTCAACTCATTTCTCAATTCGGGGATGTGCTGTATGTTCTTGTATTTCTTTGGCTTGTGCTTGAAGCGACGGGCGACAAGGCTGCTGTGGGCATAGTAGGCGCATCGGGTGCGATGCCGTATCTGCTGTTCTCTTTATACGCCGGGACAGTGGCAGACAAATATGATCGCAGGAAGATATTGATTCTTTCGGATATTATAAGTGCAGTTTTTGTTTTCGGTTTTGCTTTTCTTGTTTACATTGACAATGCTCCTCCGTTATTTGTGATTTGCAGTTTTGCTTTTATTCTTGGTTGTGCGAATGTTTTTGCTGCTCCTGCGAAAAGTGCAGCGACTCCGAGGCTTGTTCCCTCTGACAGGTTAATAGAGGCGAATTCTTTACATTCCGCAACTCAAAGCGGAATGCCATTGATTGGGAATGCGGTTTCAGCATTAATACTTCATGTGCTATTTAAGATAAGTTCATCTTTTGCTTACGTTATTACTTTTGCGTTTAATGGAATTACGTTTTTATTGTCAGCATTTTTTATGTCGTTACTTCCGAGTTTAAAACCTGAGCGCGAGGAAGCACCAAAAACGGCATGGCATGATGCGGTGGCAGGGATCAAATTCGTTTTC
>CAZSPF010000002.1:40612-45213 GCA_964608695.1 uncultured Fimbriimonadales bacterium | reverse complement strand
ATGATAAAGTGTTATTGCCAGCAATTATTGCCATAGTGGGAATGAATTTTTTTATAGCTCCGTTTATGCCGGCTTATGTTGTTGTTGCTCAGCAGAGGTTTGAAGGCACTCCTTCTTTATTGGCATTATTGGAAACAGGGTTCTTTTTGGGGATGCTTATCGGTTCTTTGTTTGTGATGAAAACAAAGATAAAAAGAGCGGGAATAGCGTTTTCATTATTTCTTGTAATTTCTGCAATTACTATTATTCCTATGGGTTTTGTTTATTCGACTTTTGTTTTTTGGCTGCTTAACTTTTTCTGTGGAATATTTATTCCTTTTGCGTCTGTTCCTATTAACACCCTGATTCAAGTTGTTACTCCGGATGCATTTCGTGGGCGCGTTAATTCATGCTTATCTATGATGTCAGCGGCGGCGATGCCATTAGGGATGGGATTAAGCGGGTTTCTGATGGACTTAATGGGGATAGAGGGCATATTCATTTATATGGGAGTAGGCTTTGCGGTTTCGGCCATGTTTCCGTTGGTTTATCGCACATTCAGGCATGCGATGCTTCCTGAAACAGCGGCAGAGGAAGGACTTCCTGAAGAATCGAAACCTTTAGAGGAAGCAGCTACGCCTATTTCACATTAACGTATGCCGACATCCGCTGGTAGCCAATTCATTGGAATAAATGCCCAGTTAGATGCAAGATGTGCTTGATTGTTAAAGAAAGGAGATTCGGTATTTTCTGAAGTTCCGGGGGGGGCTAAAAATCTTCCGCGAGGAGTTTGCCATAGTTCTACGATTTGGATGTATGTACCTCTGTCGGAGTATAATGTTTCTGGTGCGTTTTCCCACATGATTCTTGGTGCTCGATATCGCCAAGTGGCGACATCTTCTCCTCTTGTTTGTTTAAGGCTACTTATTGTTTTTGTAAAAGCAGATGTATAAACTTCTTCAGGCTTTCTTTCTCCTAGATAATTAATCTTGGTTTTTTGATTTATGGCATTCCACACCAAAGTGGGCTGTAATGCAAGGCGCATCATGTCCGGTGAAATAAACGTTCCAATTTTAGTGGTGAAGAGTTGAGTTTGCAATTCTGCGAAGAATGATTCATAAATTACAGGCGCAACGGAACCTTCTGTGTAGTCGAACTTCCAGTTTTGCAAGTAACTTAATGCTTTTGTTTCCATTTCCAACAAGTTTTTTTCTTTTAACGATTTTACAAGGTTATCAACGAAATATTTCGGTTCGATTCTATGCGTTGCAATGTAGTAAATAGCTTGTTCTAAATCTTGAGAGGAATAAATCGGGAGGGAAGTTAAGTAATTCAAAAGTGCTTCGTTTCTGAAGATCCTTCCCCAAACCGGTGTATCGAAGTTAAGCCACCAATTTACGGGTTTATTGTTCCAGTTCACGATGAGTCCGTCTCTTGGGTTAATGACATAGGGCATTTTGTCAGGCGGCAGGATTCCTTTCCAGTCATGTTCTCCATCGCCGGGTGTTGGCAATCTGGGGTCAGTTTTTTCAGAGCGTAGTGGGATCCTTCCGCAGAAAAACCATGCAATGTCTCCGTTATTAAATGCTGCAAAGAGGTTAAAGCTTGGGTTAAATCTTTTTGCAATTTCGTGCATTTCTTTTGCGTTCTTAGTTCTTGCGACATCTGTAATGCAATTTAAGACTTCAGTTTCTTGCAGCCAAAGACTGGATTTTCTGCAATAGGCAACTCCTGTGGCTATGCTTTTTATTACTACGGGCCCGTAATGCGACCTTTCTCGAACAACTCTCACATCTTCGCCATCTTTTACTTTAATTTGTATTTCTTGTTTTTCAAAGTTTTCCCATTTACCTTTCCAAAGATATTGGTTAGGATTTTCCGGATTTAATTTCACATAAAAAATATCGTCTGTATCTGCAACTCCGCTTGTAACTCCCCAGGCGCCGTTTTCGGAGTGTCCGACTAAAATTCCGGGAATGCCCGGAACTGTCATCCCTACTGCTTTGTAATCCTCACTATAAATACTCATTTGATGAACTACACTGGGTGATCGAAATCCCATCTGTGGTCCGCTTAACAAAATCGGTACACCTATTGCGCTTTTATTTGGTGCAACAACTATTGCGTAGCTTCCCCAATCATAAACAAGGCTAAAACGTTGTGCGAATTGTTTCATCGCATCTTGTTCGACAATACGAATGCCTGGAAGGAGTTCTAACATATTTACCGGAGGAAGTTTTTTAATGTGTTCTTGCAGCGCGTTTCGTACAGGTTCAGGGAATGGAGATTTTCCTTGAAATGGGTCATCGTGTGGATAACAAGTTGGAATGGAGTTCTTATCGTTCTGCCATGCTAAATCTTCGATGATGTTGATTGCTTCATCTTTTAAGCGGTCTTGGAAATATGCATACAAGAGAAGATTTCGTATTTCTCCTGCCCCCCCTTTTCCAAATTGCCGGACGAGGTTGACAGTAATTGCTAAAACATCTTGTGTTTGCCAAGGAATCGGTTTTTGTCCGCCGAACTTTTGCGGAAGGATTTGCTTTTCGTATGCTTCATCAATCCATGCGTTAATTCCCTTTATGTATGCGTTCACAATTCGCTGTGATTCATTAGAAAGGTTTTCGAACATTTTTTTATATTCTTCATCCGAATAGCCAAAACGTATGGCGTCTCTATCACTGTTTAATGCTTCTCTTCCAAGAAATTCACTCAATCGTCCTTGTGCGGATCTCCGGCTCAGTTCCATTTGAAAAAGTCTGTCTTTTGCCGCTGCCATTCCAGCAAAATAAAATGCATCTTCGATTTTGTTTGCGAAGACATGTTGCACTCCATGAGGTCCCACAACTATTGAGCCGTTGGGTTCGTTCATTTGTTGAGGATAATTTATGACAGATAAAGCAAGAAAGCAGATGAGCATATATTTTGCTATTCTATCTGCTTCTTTGAAGTGAGTTCAATGATGTTACTGCTTGTTATCAGAATTACGGCAGTCGGGACCTGCCTCCCCCACCTAAAGGTTTGTTCTTTGTAAAGATTCCGTAAAGAATCAAGAAAATCGCACCTGCAACCGCAAAAGGTACGAAGATGCTTACCACTGCCATGAAGAACAGCAGTATCCTCCAGACTATCGTCCCGGCAAGGATGGCAATCAACAGCAAAATACCTATTTGTAAAGGGTTTTTCATTAGTATCTCCGTGTACCATAGATTACTCTAAGGCTAACGAGTAATTCGCTGTTTGAGTTCAAAAGGTTGCAGGATTCGCATTTTTTTCAATGATTCGGTTGAAAATTGTTTATGTACGGGTGTTCTTTCTCACAACGAGCCATGACAACAGAGAAATCGGCAGCCATATAGGTGTAAACACAAACACGTAAATCACCAACACACTTATCATTCGCACGAATCCCAAAAACGCATTCTTTGCAGATATCCATGTGTCTTCTGCCCATCCTGGGTTTTCTACACGCTCGTCTTCCGATGGTCGTTGTTGTAAAGTGACAGAAATAGTAGAAAGTGATGCGAGGCTTCTCATGACTTTTCTTTGCGCTTCGATGCTTTCAATTTCATTCCTAATATAAGTGAGTTGCTGTTGAATTTCGAGTATTTCACCAATTCTCTTTGCCTGTCGTAAAATTTGTCTATATGTCTCCTCTTGGGCTTTCATGTTTTTAATGCGCGCATCTAAATCTGCTAAGTGTGCAGTAACATCTTCTCCGCTTATCGTTTTATCTTGTCTTACTCCGATACCTTCAAACTTTTCAAGTGCTTGATCAAACTTTGCTACAGGGACACGTACCGTCATTATGAGTCGAGGGTTTGTTTTATCGAGATTTGTGCTTTGTGTTGTTTCCACATACCCTCCCCAACTTTTTACTAGACTTGTGATGGTTTTCTCGGATGCTTCGATTTTATCCACCAACAAAGTTAATGATGCTGTGCGGATGATTTCTCTTTGCGGAGTATACGAATCACGTGCCAACTCCGATGCTGTGCGATTAGGCTCTCTTAATTCATAGTCTGATGAATTTTCCTTGATTGATTTCGCGTCAAATCCGTATTGAGGAGATGATCTTCCTGATGGTCCTGTAGAAGGTTCTTCGCTCTGTTCTCGAGGTTTATCACCTTTCATATCAAAGACTGAATCTTCGGAATACTCAGAGATAGAATTTGCCAATTCTGCAGAGGAGTTTTTGAATAGAATTGGAATGCTCGCCACAGAAATCACGGCTAAAAACACAACTGCGATTGCACTTTTCATTTGCCAAGAGAACAAGAACTTTTTAGGATAATTTATTTTGCGTGATATTTTCTCAAACCCGGTGGGCTGAGGACCATGCTTCAGTTCTTTTAAACTGAGTGAAATTTTTTTCATGAACTCCAACTCTTTTTGAAGTTCCGGGTCATTTTCCACAGCTTCCTTAATGTGTTGTGTTCGCTCTTGAGAGAGTTCACCGTCAATAAATGCTTTTAAATCTTGTCTGATTTCTTCTCTGTTCATGAGTTTATCTCCCCATCAATAATTTCTCGAAGTTTTCTAAATGCGTAATATAGTCGGCTTTTCACAGTTCCCACGGGAATTCGCAAAATATGTGCACATTCATCATAAGTGAGTTCTTC
>CAZSPF010000002.1:27791-40602 GCA_964608695.1 uncultured Fimbriimonadales bacterium | reverse complement strand
TGAAGTAATACAACATCACGATGATTGTCATCGAGTTTTGCGAGCGCATTACGTAAAACTTCTGCGTTAATCATGTTGTCTTCAATCTCATCGTGTAAATAATCCCAGTCTTGTAATGGAAGAGAGTTCTTCAATTGTCTTCTATGATTGCGACAAACATTCATAGCGATTCCGAACAACCAAGTTCTCAGTTCTGATTCACCTCGAAACCTTTTTATCTGTTTCATGGCAATCATGAAAGTGTCCTGCGTAGCGTCTTCCGCCATTTGAGCATTGAGATTTCGAGCACAGAAGCGGAACACGTCGGCATAGTGCATGCGTGCCATCTCTTCGAGTGCGTCTTTCTCGCCTCGTGCGGCTCGTTCCGCTAAGACATCCATTCGCTTAATTCCGGATTACGGAAGGTGAGTGTTTTAAAGCGTGTAAAAGGTTCAACAGGGACAGCAAGTTTTATTTTAAGGGTTGTTTGGGTTCAACACAATGCCAGTGAAGTGAATCAACTCTGTTTGTGTGTCACGGATGAGGAAAAGGAAGGGTTTGTCTGCAACAAACTCTTTTGGTTCTCCCGGGTCTGACGCGGCACCGACTTCCATTCCGGTTACAGCCGCTGCTTCTGTTCCTTCTTCATTTACCTCGATATACGTTTTATGAATCGCATCGCTTAAGTAAAGGGGCAACAGTTTTGTTCTGCCCATTTTTGATAAATCTGCTTGCAAACTGAACGCTTTGTTTATTCCTAACTGTTTTAATGAGTCCACAAGACTTGTTGAGAACTCAAATTTAAATCGCGGGAGCATCAGTCTCACTTCTTCATGAGGCATTTCGTTTATCCAACGGTTAAGAGTTTCATAAGTGAGTGTTTTCATGAAACTATAGATATCCAACTCTTTCGCCGGGAGGAAAACTATCATTTGATATCTCTTGTTTTGGTATGGCAAAGCGATGACTTTGCAGTTTTCTGTTTCAGTATAAGAATAACTTGATGTTCTTCTCATCATCTGGCAAGTTGTTTTTTCACCATTTACAAGCGTGAATTCATGCTCCTGTGTTATATTCGGATTAAACTTGTCTGCCCAAATGCCTTTGAAATAAATGGCGTTTATCAGCATTGCAACTGTGTCATCTTTAAATTGATCTACTATGGAAGGGATTTTTCCGCTTGTGGCTTCCTTCACCCATTCATTTACGACTTTCACGGTATTGGGATCTTTAAAATCCAGAGTTTCACATTTCGCTCTATAAGTTTTTTGGATGGTTTGAAGAAAATCTTGTTCCCAAATTACGGATTTATCACCCCATAACGAATTTCCTAACTTAAAGGTAACTGAGTCATCTGTATAATTTAAAACATTGTTGAGTGCAGAATTTACGGAGTTAAGGGTTTGCATTTCAAATTTATCCCAACCTAATGCTCTCTCCATTTCTGTTTTAGTTTCACCGTCAGTTCCGATAAACACCATAGAAAGGGCTATTGAAATGCTTGTGGGGGAAATCATGATATTTTGAGGGGAAGATGTTTCTACATTAATTTTGAGCAGTTCCCATCCGAGTTTATTAAATTCATCTACAATAACCTTACGAGATTCATTTTGAAGAAACTGAGTGCTTTCCGATATGATCTTGTTTTTTTCGTCTTGACTCAGGTTTGATTTTGCAACTTGCCCGGAGCCACCGCAACCTATTAATGAAACACTCACGATGATTACGAAAAAACAAACAACGGTATATTTATTCATTTTGCTTACCTCATGTAGTCTTATGGATTTCTGTCATCATATCCATTTGGATGTTTTTCTCTCCATGAAAAAGCATGTTGGACAATAGTGGCAAGCTCCGGATATTGAGGAGACCATCCCAACTCTCTTTTAATTTTTTGACACGACGCAACCAATCTTGCGGGATCTCCTTCTCTTCTTTCTCCGATCTTATAGGGAACTTTCAAATCTGTAACAACAACTTCGATGACCTCAAACACACTGAAGCCATTTTCGCTTCCTAAGTTATATGTACGTACGGGAAGGCGCGTTTCATCTTCGAGGCTTTCCCAAGCTAATAAATGGGCTTCAGCCAAGTCCATGACATGTACATAATCTCGGATACAACTTCCGTCCTTCGTTTCGTAATCGTTACCGAAAACAGTTAATTCGTTTCTTCTGCCTAATGCCGCATCGATTGCAATGGGTATGAGGTGCTCTTCAGGGCGGTGAACTTCACCTAACTCACCTTCAGGGTCTGCTCCTGCGGCGTTGAAGTATCTTAAACTCACTGACCTTACAAAATTTCGGCTGCCGAAATCTTGTAGCAACTCTTCGACATCCTTCTTGGTTTGTCCGTATGTGTTAGTCGGGTTCATGGGGTGGTCTTCGCTAATGGGAATCTCATTTGGTTCACCATAAACTGCTGCACTACTGCTGAATATGATTTTTTTGACCCCAGTTTCAGCCATTGCATTTAACAAATTTTTTGAGCCTCCGAAGTTGTTGGCGATGTAGTTATCTGGCTGCTTCATGCTTTCTCCCACGCTGATGTAGCTTGCAAAATGCATGACCCCCTCGGGCTTTAATGAACTTACACAGTCGTGTATATCATTCGCGTCTCGGATATCCACCTGAACAAAGGCACTTTCTCCGCAAGCAGACCTGTGACCTTTTTCGAGGTTATCCGCGATGACGTGGGGGATGTTTCTCTTGCGAAGTAGTTTGGCGACATGACTACCGATGTACCCAGCACCTCCTAACACCAATATCATCGTTTTGAGTTTACCGCTGACAAAAGACCTAAAAGCCTGTGTCGACTGAAAAAGAGGTGTATTCTATACAAGTTTGATAAGAGATACCGCCTGAGTGAAGGTGGCACTTAATGAACTATCATGAGTAGCCCCGAACCCAAAGGCGCTCTATACTGGAAGGAGTAAAATATCTACCATGAAAAGATTGTTAGCAGGATTGTTCGTCGTTCTCATGTTGATGTCGGTTGCGTTTTCGCAAGACCATTTCATCCCCGATCAGGAAGAGAAGCCAAAAATTGACACAAAACAGGGCGATGAAAAAAAGAAACAGGAAGAACAAGAAAAGAAAGATGAGGAAGAAAAAATAAAAAAATATGAGGAATTGCTTAAAGACACTACAAAAGCAGAGGGTCCTTTTACTTTTTATTTAAAGAAGAAAGATGTATACATCGAACTTGATCCTTCTCAACTTAACAAAACTTGGTTTATACAAGGAGCATTCTCAACCGGAGCTGCTCCTTTTGTGTTAACTTCAGGATTTCCCATCGGAAGGGATTTCCAAGCTGTAGATGCTTTCCGGTTTGAAAGAATGGAAGAAGACATTTGGCTTTGGGTACCAAATCTTAATTGGAGGTGGAAATCTCATGACCCTTATGCCAAAGCCGCCGAGCGTTCATTTCCGGAAGGTGTTCTTGCGTCTTACAAGATAGAAGCAGAACACCCTAAAACAAAAAAGATGCTTGTGAAAATAACAGAAATGTTTTATGGCGATTTATTCGATATGAACATGGTGGTAATGGCATCAATGATGAAACCATTCCAACTGGATAGAAATAAAACACGAGTTTATGAAATCAAAGGCTATCCCGAAAACATGCTGGTTCGAGTGGAGATGTTTTATAGTTCACAGCGCTCCCCTATGGGCGGAGGCTTGAGTGAGCTCATCGACTTACTTGGATTAGGTGGAAAGAGTCACCTTGCAGATGACAGGAGTTTGGTTTTTTCGGTGAATTACTTAATCTATCCTGAAAAAGAATCAGATTATGTTCCAAGGGTTGCAGATCCCAGAGTGGGCTATTTTACAAATTCATTCTTTGATCACTCCAAGTTTATGCAGCTCGATAGAATGACTCACTTTATAAACAGATGGAACATAAAGAAGAAAGATCCCAAAGCAGAAATGAGTGAACCTGTAAAACCGCTCGTTTGGTACATAGACGATTCTGTACCTGAAAGATGGAAAAAAGCATGCGCAGAAGGCATTCTGCGTTGGAATAAAGCATTTGAAAACATTGGAATTAAAGATGCAATTGTTGTGAAATATAAAACTCCTGAAGATGATTGGGAGCACGCCGATATGCGTTACAACGTGCTGCGATTTACATCGTCTGAGAATGCAGGCTATGCAGTTGCATTATTCCGAACAAATCCTTTCACCGGTGAAATAGTGAATGCGAGCATTAATGTTGATGCAAACATGGTGATGTACGTTGGACAAGAATTCATCTGGAGAACTCAACCTGCGACTACGACTTGGACTGATGCACTTGAACAACTCACAACACTTTCGCCTAACCTTTCTGAAATTTGGCCTATCTTGCAGGAAAAAAGAGGAAAACACTGGACAGACCATACATGTTCTATCGGTGAAGGAAAGCTTAATTCAGCGACATTTGGATGGAAAGCGTTTGAGGTTCTGCATGAATCCAAAGCAAAACTTACACGAGACGAGTACATCGAACAATTCGTTGCTGACGTGATCGCACATGAGATGGGGCATTGTTTGGGTTTGCGTCATAACTTTGTCGCATCAACTGAGCTCACACTTGAAGAATTGAAAGACACTTCGAAAACTGAAAAATACGGAACAAGTTCCAGCGTGATGGATTACGTTCCCGTGAATATCGGGGCTGTGCTTGAAGGTGACGGCCACTTTTATTCACCGACGATAGGGACGTATGACATATTTGCCATCGAATATGGATATTCCGATTTTGGCAACAGGACTCCTGAATCAGATTTATCTCATTTGCGAAGAATCGCATCTAAGAATACGCTTCCTGGACATGCATATATGACTGATGAAAACGCAGACTCTTTCGACCCCTATGTCGTGCGTTTCGATTTATCAAAAAATCCTCTTGATGCGATGAAAGCAAACGTTGCAGTTTCAAAGAAATTGCTTGAAGTGGCAGACTATCGCTATCCTGCTATTGGTAGACCTTATAGCGATTTGGCTCGCGCTGTTCGGATATCTTTGATGAGTACGATGACAGAGTGCATGAACGCTGCAAGGTTTGTGGGGGGGGTGCACGGTAGAAGAAACTTTCGAGGTGACCCTGATGAAAAACCTACAATGGAGCCTGTAGATCCAGATAAACAAAGGGCTGCAATTCAGATGATAGCAAGAGAGATGCTTAGCGAAAACTCTTTCCGCTTAAGTGAAAGAATGCTGCTCAACCTTAGCCCTAATTATGAAAGCGAGCCTTACAACCCGGCAAATATTAAAGACACAATCGCGATGCTTCAGAGAAGTATGATTTCGAACCTGCTTTCTGCAAACACGGTAGCGATGGTGAATAACAACGCATACAAACTCAGGTACAGGAGCAATGTTTTCACTCTGCCGGAGCTTTATGATGCAATAGTGAACAGTGTTTTTGAAGAAGTAGGAACGGGAAGAATTATAGGAGTGCTGAGGCGAGATCTACAACGCTTCACACTTGAAGCGTTAATTACTCAAGCACTCAGCCGCCCAGGGGCTTTGCAAGAAGATGCAAGAGTTCTTGCCATGTATCACATAAATGAGCTGCACAAGAAATTGAAAAACGGAACATCAAGTGATGCCATGACTAAGATACATCTCTCGGATTTATCAAACCGAATAGAGCGAGCACAAAAATCCATTCTCACAATCTTGCGCTAACCGGTTAACTTTCAGTAGATACAACTGACTCTGCATTCTGCAGAGTCAGTTTATTTTGAATTAACTTTTTAACTCGGCTTGCAGAGCCGTATGAGATTAGATCTCCCAGCGAAGACGTATTTGAGATATCTATTAAAATTAAATCCGGATTATTTCCGGTTCTAATTTCCCAATTTCTTTCCAATTCCAAAGATTTAGCCCCCCCTATAGTTGCCATCTGCCAAATTTGCTCGCCTTTAAGCGGTGCTAGCCTGTTCATGGCTACAGTTGTTGCGGCTCGCATTTCTGCAAATATGTCGATGTCACCTGAACTTGCTGCGCTATCCATTCCCAATCCAACGGTTATTCCTTTCTCCAGCATCTCTGCTATCGGTGCATTAGGGCATCCCAAGTGCAAATTAGATCGGGGACAATGCACTACACTCCAACCTTGTGCTGAAATGATTTCAATATCCTCCATGTCAACGTCACAACAATGCACGAGTTGTAAATGATTCACTGATTTACTATTTTCGTTTAGAAATTGGATAAATGATTTTCCAAAAGTGGGAAAGTTTACGTTATTGTTTTTTATGAACTCAGCGATTGCACCGGAATTACTTTTTAAAAACTGATTTTCGTTTCCATGTTCTGCTACATGTATGGAGCAAAAACTTTGGCTTTCAACGCACTCTAAAATTTTATCAATATGAACTGTATAAGGTGTGTGAGGTGCAATGTAAACAGGAAGACCACACTCTTTTGACTGTGCACGTGCTTTTTGTTTCACATTTTCGAGTTTCTGCTCCAACTCGTCATGTTCCAAGACCGTTATTAATTCCTGAAAAATGACTCCATCTAATCCCGCTTCACAAACCGCCTTTGCGCTCACTTCCCAATCACTCCACTCACCGATTACACTAACACCGGTTTCAATATTCTTCTTAGCGCCTAATTTCGCGTTTTTCAAAACCTCATCGAATCTCCTTGTAGGTTTTATTTCGGTAATCTCTCTTATAAAATTCCAATAATCAACACCCAGCCATCTGTTCTTCAAATCGTAATATTCCAAATGAGAATGTGCATTTACAAACGCAACCGATAATGCCATCCCGGTTTCGTCCCGTTCAGCCTTAGACCAAGGACGTACCTCTTCAATTACCCCCCCCGACAAACATACTTCCCATCCTTCTCGCCAGCTGCCATCGGAAAAAATCACAACATCGGGACGCAAAATCATAAATCAGTCATCCATGCGTCCCAATATTGATCACGAGGAACATTTTTCACGTGCATATCGCCGTATAACACATTGTAGCGGTAATCACGTAATTTTTCAATCCACTCTGAAACACTTTCATCTTTTAATAATAGTTGTTTACTAGTATGCCACGCACCGGAGCCGTCGAAATAAACATTAATCTCGGCAAGGTTCTGCACGGATGTTCCCATAAATTGTTTGACCGTCAATTCTGTTCGATAATAGTAACTTGTGCCGAATTGTGCGAAACTCGATGGCGACGCATATAGCAATTCGAATGAAACATCATCAATCTCCTGTCCTTTGTCGGCGGGGCAGTGCCATATCTCACGAGATTCCACATATCCTCTCAGCAAGTCATGCATCAAAGGAAGGTACGGAATTTGCGTGTAGAAATCCGGGAAAGACGCCCAAATCTGCGGAGTATATTTGTCTGCGGGGTCAAGTCCAAGGGGCCACCTGTCGTCATAATCGTTCATATACATGGTGAATGCCTGCCCTATCTGCCGTAAATTTTGAATACAGGATGATTGCTTCGCAGAGTTTTTCGCGCGCATTATAACGGGTACGAGTATCGCGACGATAATCGCCAAAATGGCAATCACCACCAGAATCTCAATTAATGTAAATCCGCTCAGTTTCCGGGTTTTAAAACTCGATTGCACACTCATTTTTCACCGCTTCGGTCGGCGTCATAATTACCAACTGTGAAGTATGACGTTGCCATCATTGGAGGAGGCATTATCGGTTGGTCTTGCGCCTATCACATTCTACGACAGAATCCCAAAGTAAGGTGCCTTGTCGTCGAAAAACAGTCTTCTTCTGCGTCAGGCGCAACTGGCAGATCAGCAGGCGGCGTGCGCGCGCAATTCGGCACACCGATTAACATCGCGCTCTCCATGGCATCAATTAAGGAATATGAAACCCTTGAAAGGGATTTGAACCGTGACGTTGGGTTTAAGCAAGTTGGATATCTCTTTGTTACGTCAACAGAAAAGGGAGAACAATATATTGAAACAGTGATTCCTATCCAAAAACAATTTGGAGTACCCGTTGAAAGACTTTCTAAAATAGAAATTGAAAACATTGCACCTTTTATTAATTGTACAGATATTCGCACAGGCTCGTTTTCCATGAAAGACGGAATCATCGACCCCTATTCCGTTTGCATTGCTTATGAAGGGGGGGCGTTACAACTCGGTGCAGAAAGACTTCTCAATCACGAAGTTATAGACGGTGATGCAAAACAACTCACTTTAAAAAACCAAGACACCACTTTTCAAATACAAGCGGAAAAGATCGTTCTTGCGGCTGGGCAGTGGTCGTCTCAAGTGGGAAGAATCTTTGACCTCGATATTCCCATATCTCCCGAAAAACACCAACTCGCTCTTACCGAACCCACAAATCTCATCCCCCCCCAAATACCGATGATTGTAGATCTTGATACAACCTTTCATTTTCGTCGCGAAGGCGCTCGCCTACTTATCGGATACAATGACCCGTACGCAAACAAGCATGACTTGAGCGAACATTTTGATGAATCCTTCCTTGAACACATGGCACAGGATGCCATACATCGTCTTCCCCCTCTCGAACAAATTGGTTTCGATACAAAAAAGTCATGGGGGGGGCATTATGCCGAAACACCCGACCATCACGCAATTATTGGCGAACAAAACGGAATCATTATTGCAACTGGATTCGGCGGTCATGGTGTTATGCATGCGCCTGCCGCTGGTATTGCTGTAGCAGAAATTGTTGCTCAAGGCAGCTGCATATCTTTCAATCTTCACCCCCTACGCCCACAGCGTTTCGCTGAAAATGATCTTACCCATGAGCCCATGATAATCTAACCCGCCTGCCATATCCACTCTCTGTTGTTTTTGCGTCTCCTCGTCTTTGCAGAGAAAGCGGGAACCCAGTATCTTCTTTATCGTGTATTCACAGAAGCAATACCGATACCTATTTCTGACACCCACTTCTCAAAACTTTCTCTTGCTCTTTCGAGTTTTTTCTTTTTCTTCAATGTTTTGTCTTTAACTACACCATCTATTTCCGGAAACAAACCCCAGTTGATATTCATGGGCGAATACTCTTCCGCTATTTCATTCGTAACGTGTGCAATCAGGCAACCATACGCACTCTCACGGGGGGGGATAAGCGAATGTGACCCTTTTGCAAATCGTGATGCGTTCCAGCCTGCGAGCAACCCTGTCGCACCACTCTCCAGATATCCCTCCACGCCCGTGATCTGTCCCGCGAAAAACAGTTTGCAATCCGGTATTTCTTTTACCCCTCCCTTAAAACTCAAGTCAGGATTTAAAATTCTTGGTGCATCTAAATATGTGTTGCGGTGAATCACTCCGAAACGCACAAACTCTGCTTCCTCCAATCCCGGAATCATTTGAAAAACACGCTTCTGCTCACCCCATTTCATGCGTGTCTGACATCCCACCATGGAATAAAGTGTACGTTCACGATTCTCCGGTCTCAATTGCACAACTGCATACGCTCGTTTTCCGGTTCGCGGATTTGTCAATCCCACTGGTTTGAAATTGCCAAACGCCAAAGAATCACGTCCCTTCTCAGCAATCTCCTCAATCGGCATACACCCTTCGAAGTATTTTCCTTTTTCTTATTCTTGCAAGGGTGCTTTTTCTGCTTTTAAAAGTTCATCGACAAACTTTTCATATTCTTCACGATTCATCGGGCAGTTCAGATATCCTGCATCGCCTTTATCATATCGGCTTTGCTCCCATGCTATTTCTCGGTTGATGGAATCTGCTTCGATGGTAGGGCTGACCGCATCATAAAAATAAAGATGTTTTTTTCCAGTTATTTCAGATATCCATTTTGATAGAGAATCGGATGTGAGCGGCCCAGTTGCAATAATTATTGCACAAGATTCTTTTTCGTCTTTCACTTTTTCAATTGAAAACTCTTCACGGCGTATTTCTATCAACGGATGATTTTCAACTTTTGCTGTCATTTCGTCTGCAAACTTTTCTCTATCAACGCAGAGTGCTTCGCCGCTGGGAACGGAATGTTTATGTGCGATGGGAATTATTAGCGACCCGAGCGTTTGCATCTCTTGTTTCAACAGCCCTGATGGCGAATCAGGATTTTTTGATTTAAAAGAGTTTGAGCAAACAAGTTCCGCAAGTTTGTGTGTTTTGTGTGCGGGTGTCATTTTTGCAGGACGCATTTCATAAAGCACAACCTGCACCCCGTTATTTGCACACGCCCAAGCGGATTCGCATCCCGCAAACCCACCACCCACAACAATAACCTTCTTGTCGCTCATTTCTTTTTTGATATTATCCTTAAAAACCTTGGTGATTTGTTAAGACTATGCGTCTGTTCGTGGAATTTTCCTGCCAAATAGCAGTTTTTATTCATTGATTACTTCGTGTACTATTTCAATTTCGAGTGCAGTTTTTACAGTGGGTGGGTGCGACGGTTTTTGCTGTCTTATTTAGAAGTTACGTCCTACCGGTATAGTCCTCATCTTGAAAATATCACTTTTTTCCACGCACGCATGCCACGCGGTGATCAAAACAGAGATAAAATTGTTTGATTCTTTTCCCATTAAAAAATAGTAAAATGTATTTACACCTTGATTTTTTTAATTGATCAAGAATGGGGGCAGACCAAATGTGTCATTTATTTTTAAATAGTTCCTGTCGTAAAGCGTGGTCCACCAAGACAAGTGCGCACATGGCTTCCACCATCGGAACGGCGCGTGGCAACACACAAGGATCGTGTCGTCCTCTTCCTTGAATAGTTGTCTCTTCATGTGGCTTTGTGGATACAGTGTTTTGCTCGCGCATCACTGTCGCAGTTGGCTTGAACGCGGTTCGGAAATAGATAGTCTCGCCGTTTGTAATTCCGCCTTGCACACCTCCGCTGCGGTTCGTTTTTGTGCGTACACGACCGGAGTTATCCAGATAAAACTCGTCGTTATGCTCCATTCCTGTCATGTCCGTTCCTGCAAAACCCGAGCCGATTTCAAACCCTTTTGCTGCAGGTAAGGAGAGCACTGCCTTCGCTAGATCCGCTTCCATCTTGTCGAACACAGGCTCCCCCCACCCCGCAGGGCAACCTCTAACTGCACAAGTGACTACACCTCCTAAAGAGTTTCCTTCCTTTCTTGCTGATTCAATTGCAGAAATCATCTTTTCTGCAATTTTCATGTCTGGGCAACGAACGGGGGTTGCTTCAACGTCCTCCATTTTCACTGAATTGACGTCACATTCCGCAGCAATTCTCCCGACTTTGCTTACCCATGCGATAACTTCGACGCCCCATTTCAAGCGCAAAATCTTTTTTGCAATTGCTCCTGCCGCAACGCGACCGGCAGTTTCCCTCGCACTGGCTCTTCCTCCACCTTGCCAGTTGCGTATTCCGTATTTCGCTTCGTAAGTGTAGTCAGCGTGGCTGGGACGATAGGCTTTCTCAATATCGCGATAATCGTCTGGCCGCGGGTCTTCATTGAAAATCATCATGCAGATGGGTGTGCCTATTGTCATTCCATCGAACACTCCGCTGAGTATTTTCACGGTGTCGCTTTCTTTTCTTTGCGTAACGATTTTGCTTTGCCCCGGTCGCCTGCGGTCGAGTTCTGGCTGAATGTCATCTTCAGACAGTGCAAGGAGAGAAGGACAGCCATCTACCACACACCCAATTGCACCGCCATGCGACTCGCCGAAGGTGGTTACTCTGAATGAATGCCCGAAGGTGTTGCCCACGCCTTAATGATACTACTCATTTCATGGTGGAATGCTTTTAAGGTGCTCGATGTTCCTTGAAAAACTTAACGATGTTCTTGCTGGCGTCTGATGGCCAGTTATGTCCCCCATTGTGAACATTCCAAACGACGGGGAAGTTTCCTTTGAAAGAGGGATATTTTTCAAACCCTGGCATCCATTCGATTGGGTCGGGTTTGCATTCGTTTATTCTCAACAGAGCGTCGCGAGATATCTCCGCAGCGGTTAGAGGGATTACTGAATCGTTTTTGCCAAATATGATGAGGAAGGGTCTTGGGGTTTTTGCTTTACCCAAGAATAAACCACCGGCTCCTCCTACGCTGGCGTATGCGGCAAAGTGTTGAGGTCGCTCAGAGAACAACTGAAATGTAAACAGAGCACCATTAGACATGCCGCATGCATAGAATCTTTTTGAATCAGCACTGTAGTCCTTTTTAATTCTTGCGACAATCTCATCCACGAATTTCAAATCCTTGTTGCCTTCCATGCCGGGGGCAAACTGCCAGCCGAGACCTTGGCGGTTTTGCCGTGGGTGTTTCACATTCAACCCTTGAGGGTATACGACTATGGCTTCCTTCCATTCGCTGTGCAACGCATATGAGCGTGCGGCTTGCGCGGCAGTGCCAGTGAAGCCATGAAACACCATAACGACCGGTGAGTTCTTTTCAGAGTTTTGGCGGTGAACGATGGCAGTTCTTTTTGTTCCGTTCACGTCAATCGTGAGAGTTGTGGCTTGGTTGTTTGCGAATAAAAAAGGTAGGGCTGCTATGATTGCGGAATTCATAAGGGGTTATTATACATACTTGTATTGCATGATTCAAGTGCATTTGGGATATGAGTGAAAGCGACAAAACGATTATAGATAAAACGGATGAAAAAATTTCCGTAGTTATAGTTGCATTCAATGAGGAATCAAAAATACGAAATTGTATTTTATCGGTTAGTTCTTGGGCAGACGAGATTGTGTTGGTTGATTTACAGAGTAACGATAATACAGTAAAAATTGCAGAAGAACTTGGTGCGAAGGTTTATTCACATGGGTTTGTTCCGTATGCGGATCCAGTAAGGGCATTTGCAGTTGGTAAAGCGAGTAATGCTTGGATAATGATGTTGGATTCTGATGAGATAGTTCCAAGAAGTTTGGCAAATGA
>CAZSPF010000002.1:27496-27742 GCA_964608695.1 uncultured Fimbriimonadales bacterium | reverse complement strand
GATGTTGTTATTATTCCTTGGAGGAATTTTTTATTTGGCGATGAAATGCGGTATTCCGGTTGGGGCATTCATCAAGACAGACATGCACGATTTTTTAAGAGAGATATGATTGATTTGGGTGATGACATTCATAATTTTATTAAAATCAAAAAAGAAGCGAGAGTTTTAAAATTAGAGAGTAAAAAAGAGTTAGCGGTTATTCACTTTAACTATCTTGATTTTGAACATTTTTTGGAAAAGATGAAT
>CAZSPF010000002.1:27150-27474 GCA_964608695.1 uncultured Fimbriimonadales bacterium | reverse complement strand
CACAAGCATTGATGCACAGGATATGGTGAAAAGAGGGAAGAGTATAAGTTTGTTTAAGGGATTTATAAGGTCACTCAGAAAGTTTTTCTATGTGTATTTTCAGAGGGCAGGATTTAGAGATGGATGGAGAGGGTTTTATTTGTCATTTTGTATGTTCTTTTATAGAATGTTAACGTATGCTAAAGCAAAAGCATTAAAAGAAGTTGGAAGTCGAGAAGAGATTCAAAAGAAATACGACGAGATTGCGAAAAGCGTAATCTCTGAATATCAACAGGAATAGATTTTTGTTTTATCCTAATTGTTTTTGAATCTTGTTTAATCCCT
>CAZSPF010000002.1:11224-27124 GCA_964608695.1 uncultured Fimbriimonadales bacterium | reverse complement strand
CAGTAATTTTATTTTCGTTCTTTCGGATAAACCTAATGTTAGAATTAAAAGAAATCGCAATAGGCTAATATCTCTGTAAGCAACGATCTTCCATAGCTTCACAAGTCGCTTTCTTTGCTCAATAGGATATGCTTTGTTTAAGAAAACCTTTCTTCCTTGGAATGCGAGTTGAGAGCGTCGTTCAATTCCGATTCGCCGTGAACTTTGCGCATGAACGTGTGTAACTGATGCTTCTGGATACGCCCATACTTCCCATCCGGCTTGATTAACGCGAAAACATAAGTCAACGTCTTCCCAATAAAACGGATATTTTTCATCGAACATTCCGATTTCATCAACAATTTCTTTTTTAATCACAAAACAACATCCGCTCACCCAATCAACTTGTTTCTTTTCTAAAATTAATCTTTTCATTCCTAAAATAAACCGTAATCCTAAAATGCGTGCAATTTCTACTGATATTGAAGGGAACAAACCACCGAATCTCTCGGTTTTACCGTTTGGGCGGAGAACTTTAGGTCCAACTATGCCGATTTTTGGGTTTTCTTTTAAGAAATGGCACATCTTTTCTAAGTTTTCTCCTGTTGCGTATATGTCGTCGTTTAACACAGCGATGAATTTTGCATTAGCGTTTTTTACTGCAAAGTTAATACCACCGCCAAATAATAGATTAACTTCACTGCGAATGATTTTTACGGAAGGGAAGTTTTGCTTGATCATTTCATATGTCCCGTCATCCGACGCATTATCGGTAACGATGATTTCATAACTCATCGTCCATTTGCTATTGATAAGGGTTTGCAAGCAGGATTGTAGCTGCTCTTTGGAATTCCAAGTTGCTATGCAGATTGAAATGTCTGTTTGTTTATCCATCGTTGCTTGAAGAATACGATTAGTTTACCGGCATTCCCTTGGGCTGTGCCGGGACTTTATGCCCAATTTTTTACAGAAGTTTACTTTTACGAGTTTCGCTGTATTATTAGTTATATGACAAAACGAGAAAAAATCGCTCATCTGTTGCGGAGGTTTGGTTTAGGCGCAAGGCAGTCTGATTTGGACGCATTAGAGAAATTAGATGTTGAGGGAACTATTGAGTACCTAATCGAATATGAGAATCAGGACGAAGGGTTTCCCGTAAGTCCATGGGAGTTCTGTTTTGAAGAAGCAAATCCCGAGCAAGTTTATTTAGACCCGTTTCGTCCAGCAGGGTGGTGGGGATTAAGATTGGTACTAACCAAGCGCCCATTGCAAGAAAAGTTAACTTTTTTTTGGCATGATCATTTTGCAGTGAGCGGCGCAAAAGTGGAGTTCGGTCCTATGATGCTTGCTTACATGCAAACTTTGAGAAAAAACGCAAATGGAAACTTTAAGAAACTTTTAATTGATATAACGAAGGATCCAGCGATGCTTAGATTTTTGGATGGTGATGCGAACATAAAAGGTGAGCCTAATGAAAACTTTGCAAGAGAGTTATTAGAACTATTTACGTTAGGTGAAGGGAACTATACTGAAAAGGATATTAAAGAAGTTGCGCGAGCGTTTACAGGATACGGTTGGAGGCTTCTGATTGATTTTGGGAAGCCTATTGAAGAACAAGCAAAGCGCATGATGGAGAAAAATATTCCTATGACGCCGTTTGCATTTAGTCCGGATTTGCATGACGATGGAGAAAAAATGATACTTAAACAGACGGGAAGATTTGGGGGTGATGAGGTTGTGAATATATTATGTGAAAGACCTGAAACAGCGAAAAATATAACAGGCAAACTTTTCAAGCTTTTTGTTGGCAAGGAGGCAGGAGCGAAAGCTCAAGAGCAGATGATGAAGGTTTATTTTGATGGGAAGTATGAGATTAAACCGATTTTGAAATACATTGCGAAATGTGACGAATTTTGGGACGAGAAACAAATTCGCAAAATGGTGAAAAGCCCTTTGGATTTTGTGGTGCCCATTTTCAGGCAACTTGACGTGGGAGATTTTCTTTTGGCGATGAGAAAGCAAGATGCGAAGCCTACGACAGCCATCCCTCAGATTTTGGGGTTTATTGGTTCTGGTGTGGTTTTCATCATGAGTAATCAGGGGTTGTTTTTACTGTATCCGCCAGATGTTGGTGGATGGGAGTGGGGAGATGCTTGGATTAGCAGTGACACTATGACACAGCGAATGTCGTTGGGTCCTAGTATTTTTGGTTCGAAAGAAAAGCAAGAGCCTTCTGCCGGAATCATTGCTCAGCATATTATTCGTAAAGGTGCTATTAAATCTGATGAAGCGATGGTTGATGCATTTCTTGAGTTTTTCGATGCAAATGTCCCTGAAAGCGCAAAACAGGGAATTTTGCGGAGTGCGAAAAAATTTGGAGGGGTTAATGTGTTGACGAACGAAGCCAAAAACTCTGAGATGATGGGTGAGTTAACACGGCTATTGTTTGCGGTTCCTGAGTTCAACCTCTGTTGATATTACGAGATTCACTGTTAGAATTGAACCATTGTGAGGCAATGGGTCACTAAAAAAGCGTATAATAGAAACGTCTCTTTACGGTGTGACGTACCTTTACTTTATGAGGTGGAAAATCATGAGAAAGTCAATTTTAATCAGTTTAGTAGTCGTGTTCATGTGTGTTGTGCTGAGCGTGTTTGGTTGTGGTGATAAAGGCGGTGGAGCAGTATCAGATGATACATTAAAAGGTGGGGAGTTAACTGCAGAAAAAAATAATGGTGCGGAAACAAGCAGTAATGGATCTCCATCAGATTCGCAGTCTGCTACTGAAAACAGTGAAGGTTCTGATGGGCCAAAAATAAGAATGAATCCTCTTTTAACAGGGCCTCTTGCGGCTTTAACGCCTGAAAAAAAGGAACCAGCAACAGATGCTTCAGAAATTAAAAAAGTTGAGGAGTATGAAAAAAGAAAAGTAGTTGAAAATATCGAAGCAGTAAAAGAAAAAGCGAAGCAGATGGAAAGTGCAAAAGTAAGGGAGTTTCCGGGGAAGGGCAATACAGGTTCGAATACAAACAAGAGCACTGCAACGATAAAATTAAACCCCGGAGCATCTCAATACAGGTATGACTCTGAAATAGATTTATTCCATGCAACGCCAACCGAAAATAAGAAATTGAATGCAAAATTTCGCCAAACAATAAGAACAGAAAGAAATAATCGAGTTAGTGCTCAATTCTCTAATGTTCGACTTGACGGAGGAACCTCTGTTTCAAGATCGCGAGTTCAATCTATGCTTCAATCTAATTGGACTGCAAGTTTTGATGACTATGGATATCTTCAAAATGTGAATGCAACAGGACAGAAGATTTCTCCTGCGATGTTTTGGGCTGGTTTAAATGATGCAGGATTGGGTTTGATGAACTTTGTTGTGCCTATTGATCAAGTGCAAACAAATTCGATGTGGTCACCCATGATTGATATGCAGAAATTTCTGCATGGCTGGTTACCGGAAAGGCATAGAGTTGCATCCGGCAAAGAAGTTTTCGGTTCATTAACTTTTGTAAATACTGAGCAAGTTGATGGAAGGGAAATCGCAAATGTGACGTTTGTGATTAGATCAAACATGGCTTTAAAATCGAACGTTAATGATAATGCTCCTGTTATTAACGCAAAATATGAATCATCTGGGAAAATACAGGTTGAAATGAAAACCGGTATGCCATATTCCATAACAGGACAAGCAACGTTTTCTATTTTGCAGCGTGGAAATAACGAGTCTTGGACTGCGGTGTTTAAGTCTGAAAGGGTTAAGTAGGAGAACACACTTACAACACAAGACGCTCATCACCTGAACGTCTTGTGATTTTTATTTCATCAAGGTGTTCTAGAATCGGAATAGCAAATTTTCGTGAAGATCCCGTTGCGTCTTTAAATTGTGCAACAGTGAATTTAGGAGCGAGTTGTTTTACGGTTTTTATGATTTGTTGTAATGTGTCGTCAGTATAAATAAAGTTGTCACCTATTTTGATAAATACTTGCATTGCTAATCCTATTCTCCAGATCTCTTCAACTGCATGTTTTGGTATGCTAAGGATTGATGAGATCTCCTCTGAAGTAGGAGCAGAAACACCTTTATCTTTCATTACTTTACTAATCCTTTCTAACAGGAGTTTTTGTTTTTCATTAAGTTGGATTTCATGCTGTGGGTGCATGACAAGAGAACCGTGTAGTATTATTTTTCCTTCTTCATTTAATTGAGAGATGAAACGGTCAAACATTTTTGCGTTCCAAGATAATTGAAGTGCGTTGAGTAATACATCTTTTTTTATGCCCAAATCTTTGTCATGTTTGATGTGAAGGTTCATTAACTGTTGTTTAGTTCTTTCCGATAAGTTATGATAGTTTTTCTGTGATAGCCATAGACCTGCAAACCCCATGATGCGTCTATCTTTTTTAAGTTTTTCAAATACATTTCCCAATGCTTGTATTGATTTTCCGAGCAGCTCACATAATTCTTCGGTTTTAATTCCTTCAGGGTGTTTTTCTGTTTCTTGTATGATTCTTTCTTCATCTGAGAGTACGCCACTTGAGGTGTTTTGAGGAAGAAGATTTTGTATTGCCTTATCATTTTTCCTGCGTCGTGTTGCATTTGGCGTAATAATTTCACCTCCTGCAAGGATATACGGGGGCGAGTATTTTCTAAGAACTACTCTTTGCCCAAGGGTGCATGCAATAGTTTCTTCCAATCGCAGTTGTGCTATTTGTTCGCAATTGTCAAATAAAAAAACTTTTCCCAAAAATTCACCTGTTCCAATGTGAATCCTAATTCGCTCACCATGTTTTATGTTTTTTAGTTTCAGCAATCTGATGTTCATGCAGTTTGATTCTGTTAGTACACCCACACTTCCGATGGATTGGCCTCTGTGTAAAAGTTCGTTCTTAATACCGGATAGATTTATGGCAACGCGCTGTCCTGCTTCGGCTGTATTTTGGCTAATTCCATGTACTTGAATGTTTCTAATTTTAGTGAGTATTTTTCCGGGGCGGATTTCACAATTTGCGCCTTTTTTCACAGTGCCCATTGCAAGTGTGCCGGTTATTACTGTTCCATGACCTTGTGAAGTGAAAACCCTGTCTATGGGCATGAACCATTCATCTTCAGATATTATTCTATTGCCGAGTGAGAGAATAGCGGTTTTAATTTCTTTTTTAAGATTTTCCAATCCAAGTCCTTTCTTTGCAGAGACTTCAATTATCGGAACGTCATTAAAAGGCGTGTGTTCTAAGAGCGAAACGATATCTAATTTAACTAGTTCGATACCTTCAGAGCCCACTAAATCTGATTTTGTGATGGTGACAATTAATTTTTTTGCTTCTAAGAGTTTTAGTATTTCAAAATGCTCTTTTGTTTGTGCCATCACACCTTCATCTGCAGAGATGCACAATAATGCAACGTCTACTCCTGAAGCACCTGCTAACATGTTTTTTATGAATTTCTCATGACCCGGGACATCAACGATGCTCACTCTGCCTATACCTTCTAGATCCAAATAAGCAAAGCCGATGTCTATAGTCATACCTCTTGCTTTTTCTTCAGGGAGCCTATCAGCGTCTATACCAGTAAGAGCGGCAATTAAGGTGGTTTTGCCGTGGTCTACATGCCCAGCAGTGCCAATAAGGTATGCCATTTGAACTTAGTTTACATGTTAGAGCCGAAATTTGGAACTCATTTGCTTGAGCAATTTGTTTAATTCATTGTTACCCTTTGATTCCGGAGGGAAAAAGGTGTATCATAAAAATCAGGACTCAAGGAGAAACATATGTTTTTATCAGCATTTACTACAGCCACATTTTCATTGACTACTTTAGCTCAGGCGGCAGAATTGCCTCCATTGCCCAATACTGTTTGCCCTATTATGGGGAAACCCGCTAACGATAAAACCGACTTCGTGGATTTTAAGGGGGTTCGTTATGCATTCTGCTGTGCCGGATGTCCGGACACATTTGCAAAGGACCCAACCAAGGTCATCACAAATGAACGGAATAAGGGAAAGCTTTTAGGTTTTTCTTTGTTCGACCCGATTAGTAAAAAGCGAATTACACTGAATCAAGCAAAGGGTGGGTTTTCAGATTACAACGGAGTGAGGTATTTGTTCTTCACAGAAGAGAACAAGAAAAAATTCAACACTAACCCTGCAGAGTTTTCTAAATCCCCTCCTAAGGAATCCCTCGTATGCCCGGTAATGGAAGAGAAGACGACATATTCGAGAGCGTCAGGTTATGCGGACCTCAATAACGCAAGATATTACTTCTGCTGCGATGGTTGTTCAGTGACATTTGCCAAAGACCCGGCAAAATATGCAAAACAAGCAGAGAAACACTTGGTTGCAGCTACGACCGGAGTGAAAATCAGTCCGGCTGAAGCAAACAAAACAGGCTCATGCTGTGATGATGGTACAGTTGAAAATAAATCTACAGAGACAGGAGACAAGAAATCTTGTTGTGATGGCGGTGGATGCAAAGACGGAATATAGTCAGTTCATTGATTGCTCCTTCATGTCGGCGCGTTGTACAACGCGCCGATTCGCTTTTAGTAGAGCACATCAAATTATCAATGATAGATAAAATAGGAGATTCTAATTAACATGAAGGTGATAACTGAACAAACAGATGAAGCAGTCTTTAATGAGATAAAATCTCGTATGGCAGGATTTACCGAGCGCTTGAGTTTCGATGATGTTTTACTTTTACCGAAGCGATCAGAAGTGATGCCTCATCAAGTTGATACTTCGACTGAACTAATGCCCGGAATTAAGTTAAGTATTCCTTTTGTGTCTGCACCAATGGACACTGTTACTGAGGCGCGGATGGCCATAGCACTCGCGCGCGAGGGTGGAGTGGGCGTGATTCACAGAAACCTTAGCATAGACGAGCAGGCAGATATGGTAGATAGGGTTAAACGTAGTGAGCATGGAATCATTCATAACCCCATTCAGCTCGAACCTGACAAAACCATACAAGATGCTCTGAATATCATGGAGCGCTATCATATTAGCGGCGTGCCCGTAACCGAGAAAGACGGCGAGTTGGTGGGGATTCTAACGAACAGAGATATTAGGTTCGAAACAGATTTTTCTCGCCCCATTCGAGAAAGAATGACACCTAAAGAGAAACTTTGGACTGCATCAGTTGGCACGACATTAGAGCAGGCAGAGAGAATTCTCCAAGAGCACAGAATTGAAAAATTGCCGTTAGTGGACGAAGAAGGCAGGCTAACAGGGCTGATCACGATTAAGGATATTTTGAAGTTGAAACAATATCCGAACTCGACTAAGGATGCTAAAGGCAGACTGGTTGTTGGTGCAGCAATCGGAGCATTGAGAGAACCCTATGAAAGAGCAAAAGCACTTTATGAAGCAGGTGTAGATTTCGTGGTTATTGATGCGGCGCACGGTCACACTAAAGGTGTGATGGATTGTTTGAAACTCTTGAAAGACAAATTACCGGATTTGAAAGTTGTTGCAGGCAATGTAGTTGATAGGGAAGGAGTAAGGGAGTTAGCATCTTTAGGTGCGGATTGTTTAAGAGTGGGGATAGGTGCGGGCTCGATTTGTACGACAAGAGTGGTGGCAGGTATTGGGGTTCCTCAATTTTCAGCGGTAGTTGAGTGTGCTGAAGCGGCAAAAGAGGTTGGGATTACGACTATTGCTGACGGAGGGATACGCTCAAGCGGAGACATAGCTAAGTCGCTTGCGGCAGGTGCTGACGCAGTGATGATGGGCAATATGTTTGCAGGGTGTGATGAAAGTCCGGGCGAGATAGAGATGTATCGCAATCGTGCTTACAAAGTCTATAGGGGTATGGGTTCGATTGGTGCGATGAGGCAGGGAAGTAGTGACAGGTATTTTGCGATAAAAGAGCCAAGAATTTTGGTTCCAGAAGGTGTGGAAGGCAGAGTGCCTTATCGCGGTCCGCTTAGTGAAACAATCACTCAGATGATTGGTGGGTTAAGGTCTGGGATGGGATACGTTGGTGCAGGAAGTTTGAAGGAACTTCAGTCTAAGGCGGAGTTTATAAAAATTACGAATGCAGGGTTGAGAGAGTCTCATCCGCACGATGTTTGGATTACGAAAGAGCCTCCTAACTACTCCTCGCCGCCTTTCGGTTCAGAATCCGATTAACTTACAGGCTGCAGGAGCTCTTTGAGGAGTATTTGAGTTCTGCGCTTAATCTCGTCTCTGATCTCTCTGAAGGCTGTAAGTTTATTTTCTTCGTCGCCATCGACTGATGCGGGATCCGGGAGATTCCAATGAATGACTTTATAGCCCGGGAGCATCGGACACTCTTCGGCGGCGTTTGAGCAAACGGTGATAAGTAAATCCAAGTCTGTTGGTAATGCTTCTATTCCTTTGGGTGTGTGATGCGAGATATCAATTCCGATTTCTTTCATCACAGCAATGGCATATGGGTTTACTTTATCAGTGGGCTTTGATCCCGCACTGTACACCTCAATATGGCTTCCTGATAGTGAGCGGGCTAATCCTTCAGACATTTGGCTGCGTGCTGAGTTAGCGGTGCATAAAAAAGCGATTTTCATAGTTCTCCTCTTTTATAACGATTTTGTATTAACAACTATTAACATTTTGTAAACGGAAGGTTAAATGATGATGAGTTTTTAGGTCTTTTAATTTTTATGTTTAATCAAAAATAAAGTTTTGACACATCAAAAAGAATATTTGGGTATGATGAAACCATGGACATACATGCATTTCGGAAGCCTTCAATGAGAGGTTTCACACTCATAGAACTTCTTGTCGTAATCGCGATTATCGCGATTTTAGCAGCCATCTTGTTTCCTGTTTTGACAAGGGCAAAGGAAACAGCTAAAAAGAGTGCTTGCTTAAGCAATACACGCCAGATGGGTATGGCAGTGATGATGTACATAGGTGACTACGGTGCTTATCCTATGCATTCCTCTCCCTCCAGTCAAGACCCGAGAACTCGTTGGCCTGACTACATATTTCCTTATGTTCACAATGAAGCGATATTTATTTGTCCTGTTGCTTCTTTGGATATTTTAGGGAAGAAGTGGGCTCATAATCAAGCCCATTTGTACGGTGGCTATGGATACAACTACCAGTATTTGGGAAATTCACGTCTGCCTTTTGCTGCGCTAGAGTCTATGATTCTTGCCCCGGCGGAAACCGTGTTTTTAGCTGATACCAATGGAGTTAGAAGAGATGATAACAGTGTGGGCGGCGGAGAGTACACCATAGACCCCCCATTGCCAAGTGATCGTGGCAGCGGAAACTCGACCGGTTATTACGGAAGTGGTAATGCATGCGGAAGCGGCGCAGAAGGCTATGGGAAGTGGGGTTGTCGCTCGACACCTGCTGAAAGGCATCTTGGCTTAGTGGTGGTTATGTTTTGTGATGGTCATGCTAAGGTGCACAAGTTATCAGTGCTTGATGACTATGATGGTGATGGCGTACCTGATAATGGGTGGTGGAACGGGTTTGCTGACGCCACAGTAAAATAGGCTACGTGAGTGATTTCTCTAATTGAGCAGAGGGGGTGGGGATTATCCCAAACCTTCTGCTTGATGTTGGTATAATGTTCTTGTAAGGGTCATCTATTGTGCTTGTACTCAGTAACGTTCTTTTAGTAATGCTGTTTATAGTGGCGATTTTGTTCGTCATCGTAACGACCATATTTGGCAGTAAATCGGATGCCATGTCGGGAGGAAGCAGCCAGATTAGAACTACGTATAAAGGCAAGCCCGGGTTCGACGATTTTATGTCACGATTGACCCTCATTCTTGGTGCGACCTTTATGGGTTTGTGCCTTTTGATTGATATCATCAACAATAGATTTTCGGGACAGTAAACATTCCCTTAACAATTCTTGAGCATTATTAACAGATATTTTTCATTGCCTATTTGAGGGACGTTTACAAAGACATTTCAATGACAAGCGGATATCGACAAGCATTTCACGAGGACCTGAAGGCTCTCGAACAAGAGCTGATAGAGATGGCATCTCTTTCGGAAAGGCAAGTTGCTGATTCAGTTGAAGCACTTTTGAATTTAAATGTTGAACTTGCTGAACAAGTTATAAAAAATGATGATCCCATTGATGTTCGAGATATGGAAATTGAACAACACTGTTTGCGCATCTTGGCACTTCAGCAACCGATGGCTAAGGATTTAAGGACAGTAGGTGTTATTATGAAAATGACAACCGATGTTGAGAGAATCGGTGATTTGGGGACTGATATAGCGAGTATTGCAATCAAACTTTCTCGGCTAATGGTGGGTTCTATTCCGATAGACATTGCTAAAATGGGTGCGCTTGCAAGAAGAATGTTTCGTGAAAGTATTGAAGCATTCGTTAAGAGAGATTTAGAGACGGTTGATATGGTTGTCCGCAGTGACGATGAGATGGATCAGCTGTTTAGAGATTACAGGAAACAGATAGTAGAGTTAATGAAGAAATATCCTGAAAGAGTTGAAGAGGCGAGTTTTTTATTGATGGTGGTAATGCATTTGGAGCGGATTTCTGACCACGCCGTTAACATTGCAGAGCGAGTATTCTTTATGGAAACAGCGAAGTTGGCAAAGTTCGATACTCGCGAGCCGTACCCTCATGAAGAAAATTAGGTGTGGATATTCCTTACCGCATAAAAGCGATATCTGAGAGAGTAGAGAAAGCGTGTTTATTCGTTAAGAGAAGTCCATCAGAGATTACAATTATAGGTGCATCAAAAGCACAACCTCCTGACAAGATATCAAAAGCATTTGCGGCGGGCATTCATAGTTTCGGAGAAAATTATCTACAGGAATACTTAAGAAAAAGCGCGGATTGCCCGGCAGGTATCGAGTGGCATTATATTGGCAGGATTCAATCGAACAAAGCAAGCAAGATCGGGGAGTGCTTTGATTGGATTCAGACACTTGATTCTGAACACAAGGCTCGCTTGGTATCGGAGGGGGCGATTAAATCAGGCAGGATGAAGAATGTTCTCGTGGAGGTAAATATTGCGAATGAGCCACAAAAGGGGGGGATTCCCCCCACAGAGGTTGCAAAATTTGTAAATATCTTGTATTCTTTGGATGGAATCAGGGTTCGAGGCCTTATGACAATGGGACCTCCGAATCCTTCTCCTGAAGATTTGCGTCTGTATTTTAAGCGAATGCGAGGTCTTCTTGAGTCCTTGAAGGATGAGAGAATGGATACTCTCAGTATGGGGATGTCGGAGGATTTTGAAATCGCAATACAAGAAGGTGCGACGCATGTACGCATTGGAAGGGCGCTCTTTGGAGAAAGAGATTCATAAAAAGACCAAAGGAAGGTGAAAACTCATGGAAGAGTTGCAGGAACAAACACGTTCGGGATTTTTCTCACGTTTGTTAGGTCGCTTTCGCGACGAAGACTTCGAAAGCGAAGAAGCAGAAGAGGTAACAGGGAAGGTGCCTAATCTGAGGTTAGCTCCTACGCCGAAGTACCACATTACAGTAAGACGTCAAGTTGTTACCTTTGCTGATGCGGTTTCAGCCGCTGACGGATTCAAGCGAGGTGAGCAGCAGATTCTTAACCTATGCTCTTGTGAGGCTGTTGCAAGAGAAAAAATCAAGGACTTTCTTTTAGGCGTGAATTACGCACAAGAAGGCACTTGGGAAGAGTTGGGTGAGCATGTTTATTTGTTAGCGCCGAATACGGCGTTTGTGGAAACTGCTCCCCCTACACCACGCATGACAGCCAGACAGAACTAATCCCCCACGTTACTTGAGCACCTAAGGCGGCTTGAGGTTTCCTCCATTTTTCCTCAGCCGCCTACTTCTTTTTTGTTTAGTGGTCGTCGTGACCATGATCATCGAGTGGGGGAGGAGTGTCATCGGTAGTTTTCAATTGCGCATATTTTTCCGGATTGTTTTTAAACTCTTCCGGACAACCACCGCAGCAGAAATAATAGATTTTTCCGTTGTATTCAGTTTTATCAAAAGCCTCTTCTTTTGAGCTAATCACTGTTTTCATTACAGGGCAGATGATTTCACCCTTTTCGTTTGTGAAATCTGCAAGTGCGACGTCATCAGTCTGTGGTTGGACAGCTCCTGTTTGTTGTGTTTCCTGCGTTTCGTCTTGTTTTTCTTCTTCTGAGCCACATCCAATTAACATGGATAATGCCAGCATCAAAAGTCCGATTAAAAGGAACAGATAGAGTTTAGGTTTTACTTTATTTTTCATATTTGAGTTACCTCCTTAGGGTTATTGTTGTTTTCTTGATAATGAGAAATTCCCATTGCACGCATGAGTTTTGCCCATGCAGTTTTTTTATACGTATATGCTTCGTTAATTGATGCACGTGCTTGCGTGAGATCCGCGAGCGCTTGCGTGACTTCTACTTGTATTGTTTTACCTTCTTCGTATCTTAAAAGTGAAATTCGATAAGCTTCTTCTGATGCTTTAACCTCAGCTTCTGCTGAGTTAATTAGAGAATCGGCAATTTCCCATTCATACCACGCTGATATGACTTCATTTTGTATTAGCAGTTTTAATGCTTTGATTTGTGAGTTCACATTTTCTTCAAAAGATTTGTTTTCTCTGATTTGTGATTGTCTCATCCCTCCATCGAGTAAGGGAAAACTTAATACTAAGCCTGCTTTATAGGAGTTTTCACTTGGCATATTTCGAGTCTTCATCCAATCTGCCATTGCCATTAGCGAAAGTTCCGGTAATTGAGATTGTGAGGATAATCTCGTATTAAGTTTCGCGTATTCTTGAAATTGTTTTAATTTTCTCATGTCAGGTCGTGTTTGATCTGCCAAATCCATTGCTAATTCTTTTGTTTCAGGTGAATGAAAATTATGATCCCATTCACCGATTGTGAGTTCAGTTGTTTGCTGTAAGCCCATAGATTCTTTTAGATTCGCTATAGCGATGAGGAACTCTGATTTAGTTAAATCTTCATTTCTTTTTGCTTTTGCGGTTTCTGCTTGTGCGCGCAACACGAATACTTCGGGTACTTTTCCCTCCTCAAACATCAGTTTTGTAAGTTTTTCTAATTCTAAAGTTGCTTGCAGTGTAGTTGTGGATGATTGCCAATTCGCGTATTTGCTCGATGCATATGCAAACGCCGTTCTTACGCGAAGCAAAACTTCTTGTTGGATTTCTTGTAACTCAAATTCCGATATTGTAAGCAGCGTACGTGCAAGATTTGTTGTTGTATTTTCTCTTCCTCCGCTAAAGATTTTCCACATCAAAGTTATATTTCCGATGATGGAACCCTTGTCAGGGGAAATTGCATAATTCACGGGATTAATAGTTGATGGAAATATCATAGATCCTTTTCCTTCAAACGCATATCCATTTAGGGACAACATAGGAAGAAATGGCGCAAAAAGCATGTATTTTTTTGCTTCCGCCATTGCTATTTCTGCTTTAGCGGACGCAATCAAAGGGTGATTTTCGAGAGCTACTCTTTCAGCGTTTGACAAGTCAATTTTTTTGTTCTCACTTTGTTCAGTGAACCCACGATAGGATAATGAAAGAATTGATATCAGTATAGTTAGAATATATTTCATGACTCAGCCTCCACGGGCGGCAAATTTGCCGGGTCTTCTTTTTTGATTTTCACTCGCCACCATCTTTGAATATCATCAACGATAGTGTGCATTATTGGGATGTCTAAAAGAGATAGGATTGTTCCGATTACCAAACCGCCGATGATGACTGTCCCTAAGGGTTGGTATGCATCTAATCCTGTTTTTGGCGCAAATGCAACCGGAGCCATAACGGCGATAGTAATGATCGAGGTCATTAAAATCGGTCTTAGTCTTTGCGGGCATGCTTTTGCTACTGCTTCGTTTCTTGGTACTCCTTGCTTTCTGTATTGTGAAACAAGGTCAATTAGCAAGATTGCAGTAACAACATCCATACCACTTAACACGATGATTCCCAAAATCGATACAGTTGAAAATGCGTGGTTCATTATCCAAAGCATGAAAAATACACCGCTTAATTCTAACGGGATACTAAACACCATTTGTAAAGGTTGTAAAAATCCTCCGAATTGAGCAACCAAGATGAGATAAATTAAAATGATTGCAATAGCAAGACCATATAGCATGATGCGAAATGAATCCATCATTTGCGTCATGTCACCTCTTGCCTCGATTCCATATCCTGGTGGCCAGTTCATTTGAGACTGTGCTCTCATTTGTAAGTCCATCGTTACGTCCATACTTGGTCTGCCATCTTTGCGATAAAATCCACCAAAACTCACTACACGGCGAAATTGGTCATGTTCAATTAAGCTTGGTGCTTGTCTTTTTTCCAAGTGCACTAATTCAAGCAGGGGTATTTGTTCGCCCATTTTTCCGGAAATAAACATTCCTTCTAAATCTGTTAAATCCCATCGTTGGTCTTCTTTATAACGGATTTGAATTGTCATCGGGCGTTTATTTGGTAAGCGATAGTATTCATTTGTAAACCCTCCCCTAAGTGCGTAATATGCTTGTTCGGAAATCACTAAAGGAGACAATCCATGACGAGCAGCTTTTGCTTCGTTAACCTTCAATGTGTATGTTGGTTTTGACATCTCCCAGCTTACAAATGGCTGAGCGATATCAGTTTCGTTTGTGCGGGGATTTTTGACTTCTTCTTTGGCGATTCTTAAAACTTCTTGTCCCATTTTGTTTAGTATGTGGAAGTCTTTTCCGTAAACAACTAATGCCACGGGTGCGAGCGCAGTTGCCATTACATCACTACCCATTTCTTTTATTTGAATTCTTCGTATTCCTTCTATTTCATTCATTGCTCTCTCTTGGATTTTGTCAATAATTTTCCATACATCAGGTCTACCTGTGTCTTTGTCACTAAATGTTATCATTGCGTTTACGCCATTTACTTGCATCATTCCATAACCTGTAAAATAAGCCCCCCCTGTCATTCCAGGTCCAGATTCAATCCCCAATTCAAAACTTGCATTTTGTATCCATCCTTGTTTACCTCCTTCGTCAATCATAATCTCTTGCAATTGTTTTACAGCCTTTTCAGTTTTAGCGAACGATGTACCGGGCTGCATTTCCATTTGTAAGCTTCCTTGACCTACGTCAGCCAAAGGCATCATTTCCGAACCTATGAAGTAATAAAAACCGAATCCAGCAATTACCGTAATACCTATTCTTGTGAAGTTTGCAAAACGATGTTTCAAGAGCCATCTGATAAGTTTTTCATAACCTTTCTCTAATTTTTGCATCCATATTTCAAAGCGATGTAAAAATGTTTTTGTAAACCAACCTGATGGGCGCTCTTCAGGCAGCTGCATGTAACGTGCACATAGAACTGCCGTGAGAGTCATTGAAACGATGTAGCTTGCGATTAAACCGAAAATGATAGGCCAAGCCAAACCTACAAACATTAATTGAGTAATTCCTCCACTCACCATCAATGGTATCAATGCGACTATTAAAACCAAAGTTGCTCCTAAGACCGATCGCCGAACTTCTCCTATGCCGTCAATTGTTGCTTGCCGTCTGTCTTTTCCCATCCTCATGTGGCGTTCGACTGCGTGGATGTCTATTATTGCGTCATCGACCAAACGACCAATTGCGATAAACAAACCGATAAGTGTGCTAGAATTCAGGCTCATTCCGAACGGTGCCATTGCGATGAGCGCCATAGCCATGGATGTGGGAATTGCTGTCATGGCAATTACCGTTCCGCGAACTTCTCCCAAGAAGAACAACACCAATATTGCAGTTAACGCGATGGCAAGGAGCATTTTGCTCCACATGTTTGAAAACAAGATGTCAACAAAACTTGAGTTATCGTAAGCGATTTTAAATCGTATTCCTGGATATTCTTTTTCCAATTCCTGTGCAATTTGCATTACTGCATTAATTGTTAATGGACTGCTTGCATCAGGATTTTGTAAGATATTTATGGCGATGGCTTTTTCGACTG
>CAZSPF010000002.1:9068-11205 GCA_964608695.1 uncultured Fimbriimonadales bacterium | reverse complement strand
TATATTTTTATTGTCATTGAAGTTTTCTTTTGTTTCATTGCCATTTCGGTAATGCCTTTCTATTTTGTTTAATGATTCTTCATGATAAAAATGATAAAATGCTGAACGGTGTTCAACAACTGTGTCCATTACCTCTGCAACATCACCGACTCTGACAATACGATCGCCAATTGTTTTGATGGGATAAGAGGAGACAATTTGTGCATTTTTCGCCAGTGTGTCTATACGAAAAAGAGGTTCGAACTCGTCACTCGTTACAATGCCTGCAGAGCGTGAAACGTTGTATTCATCTATTGCGTCACGCAATTCCAAAATCGAAATTCCGTATGAGAACAGTTTGTTGCGGTCAACACGAACTTGCATTTGCCTTCGATAGCCGCCATAAGGCGAGATCGTCCATATGTCTCTACTTGCTGCCTTGAATCTGTTGATGACTTCATTGTCTGCAAATTCTCTCAATCGCGCTAAGTCCCAACCCATTTCCGAATCGCCGGTCAAGCTGAGTGTTAACACAGGGAGGTTCAATGGGTCGATTCGCAATATCCAAGAAGGTTTTAAATTTGCTCCGGTTGCCGGTAGTTCCGCTTGTACGATATTTAAAAGAGATTGCACTTCGCGCTCCGCTTTTGCCATATCACTGCCATAAGGGAACTCTAAAACTACCATGCTGAAATCTTCTTGACTTATGGAGCGAATATAGCGGACGTTGGGAATGTTGACCATCCTTTGTTCGATGGGACTGGAAAAATATGTCTCCATTTCTTCTGCACTGAATCCGGGCATTTCTGTTACAACACCAATCATCGGACTTTCTACGTAAGGCATGAATCGTTTAGGCATCAGATATCCAATCGCAATAACCCCCAGCACAATCATTCCCAAATAAAACGCAAATATGATGTAAGGATGATCAACAGACCAACGCACAATATCAAAGCCGTGTTTGCTTTCGTTATTCATTGTTTTTTCCTCGATTTGGTTTTAATGTTGGTGTGTTGATTCACCTGTGCCTGCAGGTAACTCTTTTGGTGCGTTTTTATCCCATTCGACTGGTTCGACTGGAGCATTTTCGAATAGGTCATCGTGACCTGCCCAGATGACTTTTTCTCCTTTTTTCAAGCCTTCCAAGACGCTTGTGTAAAATCCATCCGTTGCGCCTAATAAGAGATAGTGTCTTTTTGCGATAAAGTCTCCTGTCTGTTCTCTTGGTGTTAAGGGCATTTTACAAATAGGACATGTTCCCGGACCGTCTCTGCTAATTTCAGGATGCATGGTGCATGTCCAGTCTGGTTTAACTTTTTCCGCCCGTTCGGTGAGGACGAATACATACGGTTTATTTTGTGAGTCATAGCGAATAGCTTCGTTTTTAATTGCCAGAAATTTTCCTTCATGACTCAGTTGAATTGTCATTTGCGCGAACATTCCTGGGAGAAGTTTATTGTTAGAGTTTTCAACTAATGCTTCGACGGTTAAGGTGCGAGTGCTCGAATCAACAGATGGGAAGGCACTCGTGATAGTTGCTGTTTTCTCTATACTTCCACTCACGATTGTGGCCAGCAAACCGGAGATTACCACCCCCCCTAATCTTTCCGGTATTTGCGCTTGTATGCGAACATGATGTATGACTTTTAATTTCATAATCATGTCTCCCGGCATGACTAACGAACCGGGACTAACTAAACGTTCAGTTACAACCCCATCACTCAATGCACGCAATTCTCGATATCCAGAAATTATTGCTGCTGTTTCTGCAGATTGTGAAGATGCTTTTGCTTCTCGTTTTTTGGCTAACGATTCTGCCTGTGCTTTTGTGATTTCTTTTTCAGTTTCCTCAATCATTTTCTTTGCGGACTCTTCTCGTACTTTTGCTTCTTTGAGCATGCTGCGAGATGCCTCAACTCGTTTTTCAGCGGCATTTAATGAGCGTTTTGATGCATTGATCTCTGCCTGTGCACTTTCCAATTTTGCTTTAGCAGAATCTCTCATAGTTTCGGCGATTTGCAGCTCGTTTAGCGAAATTGCCCCTGCCTTGTATAGGTTGCGTTCTCTTTCTAAGTTTTGTTCTGCGTATCTCAACTCTGCTTGTTTTTCGGAGGCTATGGCTTCTTTTGTATGGATTTCTTGTTGAATCATCTCA
>CAZSPF010000002.1:5432-9049 GCA_964608695.1 uncultured Fimbriimonadales bacterium | reverse complement strand
ATTCTGCTTGCATAGTTTCTAAATCTGATTGAGCACGTTTTACTCCTGCATGCATGGCAAGAGCATCTGTTTGCGCGCGCGATTTGGCAGTTTTTAATCTTTCGATTTCTCTTTCAAATGCAGTTGCCATTGCAGAGTTTGCTTGTGCCATCAATCTGGCTTCGTATTGTTGAGATGCAAATTCATCTGCTTCCAAGCGTGCGAGGATCTGACCTTTTCTCACTTTATCGCCCGGATAAACTTTTAATTCAGCAACTCTGCCGGGGATACGTGCGATAACATTTTCGTCGTTGTAAGCAATTATTGTTGCAGGAAATGTTTCTTTAGCACTGATATCTCGATAGTCTGCAATTTCAACTGCTACTGGTTGTACTCCGGGGGGAGATTTCATAGCCGTCATGTCCATAGCCTGTGCTTCTATTGGCGTCATTGCTCCGGGGGGGCGTTGAGTTGAAACAACCCATCGTACGATTGCCAAACTTACGATTAGCAATACAAATGTAAACCAATGATCTCGGATAAATTTTATAATTGTTTTCATGTGTTACCTCACAACTATCGTTGAGAACGAAAAATAAGTCCATATTTGAAACAAACAAATAGGGGATATGGCAAGCGCTTAACTAAAGCACTTGATTAAACGACAGGAGGCGCACGCAGTAGAAAACTTAATAAATCAGGGAATCTGATTTTTGGCGGAGAATTATCAACAGTTAAACTTATCTCCGGGAAATTTAGAATAATTATTTCGAAAGAATGGTTAAAATATTCGAATGAGAAGTTTACAAAGTTAATGCTTTTAGTGTTAAGAATATCTAAAGGTTCTTTACCTTCTATTTTATAGCATCGGTCGTGTTTTTCTAAGTCACACTTCTCGCAACCGGGCAGTGTTTTTGTGGGGCAGTCTTTACTGAAGGAGGAGTAATCTGTAGTTGTCTCGCCAGTACATACACACTTTATGCTTGCTAACGGTACCTGAACAGTTAGCAGAACAAATAGGAAAAACCAATGTGCGATCTTTCGCATCTTCACTTATTATAACCGTATAAGTCCTTTAAAATATCCCTACCTTCGGATAATTGAGCAAAATAATGTACCATCCAAGCGGCGATTTCTGTTCGCGTATAGACCTCGTCCCTTGGGTTAATAATAGTTTCTACTATAATTTCTGCTACCTCTTCGGCTGTTTGTGCTTGGCTACTTGGGAGGGTTTTGAGTTTTTCCCAGCCTGAAGGGATGGGCTTGTTGTCCGGATTTGCAGAGGATTGAAATCCGGTTGAGGTTAGTCCTGGGCTTACAACAGTGACAGTTATTCCTTTTGGCTCTAACTCTTGCCGCCATCCTGTGACTATGGCTAACAAAGCGGCTTTAGATACATTATATGCAGCTCGCCAAGGCGCATAGGGAACCCTCCCCAAAATGCTTCCTACGATGATGATTTGTCCGTGACCGTGTTCTAACATTTTTGGTAGTGCACCTTCTACAGTTCGCATTACACTGAAGAGGTTGAGTTGTATCATGTCTAAAATATCATCCTCTGTTGTTTCCAATGGCATCTTTGTTAATCCTCTTCCGGCATTGCATACAACAATATCAAACTTGTTTAAAGTTTTTATTGCTTCTACGGAGTGTTTGGATTTTAAATCCGCGAGAATAAAATCAAAATTATTCTCATATATTTTTTTTATTTCTTTAAGATTGTTTTCATTTCTTGCAAGTCCTATGACGTTTGCTCCTTCAGAAGCGCACAACATGCTTAAAGCGTATCCTATTCCGCTGCTTGCACCTGTAATGAGGATCTGTTTATTTTCAAGTCTTTTCGTTGACATAAAGTTATTTTAACACTTTTATAAAATGTAAAGGCCTTCGGTTGTTTGTAACCGAAGGCCTTTATTAGTTTTTGATATGGATTAGTAACGAATAATGGCTTTTACTTCATCCATATACGCTGTTGGGCCGCTTCTTATAGACAGTGTTATCTTTAGTTCTACTCTTATTCTGATTTGTCCACTTGTGGGATGGACATAATTCATGTGATTCTGAATGTTGTCAACATTAAGCACGGTATCTGTCAACCCAACGACGTGAGTTTTTACGAGGTCATATTCACCTGATTGATGATTTAAAAGATAAATATGCGCTTCGCTAACAGAAGGAGCAGATTTCATTTCGAGCCTTAAATCCAATCCTTGCAAGTTAGATTGTGAAGTTGTTGTTATGTAGTCAACAATACTTGCAGTTTTTGAATTTCTACTTAGGAGTCCAGGGGGAACAATTAAGTAGTTGTCGTCGCTTGCTGAGATTTCGTTTATACCACCTGTTAGTCCACCTGAAAAGATAGGAACAATGCTTTGAATTAAGAGTTCTTCGACAGTTGTTCCAACTAACAATGGGAATATCCACGTCCTCCAGCTATTGCCTTCGGCCCATTCGTGATGCCCCCAGAGTTTGTTGTCGGATGGATCAGTAACACACGCACTATAGTCGCCGTATCTTCCTGCGGTTGTATATGGTGCGGTATTAGATTTTACGATTTCTGTTACGGGCATTGAGCCCAATGGGTCGCTTGCATTTCTTGTTGCACTTACAATCGAGATGTATTCAGTAGGTGATGAGCGTACAGCAACTACGCCGGCTTGGCCGTATGCATTTACTGAAATCGAACTAAAGAAGGTTCTTATTGTTCCCCCGAAATCAACTTCACCACTTTGGACAAGTGTTGGGTTTTGTCCTGAAGTAGGCCAGTTGTTCATTTTAATCTCATACCATCTTGCTCTTACTCGTGACGAGTTGACGTGATGAGTAGCCCATAGCGACCCATCTCGATATACACAACTCCAGAAGCGGGCATCGAAAGTTTCGATTTTAACCGAAGTACCCTGTTGGGGGGGGTCTTCGGGTGGGCTATATGAAGGAACAGTTAGTGAATACGTTACACGAGTGGGAGAGCCTAATGGGTCTTGGATTGCATGAAGAGTGACTGTGGTGTTGTTACTTGACGTGTGGTGTTGAATCATATATTGTGCAGGCGTGTTAGTGTCCCAAGTTATCGGAAAACCCCAAGCGATAGTGCTGTTAATGGTCATAGTTTTAAACAATGGGCTTGAATTACCTGCAAGTAAATCTGATTTCTTCATGTTCATGATGAAGTATCTCGTACCGCTTCCATACATATCAGCTGAGAGATAAACGACATCTTTATCTACGGCAATGTTAGGTGAATCAATATCTCCTGTGACTAATCCTGAAACATTGAAACGATATTTGTGCCAAGCTCCATTTGGATTACCGCTTGTGGTTACTGCAACAAGGAAGTACGATTGCCCCCCCGTGCGTTCGCATGCCATTGCAAAGAACTGCCCGCTGTGTGGGTCGTAAATTGCTTCAGGATCAAAGACAAATCCACCGGCGTTTAAAGAACCCCAAAAACCTGTAGAGCCTTCGATTAAATACTGGAACGTTTTGGTTCCATCTTTATTAAACCCGGCGATTGCTCCGTTGGTCATTGCGACAAAATGATTTGGCCCTACAGCGACGTGTGGGTCAGGTGGTGTCCAACCAGTATTCACTATGCCTAAAAATCCGCCTGAGCGTGGTTCAATCCCATAGCCTCCCCA
>CAZSPF010000002.1:2473-5328 GCA_964608695.1 uncultured Fimbriimonadales bacterium | reverse complement strand
CAGGTTGATTAAGATTAGCAAAGGTTTTTTCTGAAATTTCCATCAGGCGTGAATAGCCTTCTGTTGACACTAATTCCATTGGGATAAATCTGGTGAAGTGAACACCTCTGCCATCTCCCAATCCTGCTTCACCATTCCATACTAAATTAATTGTTCCATCATTAGAGAAGGAAATACGGTTTCTCCCTGTTGCCTCTGCGAGAGCCTGTTTACCATCTGTGTGCTTTGTGGCGATGAAAGGTTTTGTCTTGGGATTATCGTTAGCGTCGTAAATTCGCATGAAAATGTTATTTTGCTTATCAGTTCTTTCGTTCCAAGCAATTACAAAAGAGCCGTCCTTTCTCGCGGAAATAGCGACAGCGTTTTGATCGCCGGCTTTTATCTCAGGAGAAATCACGTTTCCGATAGCGTTCCACTCAGAATCGAATCTTTGAGCACGTATACGTGTGCTGCCGTCTTCATCTAACTCGCACCATCCCACGATCAACCCATTATCATAGCTGCTTACAACTGGTTCAATAGCATTTGAGTCTGCGATTTTTTTTGTTTCACCAACTGTCCAACCCATCATAGAAACTTTTTGTGCAAATAGTCCTTCCGGTTGTCCTTGCTTGTTAAACTGCTGCCAAACAACGATTGCGTGATCGTCCAAGATAGTAATTGACGACAATGTTTGATTGCCAGAGGTGATCTTTGAAACTTGAAACTCGTTCGTTACGTTACCATCTTTATCAATTACACGACAGAATAAACGTGTTTGCGCTCTATCAATTTCACTGCTCCAAACTATGCAATGTCTGCCTCTTGAATCACTTGCGATATTCGCGAGAAACTGTTCGCCTTTTGCGTTTACATTTACTTGCTTATCGCCTTTGAAGATGCCAGTTAAACTACCGTCTCGATAAAGGCTTTCGAAGACGACAACAGGTTTTCCGTTTGTATCAAAACTTATGCTTGGTCGAGATTCGGGAAACATGTTATATGAACTTGAGCGCGTTTCGGGTGTAAGAGGTGTTCCTAAGCGGTCAAATGCACGATAGAATACTCCGGGTTTGCCATCGAGTTGCCTTCGGCTTTCCCATGCCACAGCGAATCCACCGTGTGGACTCTCTGCCAATACGGCTTCGTGTTGGTCACTAAAAGTGAACTCGTTCACACGTCCTTCGATGCGCAAGTAAGGTTTTTGGTCAATTAAAATTTCATCTACGTACCTGAAATCAGAGATTGAAGATGAATTCAAAAGAGCGATTGATAAAAATGCAGAACTCAACATAACGGTTCTCCTCCTTGTTACATTTAGGACGGGTTTCCGAGTTTGCTGAGTTCAAAGTAATCTGTTGAATTGTATGGAGGTAACTTACCGAATACCCCATTCCCATGTCTGATCCCGTGCTTCCTGCCGGTTTTTTCCTCGGCTGATAACTTTGCGAGGATCAATAATCTCCACTCCTTGACGCTTTCTGTACACAAGTGAGCCTTTGGCTTGATTTAAATGGATGGTGATCGGTTTGAAGAATTCGAGGTTGAGGGCATTGTTCATGCACCATGCATCACATAGATCTTCTATGTTCATAATTCTATTCTTGCATCATTAAAGAGATTAAAGTGAAATTTTTGCAGGAAATAAAATACAACGTCGAAATATTGCAGATATGAAAGTCGGAATCATTACATTCACAGATGGACGGAAGCGAGCGGCTGATATGCTGGAAAAGCAGTGCAAGGAGTTTCAAAAAGCAGTAGCAGACTGGCTTAGGACAGAAGGGCATGAGCCGGTTGAAGCAAGTGAAATAGTGTGGAGCTACCGTACTGCCATCGAATCGGCAGGGAGAATGGCAGAAGCGAAATGCGATGCGGTGATTTTTAATTTCTGTGTTTGGGCATTTCCGGATTTTGCGGCACAATCTGCAAGAGATGTGCATTCGGCAGATGTACCCATCTGTTTTTTAGGGAACATAAACCCGGGTTTTCCCGGGTGGGTGGCGTTTTTTGCGGCAGCGGGTTCGCTGGATGAATTTGGCGTCCCGTTCGGAAGAGTGTTAGGTGATTTAAATTCCTCTGCAGGTGATGAATTACGTCAGTGGTTGAAATCGCACGAAGGAGATAAACGCAAAAAGGGAATAGAAGCAGCGGAACGATTGCATGGATTGCGCTATGGTGAGTTCGATGGTCCGAGCATGGGCATGTATACGGGGCACATTGACCCGAGTCAATGGATGGAGCAGTTTGGTGTGCATGTTTTTCATCGTTCACAGTTGACACTTGCATGGCTTTGTGATGAGGTATCGGATGACAGGGTGATGACGGGTTTGGAATGGTTGAAAGAACATTGCGGGAGGATTATTTGGAACGACGAGAGATTGCGAGACGGATTGGACGGGCATTTGGCGAAACAGGTACGGTTTTATCTTGCTTGTAAAGACTATTGTGAATTGGAAGGGATTGATTTTTTAGGATTGACTGGTCAGTTGGATTACACGGAATGGAAAAACGGTATTACCATGGATGTTCCCGAAGCGATATTGAACGATACCGCGGATTGGGAAGACGAAAACAAAAAACCGATTATTTGTGCAACGGAATGCGACAGCAACGGAGCATTGACCATGCAAATCCTGCATCACCTTTCGGATACTCCCGTTTTGTTTGCGGATTTGCGGCATTTCTTTTCGCGTGAAGATGTGCGCTCTGTGGGGGGGGAGTACGATGGAGAAGGGATTTATGATTTGGTAAATAGCGGGGAGCACGCGCCATGGTTTAGTAAAAGATCGCATAATTTTCGAGAGAATTGGAAAGAAGTTACTTTGCACCCCAGTAATCCGATGTATTTCCCCTGCGGGGGGGCGTCCGTAGAG
>CAZSPF010000002.1:0-2451 GCA_964608695.1 uncultured Fimbriimonadales bacterium | reverse complement strand
CGCAGGTGTTGTTACATTTGCACGATTAACACGCAAGCAGGGAAGATATCGAATGCATTACTTTACCGGAAGATTTTTGCGTTTTGGTGATGAGGTAGATAGGAAACTTTCAGCGCAGACTTCTCCCGAATGGCCTCATTGTTTTGCGGAGTTTGATTGTTCACGGGAGGAGTTAGCACAAAACTATTCCAGCAACCACATCCATGCGATATTTGGCGACTATACGGGCGAATTGGAAGCGTGTTGTGAAGTTTTAGGAGTGGAAGGTATGAATTTGAGCAAAATATAATTTGTAAAAATTTTTCAAGTCTAAGTTGAGGAAGGATTAAGTAATTCGCCAATGAAATATTTGGATTTTCCTTTCGAAGCGTACGGAGGGATGCAACGGACATACTGCTTCAGGTGTCTATGCAGGATTACGAAAACAGGTATATTTACCAGTAGTTTTTTGGCTGTAAAAGGTAGTATAATGGATTGTAAGCCCACGTATTAATACTAGGAGCTAATAAATGAATAATGACGAACTAAGGTTCAGCGTAGGGGCTACATGGGTGCTCAGCATGCTTATGATCTCGTTGCTAGGAGCTATGGGTACTAACTCTTCACTTATGTCTGAGGTCGTATACTTAGCACATCAGTCTTTTTCATTTTCAGATGATAACGGAGAGACTCGAGATTTACCACCCTGCGGTAATTGTAGTTTTGACACGAGGTTTCAAAAGGATGGCGCAATATTGCATCCTGATTGTGCAATGTCCACACCATACAAAAAAGAAAGATATGAATGTGTGAGATGGAACTGCGAGAACAATACTTTCAAATATACAAGAAACCATATTTCTTGGGGGAATTGTATTAATGAACAACTCGATCCAAATTGCCCCGCAGGTACTTGCCAATAACTTTTTATTACGGATTAGAATGATGAAACAAAGAGCGAGAAATGAGGGGTTCACGATAATTGAGGTTATCGTGGTGATAATTATTATTATAATAATTGTATCTGTGATAAGCGTTGTGTTCATTGGTGTAAAGGAGCGTGGCAAATTTTCTGTTGATATATCGAATTTAAAACAAATTGGCTTTGCTGCTTCGATGTATGCCACAGATTATGACGAGAAATTCCCTCTTACTGTAAGGCAGTTAATTGAGGAACGGCGCATAGATAAAAGAATTTGCGTAAGTCCCTCAGATACAACAGAAAAAGGGTTGATGTGGCATTTCCTTGATAAACTTGGTCTGATCAATTACAAGGTGTTTGAGCCTATTCCGAGATGCTCTTATGTAGGGTTGGGAGACGGTATGTGGACATATAATCAGTTTAGTAAGATTTTAACGGGGACTAATCCCGGATGGTTAGTCAATTGGGCTAGAGCAAATCTTAGCGACTCATATTTAGGCCCTATCGGGCCGTATCAACGCCTGCTGGTCGATTCTGCAGTTGTATCACGACACATGGGATACCGAAGCATGTGGATAGAAGGCAAGGTGGAATCTAAGGTTGTAAAATTTGGCACATTTTTTTGCGATGAGGATCTTGAATGGTTCGAAAATCAAGGCCTATAACATTTTTGATTGTACTTGCTATATTTTTCTTTGTGTCACTGTTAACGCGTGGAGTGGCTAGTTATTTATATAGTTATTTTATCTTAAACTCACAAGGGAGCTTTTTGCTTGACGTACATTATCCTTATGCATTAAGTTCGTCAATTTGCGGGAGCTTGTCAGCAGTGTTACTTACATATAACCGTTTATCGTGGTTTGTAGTTTCGTGGCTTGTGGCAGTAACCGTTGTATCCATACATTTGTTAATAATTGAGTTATCACGAAATACTAATGTTTCCGTTTTTTATTTTTTAGCTTTAGTTAGCCCATGGATCATAGCCATCTCTTCTTCTTCGTATCTTTCTTCATTCGTTGTATCTGCACAAATAAATTCTCCGCACAGTTCAGGAGATAAACTGAAGAACGAGTAAAACGAAAGAAGCAAAGGGATGCAATAAAACATGATTAGATTAGTTCCAAACTCATGATAACGCTTCGATAGTTTGTTTCACTCCATTGAACAAATTCAGTGAACTTATATCCTCGTCTTTCATAATATTTTATGAGATGTTTCGCACCTTCAGCGGTGTCCAATGCAATGTGTTTTGCGTTTTCTTTGCGTGCTTTGCTTTCCACCAAACCCAGAAGCATGCTTCCGATCCCCATAGATTGAAATTCCGGATCTACAGCGAACTGACCAAATGAACACACATCATCGCGTTCATACCAAGGGCTTCCAGCGGTTTGGCGTGAGTTGTAATAGGTGACGGTTGCTATGATTTTGTTATCAAATTCCACAACGTAACAATATCCATCAGTTGCACGCTCTTTAGTTTTTTGCGGTGATTGATGAGTAGCCAAGTAACGAAATCCCATATCCGCAAGGCGTTTGTATGAGCGGTGAAG
>CAZSPF010000001.1:125185-135315 GCA_964608695.1 uncultured Fimbriimonadales bacterium | reverse complement strand
AAAACGCTTTCACCACACGCACAGAAGATAGCGATTCCTGCATGACGGATGTCATTCCTGCAAGTTCGTGTTGAACTTCAAATTGCGCTTTTCGCACTCTTTGTGCTGTGTACCGAATTGCAAGCGCGACGGGGGGGAGCGCAATTAATGAGACAATGGCGAGTTTCCAACTTAAAATGAACAAAGCGATAATTCCACCTACAACAGAAATCGGTGAATTGATAAATTCTCGTAAACTGCCAATACCATTTTGCATAACTGCAACATCATTAGTCAAAACGCTTTGTATCGCACCTACGCGTTGGCGATTAAAATAAGAAATGGGAAGTTCGTGTAATTTTTTAAACAACATGTTTCGCAAATCTGCAGTAACATGCTGTGCACCTAAACTCAAGTAGTACGTTTGCCCAAAACTAAACCAATACTTCACCAAATACAAACCGACTACTGCAAGACACAAATACCCCAGCAGCGTCGTTTTCCCCTCTGCAATCGCATCGGTTGTCCAATAGATAAACGCAATGGACAGCAAATCCAACCACCCCACAATTGCAGAGCACGATAACCCGACAATCAACGGCTTCTTGTGTTTTTTTAAGAGGCTTTTGAATCTGTCGTCGAGGCTTTTGAAAGTCCGCATGCGTGCTTAATTTCTATTGTGGCTTAATTGATAAGTTCAAGGGCGATTTTTGCAGTTCTTGTAAGCGCATCGTCCGGTCCCAACACTTCCTCTAACTCTTCGAAGTCTTGTATTTGAGACCTGCGTTCAGGGGAATCGGATAACAGCTTGCCTATTTCTTCTGCAATTCGTTCCGGAGTAGCATCCCATTGTATGAGTTCAGGAACGACCTTTTTGCCCAGCAAAATTGAAGGCAGCGCAACGTAATCAAATTTCGGTTTTCTGATACGATATTCCAATTCCATAATTTTATCCCCTCGATAAACTACCACCATAGGTGTTTTGCTAATCGCACTTTCCAGCGTTGCAGTTCCGGAGCAGACTAATGACACAACACCGTTTTTTAGAAATTGAAATGAAGGCACTTGCTGTATTGATATCTGAACTTTTGAGAACTGACTCCATAATTTTTGCATTTCGTGAACATTTGCAGTTGAAGATGCCACCATAACAAAATTAAGCACACCTGTTTTCAGATCTTGCTCTTTTTCAAACAATAGGTTCACTGCTTTCGCCATTACGGGAAGATTATTTTGATATTCATGTTTTCTGCTTCCCGGCATAATCACAAAAAACATCCTGTTTTCAGTTTCAAACTTTCTTGCCAACTGTTTTATGGGATGGCCAACCCAGAAAACATTCGCCCCCATCTGTTTTAATATCTTCTCAGACCATTCAAACGGTGTTGCGATCACATCGGAAACATCTTTTAAGTCCGAACCTTGTTTGTTTTTCCTCCAAGCACCCGGCGGCATGAAATAAAGTGTTTTACATCCAAATAGCTTTGCATTCCGTAACAGTTTCACGTTTACGAATCCAAAATCTACGGCAATCACTAAATCCGGTTTATTTTTTTTAATCCATTTTTTTGTTTTGTTATATTGTCTAAGAATTTTCGGAACAACTTTTAACGATTGATAAATGCCCAGTGCTGCCCAATCTTTGATATCATGCAACAAAACCGCGCCTGCATCTTCCATACGTTTAGAGCCTAATCCAAAAATTTTCCCCTGATACCCTTGCGCTCGCAACTCTTCGATGAGCCCCCCACCTATCGCATCTCCGCTCGCTTCACCTGTAGAAATAAAAATCAGCTTTTCGTTCACTTCTGGTCTTGACGACCGTAACGTCCTTGTCCAATGTTTTCCAAAAAGTTTAACAAGTATTCGACTTCTGGTGTCATTTTTACTTCTCTTCGCACTGTTTCGATCGCGCGCGTCATTCCCATTTCCGAGCGGAATAACAGTTTGCAGGCTTTGTGTAAAGACAAACGTGTCTCTTGATTCGCACCCATTCTTCTTAGACCGATCGCGTTAATGTCATAAACTCGTAATGGTGTGCCCTCGGTTAACATAAACGGCGGCACATCCTTCACTACTCTCGACATCCCCCCCACCATAGAATACTTTCCAACGCGAACAAATTGATGAATTCCTGTCATTCCACCTATATTCACACCATCTTCAATTGTCACGTGACCACTGACGCCGACGTTATTCGCCATTGTGATGTTGTTGTAAAGTGTCACGTTATGTCCCAAATGGCAAAATGCCATCAAATAATTATCATCACCTACAATAGTGCATCTCCCTTCTCCCGTTGCGCGATGCACGGTAACAAATTCGCGAAATACATTGTTGTTGCCTATTTTTAAAAATGTTGGTTCGTTTTTATATTTTCTATCTTGAGGGTTGCCACCAATCACAGCACCATGCCCGATGACGTTGTTTTCACCGATTGTGACGCCTGATTTTATAACCGCATGTGCTTCTATAATTGTTCCCTTACCAATTTGGCAACCCCCCTCTATAACCACAAATGGTCCGATGACTACATCATCTAACAATTCTGCGTTTTTATCAACTATGGCTGTCGGATGAATGTCTTTCAAATGCTCTCACCGTTTTTCAAAACTTTAAAGCTTATCTCTGCCTCGCAAACTACTTGCCCGTCAACAGTTGCTGTTGCTTTAATCGCTCCTACACTATTTCGAAACCACAAGATTTCGGCTTCAGTTGTTAATCTATCACCGGGAATTACAGGTTTTTTAAATTTTACGTTGTTAAAACCGATAACCAATGGCGTAAACCCCCCGTAGTTCGGGTCTGCTAACATCATCACTGCTCCCACCTGAGCCATTGATTCCAAAATTAAAACACCCGGCATTATAGGCATTCCCGGGTAATGACCTTGAAAGAATGCTTCATTTACACTTACATTTTTATATCCTTTTACGCGCTTACCGAGTTCGAATTCTTCAATCCGATCTACCAAAAGCATCGGATAGCGATGAGGTAAAAATTTCTGTATATCTTTTATATCCATCTATTCATCGTCCTCCCATTCACATAATTCACATAATCGCTTTGCGGCAAGAGCATTCAATTTGTGTCCAGATCTCTCTCCGGAAACATTAAGAAACCTGTATGGAACCCCCGTTAGATACAAGTCGCCCAAACAGTCCAAAAGTTTATGTCTTGCCGGTTCATCTTCGAAAAGGTTCTTATTAAGATACCCGTTTGGGCTTAAAATGAGTGTATTTTCTTCGTTTGCGCCAAGGCCAATACCTTGGTCAAGCATGCTCTTTCTCTCACTTTCAAATGCGATTGTTCTTGCCGGCGCTATTTCTTTCAGGAATACTTCGGGGGTTATTTTTGCTTCGAACCTTTGAGGATTCTCAGATGTTTCATTGAGATGAAATACATATTGCCATTTCCCTTCGCCAACAGAAATATGGAGTGTACTTAACGGGTTATCTTCATCGTGCATATGTACACGGTTGAACAATGAAAACTTTCTTCTTTTGCCAATGTTTTGGAGCCCTGTTTGGTGAATGGCGCTTGCATATTCAAATGCCCCCCCGTCGAGAATGGGAAGTTCTCCGGACTCTCCATAAACTTCTATCAATACGTCTGTTACTTCCATTGCGTTTAGTGCACTCATCAAATGTTCCGTGACTAAGATTTCACCTAATTTAGTACACCGTAATTCATGTTTCTGAACTTGACACACTTCTGCTTTCCATTTTTTCTTTTGATAAGAAAAAACTATTCCATCATCAAATGGTCTTAAAAGTACTTCTGCATGCTTCCCATAAAAGATTCCTGCCCCCTCTATCTCTATTTCACGTTTAAGGGTTTTTCTTTGAAATTCAAAAGTCATTTCGCTTGCTTTCTTAATGTATCTATTTCTTGTTCCATACGTTTTAATCTTTTTAAAATCTCTGGTAATTTTTCCACAAGTAATGAAATCCTAATTTCATCATTAGATTTTCTTGCCGGTGTTCCCCAATAATCATCTGGTTCATTGATATCTCGCGGGATTCCTGTTTGTCCGCCAAATCTTGCATCATCACAAACTTGCACGTGGTCGCCGACACCAACTTGCCCCCCCATGACAACACGCGAGCCAATCTTAGAAGAACCGCCTATTCCCACTTGCCCGGCAATTACGCTATGTGCGCCTATCTCAACGTTATGTCCGATTTGCACGAGGTTATCGATTTTTACACCGTTTTCGATTTTTGTTTCACCGGCTGTCGCTCTGTCAATTGCTGTTAGTGCTCCTATTTCACAATCATCACCGATAACAACTCGACCCACTTGAGGAATCTTTCTCTGTTTTGAGCCATCCCAAAAATAGCCAAAACCATCCGCACCAATAACCGCACCGGAGTGAATAACCGTTCGCTCACCAATAACAACATCACGATAAATGGTTACATGGGGATATATTTTTACACCCGATGCAATCGCAGTATTTTCACCTATGTAACAAAACGGATAAATTTTCACATCGCTTGCAATCCTCACATTCGCTTCAATGAAACAGTAAGCACCTACAGAAACGCCTTCTGCAATATCCGCATCCTGAGATACGATTGCAGTGGGATGAATGGTTTTTTCTAAAGGCAAATCTTTAGCAACTAACGCCAATAATCTTCCGAACGCGATGCGCGGGTTTTCACAACTTATAAAAGGCTTCGTCTGCGATTGTAAACCTGTATGAACGATAACTGCCGCCACACCAGATTTTTCTGCTTTTGATAAATACTCTATGGATTCTGCAAACGTAATTCCTTGAGGGTCATCATCACCTGCAGGAACGGGGCGCAATATCGTTAAATCCGAAGGACCGTTCAGTTCTCCGCCTACAATATCTGCAATTTCAGAAAGTGTCCAGCCTAACGTGTCGTTAGCCAATTGATAAATTCCTTTGTTTTGTTTTCTGCACCTTTTGGTGATGCAGATAGTTTGTACCCCTTAACGCTTACCCAAATGTTAAGCAAAGTAGAAATATTCGGGCTTTCCTTTTGTCTTGTTTCTTCTCCTGTGTCAATTCCGGTATAAAAAGTTAGCCCTCCCCATTTAATCTCTTTTGATTCGATGGGAATGACAATTTCTTCGGCTGGCTCTAAAAGCGTGAAAACTTCGGTTCTGCCTGTTTCTCTTATGTGCGTTTCGACTGCCCTTTCTGCATTTCTATACGCTGTATCGCGTAAGTCTTGCATGAGCAGTTTCATCCTCTGCGACTCCAATTCAGATGCAGTATGAAATTGTGCTATACGAACTGCCAAATACTCTTCAAACTTTGCATCCAAAGCGGAGATCTTTTCGCGAATCCTTTTCGACTCCTCCACTCTTGCACGCTCAACAGTAGAACGACGGAGCATCTCTGGGCTGGGACGTTTAGGAATAGCCCCTCCACCATCAAGCAAAGATAATCGTACTTTTAACATACCATAGTCAAGCGCTTCTCTTTTGATGTAATCGCTTATGCTTTCGATAAACTCAGTTGTTCTTTCTCTTGATGTGAAGGCGAGTTCATCAATAAGTCTTTTTTCCGATGCTTCTGCTTCAGCAAGAAACCTGCGTAAATAAACCGACTGAAGTTCTTGCTGAATTTTTTTTGTTTCTTGTTCTATCAAAAAAACTGCATCTTTTTTGCGCTCTTCTGTAGTCGTTCTCACTGAAACATAATCATGCTTCCCTTCGAGAATTGCATTTCCTTCCGGTTTTGAAATAAATTCTGATGGTATTGCACTTTCTGCGATGTCATCACGCGCAGTGAGATATTGCAATACTGCATTTTCATCAACCCACACAACAGGTTTCGGTGTTGTGCAGCCAAATAATAAAAGCAGGATAGCGTTAAGGGTTATCTGCGTCCATAACCTTAAGCAGTTCATCAGTTACATCATTCGCAGCATATGGCGCAGAGTTGCTATCAAAAATCACACTAAACCCATCACGCCTTCCTAATTTTCTCACTGCGGCTTTTACCTTATTATGAACATCTTCTTTTGCGTCTTCAAACTGATCGTTTAGTGTTCTTGAAAACTCTTCACCCCAAGTATTCTGTATCTGCATTATCTCTTCTCTTGCGATTACGAGCTCCTGTATTCTTCTTTGTTCCGATTCGGACGGATTGCGCATATTTACCAATCTTTCGAACTCTTCTCTCAACCTTTGCGCACCGGCTTTTAATTCGTCAAGATCTTTTTGCTGTGCCGGTGTGAGGCTATTGTTTAGAGATAAATCACGAAACTTCTGTGCTTCGCTTCTGCTTATAAACGGGTTTTGTCGTAAAAATGTAAGGATTGAAAAATATTTCGAGCGGGCAGTTTCAATCTCTTGCATTTTTCGTTTACCATATTTTGAATTGTTTGCAACACTCGACAAATCACACACTCCAAATTTTTGGGTTTGCGCTTGGAAAGCAGTAATGGCGAATATCGCAAATATAACCACAACTGTGGCAATGACTGTGTATATTTTTTTCATAGTGACTCCTTTTATTTATGTTTAGAAACTTCCTCCAATCTGGAAATGTGCACGACCGCGTCCTCTTTCATTAAATCCAAGGTCTATACGTATCGGGCCTAAAGGTGTTTTAAACGCTATACCTGCACCAAAACCTAAATGAAACTTTGGGTTTTTAGTCTGATCAAAATTCTTCACACCTGGATACCCCCCCCATGCACCGCCATAATCAACAAACCCGATAACGCTAAACTCGCGTTGTATCGGATGACGATATTCTAACTGTAACATTGCGGAGTGCCTCCCCCAAAATCTGTCCTCTTCATAACCTCTTACACCATACGTGCCACCAATAAAGAACTGCTCAAAAAACGGAACCTCGCTACCTAAAATAGTCCCAAAGGTTAGTCTTCCGGCAAACACCCTTCTCGGATCATTAAAATTCGCTGGTGTTCGTTTGGGTTGTGGGCTGTAATAAAGTCTGTACTCAAATGTGTTTTTCACATACAAATGGTTACCTAACGTTGGATCATTTGGATTCAATCCGCTATTGCCTTTTATGAAAACATAACTGGGCTCAAATGCTATCCTCGCCCAATCACCATGTGCAGGGTCCATTGGGTTATCTCTTCTGTTCCTTGTCGCACCGAATGTGGCTACGATTGTTGAACCGTCCTGCACCAAAAATTCTTCGCCCGGATCAGGCGCAAAGTTTTGAGATGACACATTTTCTAACCTCAATCCTACAAAAGCGCGTGTGAACCTTTGAACAGGACGCGTTAATGTCGAAGTTACACCTGTTCTTCTCCTTGCAAACTTGGCACTGTCATCCAGTCCATCGCCTCCGCCAAAAAATGAACTTCCAAAGTTAAAAGAATTACGCGAATAAAGCGAAACCTCTAAGCCTGTACGCCTATCATCTATAAATGGATCACCGTAGTCTAACGAAATTCCAGTTCCCAGCCCCTGTGCGGATTGAGAAAGGTTTACTCCTATGGATTTACCAGTTCCTTGATAATTAGAATCAGTATAGGATGCAAAACCTACCAATCGGTTGCGAGGGTCTACTGAAAAACCCACATTAAACAACGCTGTTCTTGCTTCTTCCACATTAAAATTGATATCGAGTTTGCCTAATTCCGGCTCATGTGGTTCAGGATCAATTCTTTCGAACCAACGTGTTTCCCACAATCGCCTCACGTCTTCATCGTATTTACTTTGCTCGAACAATGCGCCAGGCTTTAAATCCATTAACTTATCTAATATTGAGCGTTTCGTTTTAAATAATCCGTTAAACTCTATATTTCTGATCGTTGTTTCTGCAATGACAATTTCGATCACTGAAATATCTGACTCAAGCGGCTCGTATTTTGAAACACGAGCAAAGTATCCATTTTTAAAATAGAGTTCTGCAATTGCCAATGCATCATCTTGCAAATATGACTCATTAAAGATGCTTCCTTTCTTTTGTTTTAACACATCTAAAATTAAATCAGTAGATATTACTGTGTTACCAACAATTCTGATTTCATTAACAACAGGCCATTCTACTACTTCGATAACAACTCTCCAAGTACGAGTTTCTGAAACAAACAAGCCATAAACTTTTACATCTTGAAATACACCTAAAGACTCGATGCTTTGTTTATCGCGTGCAAGTTGACTTTGTTGAAACGGCTGACCCTCTCTTGTGCGAACTAAATTCTTAATGACTGCTTCATCTATGACTTCATTCCCACGTATGACAACTTCTCCCACCAATTCACTTTGCGCAAACACTGTTGAAAAACAACACAGCGCTACAACAATCATGAGCAATTTATATTTCATCCACACTCCTTGTGTTCATTGTATTTTCAAATAGGGAGACAATCGTGAACGCAGTTGTTGTCTTGCCCTTGCAAGTCTACTCCTTACTGCTTCGACGGTTATCTCCATTGTTTCGGCTATCTCTTCGTAGGATAACCCTTCCATGTCCTTTAGCACAACACATTCCTTATATCCTGCTGGCAAACTATCTATCGCCTCAATCAGCAATTGCCTTAATTCCGAAGTTTCTGCTGCGAAATCAGGTCTTTCGCGATGATCAGCAGGCACATCAAATGCTGATTTTTCCTCAGTTTCTTCCAAAGATGTTTCCAGATCGCGTCGCTTTGATACTTTTGCCAATCTGTCTTTATTCAGATTTATCAAGATGCGATAAAGCCATGTGTAAGTTTGAGACTCTTTCCTAAACTTATCCCATGCTCGATAGGCACGTAGAAAAGTATCCTGCACTAATTCCGATGCTTCCTCAGGATCTTGTGCAAGTCTTAATGCTACGTTATATAGCCTGCGCTGATATATCATAACCACGCGCTCGAATTCCTTTTCTTTGGCGCTCATCCTCGTTGCCGCCTTCGCGCTATTGCAAGCATTAGACACCCTTTTCCTTAAACCGTTTCTTCATCTTTCAAAATCGAATCGAATAACCCGCAGATGTTCTCCAAAGTCCCGAAGAATCAACACCAAAAGAGAAACTGAACCTGTTTAACAGAGGGTTCCGAGTCCTAGGTCTAAAAACAAGATTTATCTGGTCGTACTCTTGAGGTAACTCCTCGCGGGCATTGCTTAATAATCTGCGAAACTCTATTGTGAACCCTCCACCTACCTCTTTTCCAAGAATAATCGCAGGACGGCCATAAACCCCTAAATCGAACATCACGTAGTCCAAGCCTAAACCCGCTTCAAGCGCACGGGTAAAAGGACTTAATAACCCCGGAGCCGCCGCGGTAATAATCCCGGTCAGTTGTGTTTCAAATCCTGCCGCAAATGCAGAACCTAACGACTCCAACAGTTGACGCTGACCAAGAAAACCAAGAATTTCGTCTCTCGATAAACCCGGAGGGTCGCTTTGTGCATCAATAAATAAATCTCTTTCATCGAACAAATCTCCCGAAATAAACAAATTCACATCATACTTCTGAACATTTAATCCGTTGAAAGCAAAAATCCTTGTGTTTGCAGGTAGTTCTAATCGTAATGAAGCAGATGCCTCACCCAACCAAGAACTTGAATATGCGAACGTGGCAATCCCCCCCCTTTCCAAATTTACGTCGCCGCTTGGTAAACTTATTCTTCCCGATTCCACAATGAATGGTGCGCGAATCTCCGGGTCGCTTAACGTCCGTTGAATGGAAGCAGAACCGTTAAATATTGCCAAAAGCGGACCGCTGGAAACACGCAAATCTCTAATATCAATATTTGATAAATTAAACGCAATTTCAACCGGAGGCTTCTCTGTAACTTCTCTCACCGGCAACTCATCACCGACATTTAAAAATGAATCGCGCAAAACAATCCTTCCCGTTCCAAGTGCCGGATCGCTGTCGCTAATCAATATTTCATTCCAACTTCCACCGATGCCGATATTCTCTGCAGTCAAATGGCTTCGAAAGTACGTTTCTCCCGGAAATGAAAAATACAACGGAAACTCATTTGCAGAAATAAATGAACCCGCAAGAAAACTTTGTGCAATTAAATCCACCCTGCCTTCGCTGAGGAACTCTCCCCTTTGCATTCCGCTGGCAGATGCTTTCCAATTTAGGATAAGGTCTTCATCCAAATCTATCTGCGCTCGATGAAGCCTAATAATAGACTCGAAATCCTCGAACTTCAAAGATTCTGCTTCTACCGCTAAACTCCCGCTC
>CAZSPF010000001.1:116234-125172 GCA_964608695.1 uncultured Fimbriimonadales bacterium | reverse complement strand
AAAGGCTCAGACAAAGTGCCTTCCATCTTGAATTCCCCGCCTAAGAAAGTACCTTTCGTATACTGCTCATCCAAGCCGCCAAAGAAAGCACTTAGTGCATTGATGTCACGAGGAGGAACTGCCACGTGAATCAGCACCTTTTCATCATCAGGGATTTCAAAAGGATATCGAAACGGGATATGTGCATGCATCAAATCTGCAGCAAATCCACGCACGTATAACGAACCTTTCTTGCCTTCAAAATCATCTGTTTTTATTGCACCATCTTTAATGTAAATCGCATCTATATTCAATCCGTCTGTAGCAAATTCTCCATATCGCAAATCACGTGCATTTACAGATGCGATAATCTCCGGAGAACGCGATTCCCCTCTCACAATAAAAGGCACGTACAAGCTTCCCGATAACTCTTTTAATTCGGGAACCCACATTGTAATCATGCTTAAATCCGCTTTGGAGATCTCACCGTTTAATTCAATATCTCCGTTTTCTACAAAATAATTCTTCTCGCTTTCTAAAAGACGAAATACAACAGGGCCGCCAACCAATTCTGATTTTAAAATCTCCCAGACTTTATTCTCTCTTCTCGCCTCAAAATATAATTCACCCAATTCACGCATTCTGCCTTCCGGTGTGAGCGTTTCATGATAAGATAAATCTCTACTGCTCAAAGAAACCTCGATGCTGGGATCTTCCAAAACATTCCCTATATTTGCAGTTAATGACAATGCGCCGAATATGTTGTTGATTTCATCTACTGTTTCCGGTTGCAAGTTTTTTCTTAAATTTTTGTTTGCAACACGCACCAAAGTTGGAATGTCTGCATTAAGTGCACTTATTTCTGCCTTTATCTCATTGGAATCAAAATTATAATAACCGTTTTCTAAAATATAAAAACCTTGCAAACTCCCGAATTCGATACTTGCAAGCAAATCTCCTTCTTTATATTTTGCGTTAACAAATCCCCCCCCAAGATGCTCATCGTTTATTGTTATGTTTGATAAAGAAACATCCAAAGTTGCATCCACTAATTCTAAATCAAATACATTAACCAGCAACTCTGCTTGAATGTTTCCGGAAGGAATGGCATCTGCACCTAAGTAATCCAAAAATATATCTGCAGGAACATCTTCAGCAATCACTCGCAACGCACCATGAGATTCGTATGGAAATGTGCCAGTTGCGGTAATCGTACCCATGCCAATCGAAGCAAACAAGTTCTCAAGCACTATCCCGTGTTTGTCCGCACTCGCTGTTATGCGTGCATTCGATAATGGAATTCTATCAACGAAAATCTGTTCTCCGGAAATATCAGCAGATAATAGCGGCTCGTCAAAACTTCCCGCAAGCGCCCAATTGCCGGAAAGCAATCCTTGCACCATGCTATCCGTCACCTCTGAAAAAGACACATCCATAATGGATCCATAACCGGATAAGGTTTTATCTTGTAAAGAAACTTCTCCACCCCCCCTTACCAACGTCACACCACTCTGCAAAAAAAGTTCGGGAACCAACAACGTCTGTCCTCGAAGTGATAAATCAGCATAAGCAAACGGAAGCTGCCACGCATTGTATCGAGCAGAATACGCTTCAACCCGTGCATCTGCAAACAAATTATCGAGTTTCCCGGATATTGTTGCTTTCCCAAAAATTGTGCCTTCAAGTTCTTCTCCGGAAAACAGCTCGTTAACATCAAGCGCATGAGCGGATATTTCGAGATTTAATTCTCCTGCACTAATGTTAAATGTTCCGTTACCTGTAAACACTCCGGGATCACCCTCAGCCACAAAGGAAACAATTTTTAATTTTTCTGATCCACCTTCCAATCGTGATGTTATACGAAAAACGTTTTCAAACTTTTTATTTTCGTAATTGAATCGAGCAGTAACATTTCCGTTCGCATTTACAGCATATACTGGTTGATCAATGCTCCCTGATAATATAACAGCAATATCCAAATTTCCAGATAAAATATCTTGATTTTTAATTGCATCTATCTTGTCAACACTCAAACTTTTCGCGTGTAATCTTCCTGCTAATTCATTCCCTTTGTCTAAATTCAAAACAACAATACCTTCGACACCGGCTTCAAAAACACTTGCTTGAATATCATGAAAACGCACTTGCTTGCCATTCGAAACTATCTTAGTGTTTACATCATTAGCAAAATAATCTCCATAACCTACTTTCTTTGTTTTTAAATCTCCTGATAAAACCCATGCATCATCATATTCAAGTAAACCCTCATAAAAAGCATCCGAAAATGAAAGATCGTTAGGAAGTCTGTAATCCTTCTTTAGAAAGTTTTTTGCAATTCTTTCATTGCCAACCCGAATTTTCCCTCTCAAAGAAGTTTTCACATCCGGTCTCCATGCAATCAATCCCACGGCATCTGCAAAATATCCCCCCCCTGAAAATAAAAACCTTCCGTTAATATAATTCTCTTGAAAACTTCCGGAGAAACTCGCTTGCGCAAAATCACGCTCGAATAGCCGCAGGTTTTTCGTATCTATGTCTGCAAGCCCACGAAAACTCCAAGTCTCATCTTTTTGTTTTCTTGCCGTCAAACTGCCGGAAAAGTACGCCTTCTCAGCATCCCAAAAACTTACGATATCTTCATTTGACAGTTCTGGGAGTTTCGCAAAATACCTTCTCAAAGCGGCTAACTCCGCCCCCCCACTTCGTAATTGAGTTTGAATCGCGCCGCTTTCATCGGAAACAACAACTGCATACAACTCCCCAACTTCGGAAATGCTGCCATCGAAAATCAATCTCCACTTCTCACCTATCCCCTCGAAACTAATATCCCTTGCATCAATCGTCCAGTGTGTTTTTTCGTCCTGCAAATCTGTGTAATAAATGACTGTTCTTTCCAAACTTACTTGAAATGGTAGATCAGGAGCCTCTTCATCAGTTATTTTTGGGAACAACCTTTCCCATGAGTATTTACCATCCATTCCTCTTTTTACAACGATAACCCCCCCCTTAATAACCGCTTCCCATTTTGGGTTTCTCAACCAAGGAAGCGGTGCTTTTATCTCAACGCTGTTTGCTGTAAACGCAGATAAATTCAATGCATCAATAACACGCACGTTTTCTGCAACTATCTCTCCCATTCGCGGGTCAATATGCACGTTGTTTCCGATAACTGTAACTAACCCTTCTTCAGATTCAAAACTAAATCGTAACTCAGAATACGGTCCCTGTAGCGCTTCCAAATATTCGACAAAGTACGCCGCACTCCACACCGCAATTAAAAGCGTTGGAATACACAAAATCAAATTTAAAACTAATCTTTTAACCCTTATACGCTATGCCTCCAATTCGGCAAGACGTTCAGCCATCACCTTCTTGCTAAAGTCTATGGCATTATATGAACTGCGAATAAAAGGACCACTCGCAACAAAAATAAATCCTAAATCTTCTCCTATCTTCTCAAACTCCTTAAACCTGTTTGGATGAATAAAATCATTCACAGGCAGATGCCGCATTGTCGGACGCAAATACTGCCCAATAGTTACGGCATCCACACCAACTTCTCTTAAATCTTTCAGCGTAGTTATCACTTCTTCTTGTGTCTCACCAAGACCCAACATGACTCCCGATTTCGTGTAAATCTTTGGGTTTATCTCTTTGACGGTTTTTAGCACCTGTAAAGAACGCTCATATCTCGCCTGTGGGCGCACAATAGTCTGCAAGCGCCTCACCGTCTCGATGTTGTGATTGAAAATCTCTGGCTTCGCATCACATACTGTCCTTATTAACTCATACTTGGCTTTGAAATCCGGTGTAAGCACTTCTACAATAGCCTTGGGGATTACAGCGTGTATCGCGTTTATCGTTTCCGCAAATTGCGCACTTCCCTCATCCTTTAAATCATCCCTTGCCACGCTTGTAACCACTATGTGCTTCAAGCCTAAATCCCTTGCCACCTGTGCCACATGCATCGGCTCATCGGGGTCAACAGTCAACGGCTTCCCCACCTTTATCGCACAGAATCCGCACGCGCGAGTGCAGGTATCCCCTAAAATCATGAAAGTGGCAGTCTTTTTCGACCAGCACTCGGGCAAATTTGGACAGCGAGCACTCTCACAAACGGTGTGAAGACGCTTCATGCGCATCATGCCCTCAACCTCTTTTATGGTCTCGGGACGGGGGATACGGATTTTCAGCCATTCCGGCAAGCGCTGTACCTGTGCCATCTTCAGTTCTAATTATACGCTCTGGGTAAGTCAAACTTCATTACAAAATGTATTTTCTCATGTAAACTTGTCTTAAGAATTATGAGAGTATCCGAAGTGGTCAAGAATTTTTATAGTATGTACTATAGATATTCCGATCAAGAAGACTATTTAACGAAATAGAAAATCACCGGGCATTTCCGCTTTCCAAATCAAAATAATGGAAACTAACGATTCACAGTCCATCCCTCCCGTATCATGGAGATTACACTTAAAATCGCCGCCTGAAAAAGCTTTTATGTTATGGACAACAGATGAGGGCAGAATAAAATTCTGGGTGGAATTATCCGAATCAAATGAAAAAGAATTTCAATTAACTTTTATCAACGGAGAAACAGTTACATGCCGCATAATAAAAACATTTCCTTATGAGAGTTTTGATTTTACATATTTCGAAGGAACAACCGTTCAATTAAAATTCGAAAAAACTCCCGATGGAGGAACAGATTTTAAACTTACCGAAAGCGGATATAAAACACTCGAACACAGAAACCTGCATTACGCAGGCTGGCTAAACGTGCTGTTTCCGTTCAAAGCCATGTGCGATTACGGAATAGACCTCCGTAACCACGACCGCACACGAACATGGGAAGAAGGTTTTGCTGATTGTTAATCTGTGAACTGGAACTTACACTAAAGGCAAGTTCACAGATTAACCGTTGACTTCTTAAAACAGCCGACCCTGCTTAGCCAGACCCTCAGGTTTAGCCCGTTCTTTTATCGCTTTCATCACCATCTCAACATCTGCCACCGCTACACCCCCCAGTTCTATCAGTCGCTTGTTACCATCCGGTACGTTGTCTCCATCACGAACTAACACTATTCCATAGCCATGTTTTATTGCCTCAGTCGCTCCCGCCCATGTCCCCCCCGACCCATCACTCGAAGAAGCCACGACCGTCGCAATCGCATGTCCGTATACTAACTTGTTCCGCGCCATTGCATTTCCCACATTAAAAGGAGCGAGTGGAGAAACTGCTGACGCCAACACAGCCTTTCCGGAATCCATCACTTCTCGAAAATCTCTCGATTGCACAACCTTAAGCAAAGAGTCTGGAAGAAACCCAATAACGTCCCCCCCCTCTTGAAACGCAGATCTCATCACAATTGCATCCACCCCTTTTGCCCCCCCTGAAACAACTGCATACCCGTTCCGCACGCTCACGCTCGCAACTTCGCTGGCAAAATCTCCCCCTTCTGTGTCCACATCACGAGAGCCAACTACACCAATACTCTCTCTTTGTAACAACTTCACATTACCGGCAACGAATAGCACACTTGGTTTCTTCTCCCCTAAAACTTCATGCCATCGATTCGGATACTCCTCATCAAACTCACTTATGGCAGTTACACCTGCATTCCTCCAATCACGCAATATCGCCTCTATCTCTTCCTGCCGTTCCACTACCGCACGCACTTTCTCAATCTCTTCAGAAATCAAATTTTCTTCGCTCCATCTTAATAACTCTAACTCATCATGAAATTCTGAAAACACCTCTTTCAGTATGCGCCATGATTTTCTGTTGATCGGTGAAACATCTTCCAATAAATCCGCATTCAGTGCAATCGCAAAAAATTTGTTCATCATCTAACCCTCGATGTGGCAGAAGCCAACGCGAAAGGAATCACTCTTTCAACTCCTGCTTTTCGTAATTCAAAACCCACAACCGTCATTGTCCAACCGGAATCTATCATATCATCAAACAACAAGCAAGTCCCGTGATGCGTTTCCACCACTTTGAACGCACCCCAAACATTTGTAAACTGATGAGAAGAGTTCTGCATCTCCTTCTGCTCTTGAGTGTTTTTAACTTTTCTCACTGCACAAATCGCGGGGATCCCAAGAGCATTAGCCAAGCGTTTTGCAAAATCCTCCACCATCTCTTCTCGTTTCAAACTCGGCACCCACGCTATCCAATCCGGTTTCTTTTTGAATTTTCGAATGGCTTGCACGCACGGAGCAATGAGTTCATCAGAATATCTCCTTTTCTCATACTTTCCTTCACGAACAAGCTTCCCCAATCCCGCATCATTATAAACGCAAAGTGCAATCCCTTCTTCGTTTCGGTACTCTTCTTTGATTACCCCCCCGTATTCCGTACGAAAAGGAAAGTTTTTTCTAGGCTTAATGATCTGATTATCTAACTGTAAAAACGTAATCGCTTCCCGTACCATTTCTTCCGGTAATGAAATCGGAGCGTGAGGTTTGCAATTGTCACATTTTCCGCACGGCTCTTGCGATTTGTCGTCTAATGCATGTGCCAGAAATAACATCCTACAGCCCTTATGCTCGATATATTCTCTCATCTGATCGAGTTCTGCTATGCGTTGTGATGTGATACGTTCAGCACGCTCTCTGTCGAATTTCCAGTTTTCATTCACCAATACAAATCTTCCGTTTTTCGCCACCGCAGCACCTTCCACATCCATCAAACTCAATACCTTTTCTATCTGTGTAAGCGCCTTGTTTGTAAGATTTGCAATCTCCGCTACAGCCCCTGCGCCTTTTTTTAATGCTAACGTAACAAGATGACAAGTCAACGCATCCGGAAATGCAGAATCTATAAAATACTGTGTAATCTCCTCGTCCTCTTCACCCACCAATAAAACACAATGTGCAGTTGCTAAATTCCTGCCCGCTCTTCCAATCTGTTGATAATATTGAATTATCGAGCCCGGAAATTGAAAATGCACAGCAAATCCTACATTGTCTTTGTCGTATCCCATCCCGAGTGCGGTGGTGGCAACAAGCGCTTTAACTTTGTCTTGTAAAAATGCGTTTTCCAATTGCTCTCTTTTTTCCGGCTCTAATTTCGAATGATACGCGTGCACATTAACATTATGTTGCTTAAGCCATTCTGCCACTCTTTCCGCATCGTTAATGGTCAAGGTGTATATAATTCCTGTTCCTGGAAGTCTTGGTACATATTTCGCTAACCATGCAAGTCTTTGCGCCTGATCTTTTAAAGAAAAAACTGTGAGCTTCAAACTCTCGCGCATTAAAGAACCGCGAGAAACCACAAGGCAATCTCCAAAAAGAGTTTTTATATCATCAATCACACGGTCATTTGCTGTCGCAGTAGTTGCTAATATCGAAACGTGATCTGGCAATCTTTCAATGGTTTGCAAAATCCTTCGGTAATCCGGTCGAAAATCATGTCCCCAATCACTGATACAATGCGCTTCATCTATCACTAACATTCCCATCGTGCTTTCCAAAAACGGAAGCACCGTATTTCTAAAATCAGGATTCGATAGTCGTTCCGGTGAAATGTAAACGATATCAATTTCTTGTTTTCGAATGCATGAAATAATCGCATTCCAATCATCACGATTTGTGCTGTTAATGGTCTCTGCTCGTATACCAAATTTCTTTGCCAGTAAAATCTGATTGCGCATCAACGAAAGAAGAGGGCTCACAACAACCGTGCATCCACCTCCCTCGTCTCTCAAAAGTTTAGTAACAATCCAATAAACAACGCTCTTACCCCAGCCTGTTTTCTGCACCTCCAGCCTTCTCGTGCCTCTGATAAGCAGGCTTTGTATGGCTTCCTGTTGCCCTTCACGAAAAGACGCTTCCTCCCCAAACGCTTGTTTTAAGAGTGCGCCCGCTTTCGCAATGGATGAAGTGTGCATGTTGCTCTTCAATTTAGTATTCTTTACGCTGATCGCAGAATCCTTCTTTGAAAAAACCTTTGTACCCTCTTGACATAGACAAATGTCTACGGTAGAATATTGTCTACCGGTACTTAATCCGGAATTCACTTTGGAGGAATAATATGGCATCAAGTCGAAATGGCGCTTCTGGGGTACAAGAGAAACCTAAGCAAGAGAAGCATACTAAACTACAGGAAGAGAACATGTCAGAAAAAGAGCAGGCACTGAAAGTCGCCTTGAACCAGATCGAAAAAGCTTTCGGCAAAGGCGCGATTATGCGCCTCGGAGATAGCAGCACAGACAGAGTCGAAGCCATACCCACAGGCTCCATCAGTCTTGACGTAGCCTTAGGTGTTGGCGGAATTCCACGAGGAAGAATTACAGAAATCTACGGAACTGAGAGTTCAGGAAAAACCACCATCGCACTTCACGCAGTTGCGGAAGCACAAAAGAAAGGCGGTTTAGCATTGTTCGTGGATGCAGAGCACGCACTTGATGTCGAATATGCAAAAGCCTTAGGTGTGGACGTAGACAAATTGTATATCTCACAGCCCGCTACCGGAGAGGAAGCATTGGAAATCATGGATGCAGTCATCCGCTCAGGTGCTGTTGATATCGTAGTCTTAGACTCCGTCGCAGCACTCGTTCCGAGAGCAGAAATTGAAGGGGAAATGGGCGATGCTTTCGTCGGCATTCAAGCACGAATGATGTCGCAAGCATTGAGAAAACTCGGCGGTCACATAAGCAAAACCAAAACCTCTGTGGTTTTCATTAACCAACTACGCGAAAAAATCGGCGTTATGTTTGGCAATCCTGAAACCACTCCCGGTGGACGGTCATTAAAGTTCTGGGCATCCGTCAGGCTCGAAGTCCGAAGAGCAGAAACTCTCAAAGACGGCCAGGAAGCCATCGGTGCGCGAACAAAAGTCAAAGTAGTGAAAAACAAAGTTGCGCCTCCTTTCCGAACAGCCGAGTTTGACATCATCTTCGGGAAAGGTGTATGCAAAGCAGGCGACCTCCTAGATATCGCAACGCAACTC
>CAZSPF010000001.1:96344-116179 GCA_964608695.1 uncultured Fimbriimonadales bacterium | reverse complement strand
TTAGAATCCAATCCTCAAATCTACCAAGAGATCGAAACAGAAGTGCGCTCCATTCTTGAAAAAAGTACCGCCACATATGCAGCCGCACTAGTGGGCGGAGATGCTGAAGATGAAGAATGAAACAGCAGGATAACCCTGAATACGTTTATGCGATGACGGTCGCGTTGAAAGCATTAAAATCGCGCGACCGTTTCGCATCTGACATTCGATTACGCTGTAAACGAGCCGGATGCAAACAGGAAGCCACAGACTTAGTTTTACAAGAGCTAGCAGAAAAATCTTTAATTGATGACACTTCCTTAGCAAAACGCACAGCAGAACGCTGGTCACAAGATAAAAAGTGGGGCAAAAGAAGAATATATCTGGAACTCAGAAAGCGCGGAGCGCCTCAAGAGTCTGCGAACTTAGCAATCTCGGAAATCGAAGAAAACATAAACAAAGCACTCGCTCTCATCAGAGGCAAGCCCAAAGATAAAGCCGCAAGAGCGCTATGGTCTGCAGGATTTTCAAAAGACACCATTCAAGCCGTTCTGGAAACTATTGAACAATAAGGATCAGAGGTACTCTACACTATCTAGCTCCACATAATGAAAATTCTTTTTTTAGGCGATATAGTCGGCAAGGAAGGGAGAAACACTGTTGAAAACTTTCTTCCCTCTTTGGTGGAAACTTACTCTCCGGACTTCATCATCGCAAATGCAGAAAATGCCGCCGCCGGTATCGGCATCACCCCTGATATAGCAGACTCCTTGCTAAATCTTGGTATCGATTTAATTACACTCGGCAACCACACTTTCGCAAAAAAAGAAGCTTATGAATATCTAAATAAAGAATCCCGCATCATCAGACCTGCGAACTATCCTGCTGGCGTACCCGGCAAAGGACATGTACTCGTCAAAAAAAACCAAAAAGAATTAGCTGTTATCAACCTTTGTGGAAGAGTGTTTATGGCTGAGTACGATGACCCTTTTCGCTGTGCAGAGCGTCTGATTGAGGAAATCGGAAACAAGCCCATCCTTGTGGATTTTCATGCCGAAGCCACATCCGAAAAGAACGCTTTAGGGTGGTACCTTGATGGCAAAATCACAGCCATGGTGGGAACACACACCCACGTTCAAACAGCCGATGAACGAATCTTACACAAAGGAACTGCATATATCTCCGATGTCGGCATGTGCGGTTCAAGGGACTCAATCATCGGCATGGAAAAGGAAGGAGTTTTGAGAAGATTTTTAACTCTGATGCCGGAACGCTTCGAACCCGCTGTCGGGGCGGGTATCGTATCAGGAGTTGTGATCACTTGCAACGAAACAGGAAAAGCAGAAAATATCGAAAGGATTTTGTGGAAAGATGCAAACTAACACAACGGAGGAATTGGAATGACCACAGCATTGGCAATAGGATTGACATTGGCAACCACTCAAGTCACGGATATTCGATTGTATTCCGGACAACCCGCTGAACCCAACGGATACGTTTTAAGTGCTTGGGGCGGAGGAACAATTGCTGACTCAAATGAAGTGGTGGAGACAAGTGCACGGTCATTAAAAATCACCACAAGCACATTTGCTCAAGGCGGAGTAATGAAGCTTCCCAGAGCAGTCAACCTTGCAAGCGAAGCCAAAAATCCGGAAAACATGCTGGGCGTACATGTTTACGTGGTAGGTGAAACCGGTCAGCCATCAGGGGACCGAACGAAACGAATGGAAAACATGCGAATCGTCATCCGAACGTCAGATGGGAAATTGAGCGAAGCGGTTTTGAAATTCTACTCTCCCTCCGGATTTACAAATCGCTGGCGGCGTGCAGGTATTCCTCTTCAAAAGATTCCAGGCTTTATGCGGACCAATCAAGAAGTCGAAGCGATAATGTTTGCAGGCGATGCACCAGCAACTTTTTATGTAAGTGAAGTGCGAATCGTAACAGACCAAACTCCGATTCAAGGCACACTCTCACACCGCGATATCAACGTCGGTTTTGGCCAAGAACTCGCACTTTACGCACTTGCTGAAGCCGGCTACACACAATTAGAACACTCATGGGACTTTAACGACAAAGACGGAATTCAAGAAGATGCAAGCGGACAAGTGGTGTTTCATAAGTTTCGAATTCCAGGAGAGTTCAACATCACTTGCACAATTCGCGATAAATACGGGTTAAAGCAGCCTTGGGTAGGGAAAATAGCGGTTACGGTTAATCCATAAGTTATCCACGAGTTTTCCACGAGCACTGCTTCCCGCTGGTTGACACCGGCTAACTGTTTCCTCTATCCTATGTGGAGTGTTGTTTCGCAAGTAAAAACTGCGAGAAGTTGGAAGGGAGAGCAGTTGGCGGTCTATGGGTTTGATATCTCAGGCTTCTTCAACGGAATTACCGATGAAGATGTCGTACATCGTGCACGCAGGGGAGATGAGCGTGCCGCTGAATTTCTCTTGCTTAGGTATCGTCCTCTCGTCGAAACAAAAGCGCGATCGTTTTTCTTACTCGGTGCAGACCATGAAGATGTGGTTCAAGAAGGAATGATCGGACTATGCAAAGCCATCAGAGATTTCCGAGACGACCGCATGTCGAAATTCCGCCCGTTTGCAGAACTTTGTGTAACAAGGCAGATTATCACTGCCGTAAAAACCGCGACCAGACAAAAGCACCTTCTTCTCAATGGGTACCTCTCTTTAAACTCAAATCCGCAAGGAGATGATATGGATTGCACCCTACTCGATACCATCCCTGACAAGAATAGCGTAAATCCTGAAGAGGTCCTTTTCGGCTGGCAAATTCCGGCAAACCTAAGTGAAGCCATGAGACCTTTACTCAGTGATTTGGAAAAGGAAGTTATGGAAAAATATCTTGAGGGCAAGTCCTACCGAGAAATGGCGAGAGAAATTCGGTGCGGACAAAAAACCATTGACAACGCCCTTCAAAGAATCAAACGTAAAATCACCTTACTTATGGGTGAGTGACTTTATCTCACTTTTTTTGTTAATGTAACCCAAAGATAACCTCTATGCTCTGTCTTGTGCTATAATCACAAACGAACAACGCTTCGAGTTAAACAAGAAAAACATTTAAGGAAAAAAATATGACTATGACTGCACCCAAGCCCAAAACGGCAAAAAAAACTTCCTCCAAAGGTGGAGCATCACCAAAACCTACCCTTATGCTTGCAATTAGTGAGCCCATGACATTGTTGGGACTATCGCAATCTTTGCAGAAAGCAGGATATAAAATCGTGGCTGAAACCACCAAGCCATCCGACCTTCTCGCTTTTGCAAAAACGTATGATGCCGCTATCCTTTTAGCCGATTCTGAAATGATGTCAAGCATTGGAGAACGCACAGGAGTAAGAATTACAAATGCTGCTCCACACATGCGGGTGTTAATTTACATAAACGGTGAAAGAAGAAACTTCCCTTATGTCATGAACATCTGCGGTACTGTAGACCGATATGCTGACTTTGATGAAATCCAAGAAGCCATCATGACTGTCGCCGTAGGACAGAAATACAATGCGCCTACACCTGTTGACCCAAAAACTGGTTTAATCCCAACAGGAGGTCCTCTTTCGCCACGAGAAACGGAAATTTCGAGGCTTATAGCAAAGGGATACGGCAACCGAGAAATCTCTCAGAAATTGGAACTCAGCGAACAAAGCATTAAAAACCTTGTCTCACGCATCCTTAACAAATTAGGTGCGACAAACAGAGTGCAAATTGCTTTGTATATGCTCGGATTAAAAAGTAAGTAGTGCTGAAAAACAGAATTGCGACATCAGCAATAGGAATACCCCCTCTCGTTTATGTCGCACTTGCAGATTCACTTATTCCGATTAAGGTTTTGGTAGCCTTAATCGGTTTGTTTTTTGTTATCGAAATATCACGTGCTGAAAAACAGAGATTGTTATTTGTTAGTGTTATTATTTATTTTTTGTGGGTTTACGTACTTTTCACCTCTTCCAATAAAAACTCCCTTACTCCTTACTTGGTTATGGGAAGTGTATGTGTTGCAGTTATTCTGTTTCTATCTCACGGGCTCTTAAATATTGAAGCAAGAGCCATAGGCTTACAATGTTTCTGGGCGCTCATTCCATTCAGCTCTTTAGTTTTTTTAAGAGAGTTCCATATCTCATCAGGAAATGAGATCTTTCAGTTCACATCTACCTCTCTCTTACTTCTCGTTTTTTTGTGTGTTTGGTTTGGCGATATTGCCGGATATGCTGTGGGCAAATCTCTTGGAAAACATCCTCTCGCCCCAAAGATCTCCCCGAGTAAAACCGTCGAAGGAGCGGTTGGTCACCTTGTCTTTTCGCTTCTCGCAGGCTTGTGCTTTTCAAAGCTGGGGGGGGTCGAACTGATTTATGGGTTCTATCTGGGGTTGACGGTGGGAGTTATGGGACAAGCGGGAGATTTATTCGAAAGTCTCTGGAAAAGGAAACTGGGTACAAAAGATTCCGGATCCATCTTGCCCGGACATGGTGGGTTTTTGGATAGGTTTGATTCCATGCTGTTTGCCGCACCCAGTGTGTATTTTCTGTTTAGTTTGTTATAGGTTTTATGTTTTTTAAGTTCCTTTCATAAGGGGTATCAGCCACTGAGTTATAAACTCCTTTGCCCTCGAAGGACAACTCCTTATGTCGCATCCCGTCATCGAGCGAACATCTTCGAGGGTTACATCATCCAAAAACATATATCCGTCCTTCAATGTGATATCGGGTACTGCCACTATGCCTGAAGGGGAGCACTCTTGTATGTTTCTTACCAAATCACTGCCTGTAATTAATCCCGCAACTGTGATTCCATCCCCAAAGAATCTGTTAGTAATGACTCTTACTTCACATCGCACATTCTTAATTTCGTTTAGTCGGTTAGCGAACTCTTCTATGATTTTGCTCGGTAAATGACTTGTAATCAGTGTGAGTTCCTGTTGTGATGCCGATTCCAATGGAAGTTTTTTTAAATACCTGTAAGACTCATCCATGAACAAACGGCAAGTGCCGATTCCATCCTCAAATTGCGGAAAATTCTCATACCATTTTCGAGATGGTATTGGCTTTTCAGCATAGAAAAACCACTCATCTGAAGGAAAGACAAAACTTGTGCCTAATTTCTCTGATAACTCCTTTCGCCATTTCTTCGATTGTGAAAGAAAACTCGTTGCATATTGTTTGTTCACTCTTCTTATCGGATACAAATGTTCGCGGTATTTACTTAAACCAACCGGCACAATTGCCACACTTTCCACCCCCCCGCGTAAGCCAGTAACACTTTTATGCAAATTAGCAAGTGCAAAAACTGTCTCCTCCAAAGATTTTCCATCGTTTAATCCCGGGCAAAGCACTATCTGACAATGAACATCAACCCCGGCTTCATGCAACTCTTTTAGCCTCGGGATTATGGCTGTAGGCTGTGTTCTTCCCAGCATGAACCCACGTAGCTTTTCGTTCGCAGAGTGAACACTCACGTAAATTGGAGAAAGTTTTTGCGTCTTGATGCGGTTAAACTCATGCTCACTTAAGTTCGTTAACGTCACGTAATGCCCGTGCAAAAAGCTTAATCGAAAATCATCATCCATCAAGTAAAGCGTTTTTCGCATTCCCTTCGGCATCTGATGAATAAAACAGAAAACACATTTATTGTCACAAGTATGTATGCCATCAGCAAGTGAATCCTTAAATACAATCCCAATATCTTCGCCAAATTCTCTGAGAATTTGTACTGAATGGTAAACATTTTCACGCTTGAATTTGATGTTTACTTCACGTTCACTTGCATGAAATCTAAAATCTACAATGTCCGCAATATCAAACCCCCCCGCAGACACAATTTCATCTCCCGGCCTGATACCACTACGATACGCAGGAGAGTTATGCTCCACTGCGCTAACGATAAGACCTTGACGCGGGACAGTTAATGTGTTTGCCACTTTGTAAACAGTATACGCTCAGCTTCAAGTTAAAACATGCGAAAAGTCTGTTTCTATCTCCATCCCATTCGGTGCATTAATTTCGTGCAGAAACTCCCCGCCTTCAATCCTCCAGTTCGCGGCTACATCGCCTGCTGTTGTGCAAACCGCACCTGAACAATGTGTTAAACCACAAGTCTTGGGCTGAAACAATATCTTCCTCTTTTCTGTACCAATCGGTATAACACCAAGCAAATGTTTCAATAAAAAATACGCGGGACCTGAACTCCATGCATGGCAGTGACTCCTTGTCCATCTTCCATTCGGCATATACCCAGGATACAACTCCCAACATGTTGTCGCTCCTTTCTCCAGCATCATCCCCCATCGAGATTTAATGTAGTCGAACATTTTTTTGAACTCAGAATGTCGCTCAAAATACTCTAAAATGAAAAAGTCAAAGAAAGGCGTCCCTGATTGTACAAATCCTGATGAGTCGTCTGTTCCGGTTAACAACCTATGAATTCTTTGTGCTTGGTCCTCATCCGGAATGCCTGCTAAAGCCAAAACGCATTGTGTTTGCAAACTGAAAATGTCTGATTGCTTACCCGTATCGGGATCAATACAATCTGTATAAGATTTCTTTTTATAGTTCCATAAAACGCAACGAACCGCCGCCGCAATGTTTTCTTGCGACGTCCTGAGAAAAACAGACGAAACAGAGTCGCCAAGTGATTCACTTGCTTTTGCAGTTGCTTCCAAAGCCAGACAAAGCCAACCCTGATTGGGTGTGTTTACGCCCTTATGGGGTTGACTCATAGGTGCCCAGTCGGTAAGATTCCACGCTTCCATCTCAAACAGACCGTCTGAGTTCAAAAATCCGAGAGCATTCTCCGCTTGTTTAAGCATCAAAGGATAAATCTTCTCAAGAAAACCCTTGTTTCCAGTCATCTCGTAATGCTCCCAGCATGCCAGAGACCACAAAAAGCTCCACGCCGGAATAATTACAGACCAACCGCTAGGCACATGACTTTCTACCAAAGGACTGCGATTAAGGCTTTCTCCTGCCAAGTGCCACATGTGCTCCATCAGGGAGTAATCACCGTACAGATAAGCATTTACAAGCGCTTCGTTTCTTGCATCGCCTACCCAAAATGTCTGCTCGTAAGTCGGACAATCTACAAACGTGTCCTCAGTACACAGCCGCAGAGTTAGAGCAGACATCTCATAAATCCGACCGAGATCATCTCTGGAACATTCAAATCTCGCAGGAGAAAGAGAAGGAAAAGTGCTCTCTTGAACTCGAAAGTTTTTCACGACAGCGTTTTCACCTTGAATTTGAACGTACCTCGCTCCTCTCCGAATTAAACTTGCAAACTCGGAAGATCCCGCCTTAACATTAACTTCCCAAGTGTTTGACATCTCCCAGCAGTAATCAGGCACTCCATCTTGAATGCTCTCGAAGCCGTTGAAAATGAGTCTTGTGTCCCGAGCTACCTCAACCTCAAATCTCCACCTGCCAACCGTCATTCTCCCCAGATCAAGGATCACACTGTGCTCCAAGCCCTCTTTTTGGCTTTCTAAGCGAATCTCTTCCGGACTGCACTGTCCTAATTCACGCTCAACTTTCGCATAAGCTGTCCTTGCAAACACAGAATCCATAGCCACGCACTCAGCCGGCATCTCCTCAAAATCCTCCTCAAAAACCTCATCAAAGGCTTTGTTGGGAGCAACCTTAAATGGTTTCGTAAGTTCCAAAGCGGCTTCATCGCAAGTAACCGAAAGCGTCCACTCATGATAATTGCCATCAAGTTCAAAATGAGCTACGTTTTCACCCTGATTAACCCATCCTACAAACGCTAAACCGTTTTCAAAAGGCGCTCTATTGGGTGCAACGGGTGTCATCGGCTCGCTGTTTAGATAGATTTTTGCTTGGCTCCAAAACCAGCCCGCTGGCAGCTCAAACTGTATCTCTCCAGAATGTTTCACGTGAAACACTGCCCTCACAACTCCTTTTATGTGTTTGGGTGCTGCTTCAACATAACCGGGGAGCAATGAACTTCTCAGAGAAATTCTCCAAATCGTCTTTGGAGGCATTACAACGGCGTTACGCCAAACACTTTTTGCGTACACCTCTTCTTGGTCACTTAAACCAACCGGAGCAGGCAGCAACTCTCTTTCTTGAGAAACTACAACACAAGGTTTCCAATTCTCGTTTTCTGTGCTCATGAGTTCAAAAAAAGCACCCTGACTCATTCCCGGCGGTTCAAGCCACCCTTGCTGGCAGGAAATTCGAAATTCCTTCTGCGCACCAAAGGGTTCAGAAAAGCATTCCCATGTACTATCTGTGCTTAACAAAACTTCATCTTCCGCGCATATCTCCGCGATCAATCCCGCATCTGACAAGATGTACCGAAACGTCGAAATCCCCAAACTGTGAACCAAAATATGTATGTAATTCTCTCCCTCTCGAAGCACACCCCGAAGTTCAATCTCATCAACAAACGCCTTTGACGGGAAACTCCGTATCGGACCTGAGCCTAAGCAAACACCATTCACCCAAGCCCAATACTGTGCATCTGCTGTAATTCTAAGCCGATGCTTTATCTCCTCATCTTCAACAAAGAACGACCTCCTAAACAAGGCATAACTGTTTCTCTTCTTCCTGTCGCTTGAGGAGTCCCAAATCCATAGTGCTTTTTGAAACATCAGTAGTATTCTGCCAGATGTTGGCGAATTGCTTTAGAGATAAAGCAGTGATGGTATAACTCCTCTCGTGCATCCCGTCGTTAAGGTGGAAAACCTTTCAAAAACTTACATCACAAACAAGCGACAACCCGGATTCAAAGGGTTGTTGAAAGGCATTTTTAGCCCTGAAAGAGTACATATCGAAGCAGTTAAAGATGTGAATTTTACAATTTTTGAAGGAGAACTTGTAGGTTTCTTAGGACCGAATGGCGCAGGAAAGACAACTACTTTAAAAATGCTCAGCGGAATCCTGTTTCCCACAGCAGGAAGCGCAGAAGTGCTGGGATTTAAACCCTTCGATCGCAATCCCCAAATGCAAAGGCAGATCTCTCTGGTAATGGGAAACAAAATGCAATTATGGTGGGATTTATCAGCATGGGATAGTTTTTTAGTACTAAAAGAAATTTACGAGGTCCCAAACTCTGTTTTCGAAGAACGTGTCGAAGGACTCATCAACATGCTCGATATAAAAGAAAAAGTTAACCTGCAAGTGCGCCGTTTAAGTTTAGGTGAGCGAATGAAATGCGAATTAGCCGCCGCTCTTCTTCACAATCCTAAAGTGTTGTTTCTGGATGAGCCAACGTTAGGCTTAGATGTTATTTCACAAAAACGCATCAGAGAGTTTCTTAAAGAACATAATGCGAAGCATGGTACGACTATTCTGCTCACAAGTCATTACATGGCAGATGTTGCAGAAGTTTGCAAGCGCGTCATCGTAATTGACCAAGGCACTTTGCGATTTGACGGCACATTAAAAAATTTAATGCTTTCATACGGCGGTAGCAGAGTTCTACGTTTAGTGTTTTCTTCACCCGTCAACAACGACTTAAGCATCTACGGAAGAGTTATCTCTTCATCAGAATTAGATGCCGCCATAGAGGTTTCTCGTGAAGAATCCACGCACATCGCTGCAAAACTCTTAAACGACTTGCCCATTGCTGATCTCGCAATCGAAGAACCTGATGTGGAAGATGTCGTTCGTGAAATGTTTTTAAGAAATCAATCCAAAGCAGTTGTTTCATGATGCAATTCGATGTATAGTGTGTTAAATGAGTGAAACTCAAACACAAGAATCTCAACACTCCACTGTAACAATCGGGTTGCAGCAGCTCAGCGAGCGCGCAAGGGCATGCACAGCGTGCCGCCTATCAGACAAGCGCACCAATGTCGTTTTCGGCGAAGGCAATCCACACAGCCCGCTTGTGCTTATCGGTGAAGGACCTGGTGAACAAGAAGACAAACAAGGCAGACCCTTTGTAGGACCTGCCGGGCAATTACTCGATCGCGCTTTGCTTGATAACGGTCTGAATCGGGATGATGTTTACATCTGCAACATCGTGAAATGTCGCGCATGTGACTGGAACGATGGTGTGCCCACAAATCGCGCACCAAACGTAGAGGAGATTCAAGCATGTTCGCAATGGCTTACACCGCAGCTTAAACTCATCTCTCCTCGCGTCATTCTCTGTCTTGGTGCACCAAGTGCAAACACGATGATCAAAAAAGGTTTTCAAATCACGAAAGAGCGAGGACAACTGTTCCCTTGCAATTTTGCACAATATGCTATCGCAACCCTCCACCCTGCCTACGTGCTCAGACAGGGGGGGCTGAATAGTGAAACGAGTTATGCGGAACTCGTCAACGATATAAGTATGGCTTGGATGACAGCCAACCTCTAAATCACGCTGTCTTTCAAAAACATTTTTTCGTACAACTTCGTTTTGAGTGAAACAACGTTTTCCTCTTCGAAATCTAAAAGCTTCAACCAGTCATCCAGCGAGTCGTTTTTCGGAAATATTTCATTTTCGCGGTATTCATCTTTCACTGCGATACGTAAATCCTCCAAACGAATTCCATGCGGAATTTCCGGCTCTGCAATGGCGCGTTTAATCGCAATATGGTTTGCTCTGTCAACAACCGATTTCAAAAGCGCACCACTAATTAAATCTTTCCAATACAGTGTTTGTGAGCTTCCGTTTCTGAAAAACACTTTCAAGCATTCCGTTTCCGGATGAGAACGCCATATGTAAGAAGTTAATGTGTCCAGCATGCAGTTACGCAATGACTCCGCATCGCCCCCTTCAGCAGTTAATGCGTCTGGGTCAAGAGGAATATTGGGATGAAGATAGATACTCAAAATCTCCCTTGTGGCTTCTTTGTTGGGTCTACCGATTTTTACTTTTCTGTCAATCCTTTCAGGCCTTAAAACAGCAGGGTCTATGTAATCCGGTCGATTACTCGTTAAAATCAATACGACATTCTCCAATGAGACCAACCCATCCAGTTCCGCGCAAAACTGCGGCACGACTGTGTTGCTGATGTTCAGCCAGCGGGTGTTGCTCCTTGTTCTCAGCACACTCTCTGCTTCATCAAAGAAGACAAACACCAACTTCCCTTCCTTCGCTCGCTCACGCGCTGTGGCGAATATCTCTCTTACCATGCGTTCGGTTTCTCCCAGCCACATGTTCAAGATCTTAGGCCCGCTGATGTGCATGAAATACTGCTCGACTTTCTTGTGCTTCTTCTTGCGATACTCCGATGTCAGGTTATAAGCGGTGGCTTTACCGATAAGTGTTTTTCCACACCCCGGAGGACCATAAAGAAGGATTCCTTTCACAGGTTTTTTATCGAACTTTGCATAGAGTTCAGGATAAAGCAAAGGGTGTTCAATAGTCTCTTTTATGAGTTTTATCGCATCCTCTTGTCCGCCAATCTTCTGCCAATCGATGGGTTGAATGTCTTCAAAAAAATAGTCTCGTGTTTCCTGTTTCACTATGTGCTCTACAGCCACTCTGCCGTTCGGCTCGACTCTTACCTCATCGCCAAGCTTAATGTCTTTGTTTTTCAACGCATCACTTCGCAATACAACACGCCCGACTGCGCCCGCAGGATCTTGGCTCACTCGCAACCGATGCTTGTCCACAACTTCGGAGACTTTCTGAACCTGCCCCCCTTCGTGCGGCGGTAACACCCCGACTACTGCAAACGCATCGTTCACCTTAATACGCACGCCGGTTTTTAACTCTTTCTTTTCGATGCGTGGGTCAATCGAAGCCACAAGTTCCGTATCACCCATGGCGATTAATGCTATGTCTTCTTCCAGTAATTCAAGCAGCACACCAATGCGGTTAGCCGGGCTGGTAAGCTTTTCGTACGCCTGCTCATACTCTTGGTTGAGCCTTTGCGCTTCTAAAAGTCTTTTTTCATCTTGTTCGATAGAATCCAACAAAGAAGAAAGGTAGTTCCTAAGGCGTTGGTTTTCCTCAGGAACCATATTCATGATCTCCGTAATCAATCGAAACGTTCTGCTTTCGTTTTCCATAACCTGTTTTATTTTACGGAAAAAACTGAGATATCAATACCAGATTCTTTTATCACCCGTAAGGCGTATAATCGCGCATTGTATATGAAGTCCGTAAAAACAAGAAAGAGACGTGCTTTTTGGGTTTGGATGTTGGCAATTTTAACCTTTCTTGCCGCATACGTTTTCTTCATCCTGCCGTTGCACCTGCCCGAACAACCCATGAAAATAGAATTTAACACTGAGAGTACTACTAAGTGAAAGCGGGCATTATCGGATATCCCTACGCAGGAAAGACGACACTTTTCCACGCAGTTGCAGGACGAGAAGCAAAGGGTGAGGTGGCTTCCGTTCCCGTGAATGACGAGCGTTTTGAAAAACTGTGTGATGCGGTTCAACCCAAGAAACGCACACCTGCAACAGTGGAAATTTGGGATAACGCAGTAAGACTATCAGAGCCCGGAACGGACAAGAAAAACTCATTTACAGACTTCGCAAGGCGCATGGATGTTTTTGTTCATGTGATACGAGAATTTGAATCATCGAGCGTTCCGTTTTTTGCCCCCCCTGATATCAAACGCGACTACCAAACAGTAGACACAGATTTACTTGTCTCCGATTTGCAAATTACGGAAAACAGGTTAGAGCGTTTATCGAAATCCAACGAAGCACGCTCTCCAGGATCAAAAGAGTACGTGGAAAAAACTGCTTTAGAAAAAATAAAGTCTCATTTGGAAAACGGAACGCCTGTCAGAAACATCACTTTTGATGAATCGGAGTTAAACTCCTTAACTTCATACCAGTTTTTGAGTGCAAAAAAGATTATTACAGTCATCAACTGTTCAGAGCAAAACATGCGCAGCGTTACCGATTTCGAAAATGAATTAAATGCAAAAGGGGAAGAAGTGTTTCGTATTTGTGCTGAAATAGAAAAAGACCTCGCATCCATGCAAGATTCCGAACGCGAAGAATTCTTAAAAGACCTAAACATCAACGAACCCGTGAGCAAAAAATTGATTCGAGCGGTTTACAACGCTTTGGGATTAATTACATTTTTCACTGCAGGACAAAATGAAACTAAGGCTTGGCCATTAAGAAAAGGAGACAACGCGCTAAAAGCCGCTAGCGTAATTCACACGGACATAGCAAAAGGGTTTGTGCGCGCAGAAGTGACGCATTATCGCGATTTCGAAGAGTTAGGTTCGATGAAGCTTTGTTATGATCAAAACAGAATGAAACTGCAAGGCAAAGAATACATCGTGCAAGACGGAGACATCATCAATGTACGCAGTAAAATATAATTTATTCTTCTGTTGAAAAAAGGGTAACCGCACTATTAGGAATTTTTAAACCCAACATCTCATATGCTCTTTTCCCCGCCACTCTTCCACGAGAAGTTCTTTGTAAAAACCCGTTTTGTAAAAGAAACGGCTCATACACCTCTTCGATAGTGCCAGAATCTTCCGATAACGATGCCGCAATACTTTCCAGCCCCACCGGACCACCGCCGAAATGCTCGATGATCACCGTAAGAATTCTGCGATCCATGTTATCCATTCCAAATTCATCTATCTCTAATTGCTGTAATCCGTATTCCACCACTTCCGTATCTATTTCTTTTTTCTCCATATGCTGTGCAAAGTCACGAACACGCTTCAATAAGCGATTCGCAATTCGCGGTGTCCCTCGGCTTCTTGTCGCAATGCACTCACATGCAGAATCATTTATCGGAAAATCTAAAATCTTCGCAGAGCGTTGAACAATTCTTCTCAAAGAATCGTCATCATAAAATTCGAAATCATGCACGATACCAAATCTGTCCCTTAATGGTCCGGTTAGTAATCCCGCTCGTGTTGTAGCGCCGACTAATGTGAATTTGGGAATGTCCAATCGAATATCACGCGCGCCAGGACCCTTCCCAATAACAATATCTATTTTGAAATCTTCCATTGCCGGATACAAAATCTCTTCCACAGGACGGTTTAAGCGATGAATCTCATCTATAAACAGCACGCAATGAGGTTCAAAGTTTGTGAGTATCGCTGCTAAATCTCCCGCTCTTTCAATTGCCGGTCCGCTCGTGATACGCAACGGTGCCTCCATTTCGTTTGCGATGATATGTGCCAAAGTTGTTTTGCCTAATCCCGGAGGACCTTTCAGTAATACATGATCTAAAGTTTCTCCGCGTTGCTTTGCCGCATTGATAAAAACGCTTAAATTCGATTTAATTTTTTCCTGACCAATAAACTGTTGCAATCTTTTCGGACGTAATGAGTTTTCCAGTGCATCCTCTGTAGGAATGGGCTTACCGCTTAAAATTCTTGCTTCATTCATGATTTTTTACTCGCGTGTTTTAATGCAAGCGGCAATAAAACTTCTGGATTCGATTCATCGGTTTCTGCTCTCGCAGCTTTTGCGGCGCGCTCCGCTTCAGTACGTTTATGCCCCAAAGAAACAAGCGCTTCCACAATATCATCGGAATACGCCTCTGTTTGTTTTCCGATTTTTCCAAGCAATGTTTCTTCGCGTATTTTTTCAGCAAGCTCTATTTTCATTCTTTCCGCTAATTTGTTGCCGATTCCCGGCGTGCGAACAAGTGCTTTTGTGTCTCCCTTCAAAATTGCTGTTGCCACACCTTCTTCACCAAGAACACCGATAAGATTCAATGCATGCTTGGGACCCATTCCATTTACGGTTAATAACAAATCGAAAAGTCTCCGTTCACCTGCAGATTCAAATCCATATAAAGAGATTTCGTTCTCTCTCACAATCTGTTTTGTGTAAACACTTACTCTCTCGCCCAACCTGGGGAGGCTTGCAATGTGTCTTTCAGAAACGTTTATCAGATAACCCACGCCGTTTGCATTCACTACAACAAACGTCGTCCCAATTTCTTCTATAGTTCCCGATATACTTGCTATCATCTTTTCATTCTTGGTCGCGCTAATTCAAATGCGTCTTCCGTCACTTTGTAATCAAAAACTTGAAGATTATATGGGCTAATGGCATCTTCTCCAAACATTTCGAGGTTCTCCGGCGGCTCCATTGTGCAAAGACGAATGAATAATCTTAGAAGCACGAGGTTTTCTTGACGTAACTCCATAAGCTTGGGTGAAAATTCAAGCCAAGAACGAATTTTGTAAAGATATAAGGATGCCACCGGAAACTCTTTTGATTCCAGATACTTTATCTCCGTTGCTTTACCTTGTTTTGCGGCGTTCAAAGTCATCTCTGCAATGTCGTATGCGACTTGTGTTCCGCGTATCAATATTTCCGGCGGAATAATTCCTTCGGTCTGTTCGGTTGTTGCTCTCAAACTATCTGAAATATCTGTTGGAAGTGTCAATGCGCCGTTTGCATCCAAAACGGAAATAATGAGCTTCTCTACAGTAATTCCCGTGGTGGACTGTGCTATTCTTTGATTCCAATTTCTCAATCGTTTGATTTCATTATCCAAACAGTTTAATGCCGGACTTTCCTTATGAAAAAATCGCTCCGTTTCCTCCATTAATATGTCGAGAATGTTCGAGTCAATTTGTTTTGCAACCGTTCGAATCCCTTGCATCAAATGATCCGTAAGCATCGCTGATGTCAAAAATGCATCAATAGATTCTTCACTAATGAAATCCACATAGGTGTATGCAATGCGAACGGCTTGCTTTACGCGATTATCATCGCTTCTGTCAATGCTATCCGCAAGTTCCACTGCTAAAATCTTGCTAATTGTCGCAACTTCTTCTTTGCGATTAATCGGAGAGATATCTTCGCCGATTTTATGTTCCGGTTTCTTTGCGTCTAATAGATTCCGCAATGCTTCGATGGATTTTTGCGAAGCAAGCAGATACTTCTCTCTGTCCTCTCTGGTAGCATCTCGGGTGAGGGGCGGCTCGGGAATACCTGCTACTTGCTGTGCTGCTATCGCTTCGTTAATCAGTGCATCCATGGTGCGCTCTATCATTTTGGTTGGTCTGGGAGTATCAGAACGCGATAGCGGCTCTTCCTTTTTGCAAGAAACCGACATGAAGATGAAAACAACAAACATGAAATATAAAATTGTCAGAGCTAAAGTTTTTTGCTTATTCAAGTTCATCCGAATCCTTATTGGTACAAGTTTAGACCGTTTCGCGTTAAAATCCTTTCCTATGAGCGTACTTCAAACCGGCATGTCGGAACAAGAAAAAAGAGATTTTATCGAAGATTTTCTGCACAACAAGGTAGCACCTATGGCAGGCGAACTGGATATTTCATACGAAAAATTGAGTGAAATGGTTGACGAAATGGCTCGAAGAGGGCTATTAGGATTGAGGGTCCCGAAAGAATACGGCGGGGCAGGGCTTTCTCAGGCAGAGTTCCGAAGGTTTCAAGAAGAGGTGGCAAGGGTATCGGGGATATTGGCTTTTGTTCAAACTCAGCATCAAAGTGCTTGCAACTTTGTTTTGCAGAGCTCGAACGAGGAGCTGAAGAAACGCTTCCTTCCCGATATGGCAAGCGGGAAGTACAAGAGCGGAATTGCGTTTTCTCAACTCAGAAGAAAGGGAAGCCCGCTCATGAGGGCAGCAAAAGTGGAAGGAGGTTATGTGCTAAACGGGAAGTGTCCTTGGATAACAGGGTGGGGGCTGTTTGATAAATGCGTCACTGCGGCGGAACTGCCGAGCGGAGAATCGGTTTGGTGTTTAACGGATTTACGTGAGAGCGAACACTTCAAGCCTTCGAGCGTGATGCAGCTTGCGGCATTCGAAGCTTCACAAACAATTTCGGCGGAAGTAAAGGATTTGTTTGTGGAAGATGGGTTGGTACTGTATCATCGGCCAGAAGGGTGGATTCATCAGAGTGATGCATTGAACGTGGCATTGCAATCACCGTTCGCATTGGGTTGTGCGCAAGCGGGATTGGATATTTTGAAAAATGCTTTTGAGAAAAGAGGATTGAAAGAGATTGGTGATACTCATAAAACTTTCTCAAATGAGTTGGAGCAATGCAGAGAGTTTGCATATAAAGCGATGGAGGAGGGAAGTTCTATGGAGGACGGATTGAAAGCGCGCGGTTGGGCGATCGAACTTGCGGGACGCTGTGCGTTTGCGGCAGTGGTAGCGAGTTCTGGGAGGGGAAATGCGATAACGCACCCTGCGCAAAGAGTTTATCGCGAAGCCTTGGTGTTCGCGGTTCTTGCTCAAACGGACGCAATAATGGGAGCGACGCTAAAAAGGTTGATAGCACGAGGTTAACAAAGCAAAACGCCGGCTATTGCCGGCACTTCTTTTAAAGAGAAGAGGTTTTAATCGTAACTCGGTTTCTTGAGCCAGGATTTGGGGATCGGCTTTTTGCCCGCCACCACTTCGGCGAAGGATGGGCTTTTCAGCACACGGGCGGTAACCGTGAGCCTTACCCTGCCATTCGGCGTTTTAATCGTAACCACTTGGAGGTTGGGCTGTTGGATGCGGTTCTTCTTAGGCGCGCGAAACTTCCACTGCCCCGAGTGGCGGTGGCGGATATGCTTGCCTTTTAAGCCTTTCTTTCCACTAACTTGACAGACTCTTGCCATTTTTTATCCTTACAGCCCGAGGGTTCGGGCACGCTGAGAGAAAAGCAGGATACCCGACCAAGTGAAAAGAGTGCAAGGAGGTGAGATTGGAATCCTTTTGAGAAGAGTGAAACGAGGTGTGGAGAATAGCGGGCAGACAAACCCTAAACCCTCAACACTTCGAGGCTGCGTCGTGGAGAATTGGTTATGCGGTATTTTCATTTCGCTTGTTTGTCAAAGATGAAAATAATGTTCTCTTTTTGCTTTTTTGAATTGGCCAGTACGTGTATCTAAAAAATATTCCACTAATTAAGGAATAAACTTCCCTTTATACAAGTGTAGCCAACGTACATGTTTTGTTCTTTCTGCTTCCTTATATTCAACTGATAAGTAGCAAAACATAAATATGGTCCGTATCCATTTCCGCTCTACAAAACCAAGGAAGAAGAGGAAAGAAAGCAGAGAATCAAGGAAAAGAAACAGCACCGCCCCAAATCCGAGAAAACTGCATCGCTACGGCAATGGCACTCTCTGTCGCCCCCGGAGTGCCATCTGCCGTAAGGCAAACCCGTCGTGCCCGTTTCCTATCTGGTACACTCGTTCATAGCCTTCAAAACAGGATGGTGATGAACGAATGACGGATTCGAATGAAAAAACGCTCCCCACGCGCTATGACCCCAAAGGCGTCGAGGAAAAATGGTACCAAATTTGGGAGCAGAACGGGCTGTTCAAGCCCGAGTATGCCAACCGCGAAAACGCCACGCCCTACTGCATCACGATACCCCCCCCTAACGTAACCGGCTCGCTGCACATGGGACACGCCCTATGCTACAGCGTCCAAGATGCATTGGGTAGATGGCGGCGTATGAAGGGCAACCGTGTGCTCGTTCTCCCAGGCACAGACCACGCCGGCATCGCAACCCAGAAAGTCGTCGAACAGCAACTTAAACAAGAAGGCAGAACACGACACGACCTCGGACGCGAGGCGTTCGTCAAACGCGTTTGGAAATGGAAAGAAGAATCGGGGGGGATGATTCTTAAACAGTTTAAACGCTTGGGGTTTGCGTTCGATTGGAGCCGCGAACGCTTCACCATGGACCCGCAATATCACGATGCGGTGCTAAAAGTTTTTATAGATTGGTTCGAGAGGGGGCTAATTTATCGCGGCAAACGCATCGTAAACTGGGACCCGGGCTTGATGACCAGCGTAAGCGATATCGAGGTTTACGACGAAACGCGCAAAGGCAAACTTTATCATTTTCGTTATCCGTTTGCGGAAGGGGGGGGATACGTCGTGATTGCCACAACGCGCCCCGAAACCATGCTTGCGGACGTCGCAGTTGCGGTTCATCCGGATGATGAGCGATATAAAAAACTCATAGGAAAGAAACTCACTCTTCCTTTAGTGAATCGAGAAATTCCTTTGATTGCAGACGAATACCCCGATCCGACTTTCGGGAGCGGCGCAGTGAAAATCACCCCAGCACACGACCCGAACGATTTCGAGGTGGGGGCAAGAATGGGGTTGGATTTCAACAACCCGGGTGAAGTGCCAGTTTGTATTGACGAACGTGCAAAAATCATCGCACCCAATACACCGTATCACGGACTAGACAGATACGAAGCACGCAAACGCATTGTTGAAGATTTGGAAGCGCAAGGATTAATCGAAAAAATCGAAGATTACGAAATACCGCTGAAAATCAGCGATCGCAGTGGTCAAGTCATCGAGCCGCTATTAAGCGAGCAATGGTTTTGCAGGATGAAAGAACTCGCACAACCCGCTATCGAAGCCGTACGGGGGGGCAAAGTCAGATTCACCCCGGAAAGATACACTGATATCTATCTCAACTGGATGGAGAACATCAAGGATTGGTGTTTGAGCAGGCAACTCTGGTGGGGGCACCGTATTCCGATTTATTATGCGCAGGACGGTACACCTATCCCGGCAATGTCGCAAGAAGAAGCGGAAGGCAAATCAGGGGGGGCGGTAGCGCCCGACCCGGATGTTTTAGATACATGGTTCTCATCCGCTCTCTGGCCCTTCGCCACATTGGGTTGGCCTGATGAAACTGAGGATTTAAAAACCTTTTATCCCACCGATGTTTTAATTACAGACAAAGGCATCATTTACCTTTGGGTGGCACGCATGATAATGGATGGTCTCGATCAAATGAAGAACATTCCGTTTAAGCATGTGTACGTTCACGCAACGGTCCTTACTGAAGACGGTAAACGCATGAGCAAATCACTAGGCACGGGAATTGACCCTATCGAGTACATTGACCGGTACGGAGCGGATGCGATGCGTTTCAGCCTTCTCGTACAAGCAGGACACAATCAGGAGATTCGCTTTGGTGATAAACG
>CAZSPF010000001.1:85926-96311 GCA_964608695.1 uncultured Fimbriimonadales bacterium | reverse complement strand
TTCTGCAACAAAATTTGGAACGCAAGCCGTTTTGCACTCATGCATATCGGGGGGGTGAATGAAACACCTGAAATCAAAGAAGAAGATTTAAAGTTAGAGGACAAATGGATTCTTTCACGATTAACCGAATGCGCTGAAACTGTGGAAACCGCTTTCCAAAACTACAACATGATGGAAGCATGCAAAGCATGCTACTCATTTTTCTGGAGTGAGTTTTGTGATTGGTATATAGAGATCATCAAGTCGCGCTTATCAAATGAAGACACGAAAAGTGTTCCTTGCTCAGTTATGAAATTCGTGCTGTCGAATTTTTACAAACTCATACACCCCATCATGCCGCATATAACCGAAGAACTCTATCAAATGCTTACCGGCAATAATCAGATGTTTCTAGACTTTGAAAGCTGGGCAGAAGCGGACAACTCTTTACGAGATTCACAAGCCGAACATGAAATGGATAACGTTATGGAACTGGTTCGCGAAATTAGAAGCTTACGACAAGAGTTCGGATATTCACCGTTGGAAAAACTCCCTGTTTTATATGTAGATGGATTTACAGGTGATACCGAGATGCTGAAAACTTTGACTTGGTTCGAACGCGTGGAGCAAGGCAAACCTGACGACCCCTTTGTCTCTACAAGCGTGTCAAACACTGATGCTTATTTAATTCTTGACAAACTGTTTAACGTAGACGCGCAATTGCAGAAGTATAAAAAAGATATTGAAAGGATTGACAAAGAACTTCTGCCTTTGGAAACCCGCATGAGCAACGAAAACTTTGTATCGCGCGCTAAGCCGGAAGTCGTTCAAAAAGAACGAGAGACTATTGAAAACCTAAAACTGCAAAAACAAAAAGTATTGGAAAAGATCTCTAAGTTCGAAAACATGAATAGGTAAACTCCATTAATCTTCGTAAAGCAGCAACTCTTTTGGCTTCTCATATGGCTTACTCAACATGATTAACATAACTCCATAAACAACTACCGCTATGAAAGGAAGTGAAGGCGTTTCAACGTGTGAAAATGGAACTTTCGCTAAAGAAATATTAGTCCATTCAATCCATGAACTCACTACTCCTGTTATCATCACATCAAAACCTTTGGATATAGCAGATGAAAAATAACCTGTTATCTGCGCCAAAAACGTTCCTAAATAAATTAAAGGAAGAAACGGAGCGGTTAATAAATTTGCAATCGGAGAAATGATACTTATCATTCCAAAATGATGCATGATAAGAGGGATCGCGCCTAATTGAGCAATACAAGTCGTCAGTAATGATATCCCTAACGAAAAATAAATTATTGACGTGAGTTTGTCTCTTGTTTTTTTATAAATCTGCACTCGAAGCCACATTACAGAATTGGGGAGAAACAACAAAAGAACAAGCACAATCATAAAAGTCAGATGAAAACCTGCATCGAAAACAGCGAACGGTTCAAAGAAAAGATAAATCATAGAAGATAATCCCAATGCAGACAGCCCATCCGGTGTCCTTCGAAAAAGATAAATTAAACAATAGCAAACCAGCATCAATGCAGCGCGTACTACAGGGGGGCGAAGTCCGACTGCAATCGCAAATATAATGACAAACAGTATCACAACCCAAATCTGAAACCCCCTTGCAAGCGGCAATTGTTTTAAAAATAACATCAACAACGTCGTAACAATGAGAACGTGTGCGCCACTCGTAGCAAGCAAATGTAACGTCCCGGTTTTTTTCATGCTTTCGTAAACATCCTGTGGAACTAATCCTTGTTGTCCTGCAATAATTCCCATCGTGGTTTTTGCTTCTCTTATGGGAATGTTTGTGAGCAGCCTGTCATACGTGCCCGCTCGCCACTTTGCCCCGACTGCTGATAATCCTTTCGAAGGGGAACGAATTCTAATTGTTCCTCCGTATTGCGCGTTTACTCTATAATAAATTCCTCTTCGCGTCCAATAATCACTGTATGATTCTGAATCTGAATAACGAATCATCTTTTGCACGTACGCATGCACCTCAACTTTGTCTCCTGCCGAAAGCATCAGAGACGGTTTGACTGAAACGAGGATCCTGTTGTTGCCAACATCGAGAAGAAATGATTGACTGCGTTTCTGTAATGTAGGTGTGTTTAAGATCACTCCGGTAAGAATCATTTCGCCGCTTTCTAAATCACCTTTATCTTTTCTTGCGGTTTGCCAAGATGCAATCCCCAACATGAATACAAAGCATCCCAACACCAAATATCTTCTCGCTAAAACTAACCCCAAGAAAAAAAGAAAAATGTAATACAGGGATATGTTAATTAAGGCTCCGGAGAAGAAACAAGGGAGCACTGCAATGAGTGGACGCTTTACTAAGTGCGGATAACGCTCATCCAGCCATTCTTGTATTGACAACACCTACTCTTCGAGCCTTGCGCATACAACAAATCGTATATCGGCAAAGACTTTTTCTCCCGCTTTTTCATTCAACTTCTCAAGGATGATTTCCTTCTTCATGCGAAGTTCTTGTGCCCACACTGCGCCGACTACCTTAACAGTAAGCAATCCTGCTTCAAACTTTTCTGGACTACTTCGTCCAGAAACCACTTTGCCAACGATCTCTTCCCATGATTGCATAGCACCAAGAGCATGTCCTTTCCGAATGATTTCAGGTCTACCAATCGCCCTTGCGAGCAATGAACCTATGTTCTTTGGTTGTTTGCTCATCTGTTCTTTACCTTTCCGTCCACTATTTCAAACAACTGCTCAGGATTGAGCTTCTCTGCCTGTTTCTTTCCCCAATCCGTGAGGGTGATAACTGTTTGCCCTTCTCCGGTCGCTGTTTCAATTACCATGTTTCTACGCTCATCGTCCAAGTCGCTCAAAATATCGTCAAGCAACAGCAAAGGCTGAATGTTTTTCTCCTGCTTCCAATAGTCCACTTGGGCTAATTTTACGGCAAGACATATCGTGCGCTGCTGACCTTGGCTTGCAAAATTACTCACCTGTTTCCCATCAATTCTTAACTCGAAATCATCCCTCTGAGGCCCTACCGACGTATGCCCTAATTGCTTGTCACTCTCTCTTTTGGTTTGTAGTAGATCTAAAAACTCACTACTGTCAGCCATTTTTTCTGCAGGCATGTAGTGAATCTCGGCTGTTTCTTTTTCTGCAGAGAGTTGTTTGTGTCTTTGCTCAATCAAAGGAAGAATATTTTCTATAAATTTCATTCTCATTTCTCGAATTAATTGCCCACTTTCAGCCAACTTTTGTTCCCAAACAAAAAACTGCATATCGTCGGTTTGCTCGAAAAGTGATTTTCGAAGCAGTGCGTTTCTATGCTCTAATGACTTTTTATACTGTGATAATGCGGTGAGATACTTCACACTCATTTGACTAAGATCTGTGTCAAGAAACTTCCTTCGGAACGAAGGGTCCCCTCTCGCAAGAAGTAAGTCAGTTGAAGAAAAGCAAACTGCAGGCAGTCTCCCTATTAATTCTTTTATGGTAGAAAGTTTGTTATTGTTAATGCTCGCCCAACGCTTACCTTCTCTTGGAACACAAATTCTAAGTTCAATAGCATGTTCTTGAACTGTCCCGTTTACACACGCTAATTCTTTGTTCCATTGAATAAGGTCCTTGTCTTTACCTCCTCGAAATGAACGTGTTGTCGAAAGCAAATAAATCGCTTCAAGAAGGTTTGACTTACCTTGTGCGTTTTGTCCATAGAAAAGGTTTAACCCAGGCTGAAGGGGAATTCTTGCTTCTTCAAAATTTCGAAAGTTTGAGACAGCAATTTCTGTAAGTGCTGAAATAGATGGTTTTGCACACAATGTTTTCAAGATTAATTACTCTAATTAAAGAGAATACTCTATTTATTATAAGAGTGATGGGAGGTGGAAAAGTCTATCAATGCGAAAATTTGAACTTAAAAACTGCGCAAGTAAAGAAAATCGTATAAGGAAAACTTGTTGAAAAACAAACAAGCTAGTTCAGAATGGCGAATTGTTTTAAACAAAATCAGCACCACAAAAACAATCCACAAGTTACCCGCAATCGTTTTTCACATTTGCGGAAAAAATAGAACATCCGCGGGGACTACCTCTTGTTTAGATACCTCGTACCTATAACTAAGAGACCGCGGATGAAACCAGTTTTGATTTAGGTGAAGTTTCTCAACAAGAGAACCTCAAGCCTAATGCCTAACTTCTTACCAAGGCAATGCGTGGTCGCCACCGATGGAACATGTAGGTGTTGCACCAACGTTGCCAACAGTGTAGCTACCACCGGCAGGGCATTCAGGAGTTTGTCTCACAAATGCAGGAACAATGTCGCCCATCGTAACTGCGTCCCCGTCTGCGGCGTTATTCGCCATTGCCCATTGTTCTTTACCTGCGTCAATCTGTCGCAAGTTTGCAACACATGCTCTTGAGCGAGATCGCTCGCGTGCGTTAATAAAGTTAGGGACCGCGATCGCCAGCAAAATGCCGATGATCAGCACGACAATCATAATTTCAATGAGGGTGAAACCCTTTCTGCGCTTTCTAAGGACGCGATTCATTCTTCTGTAACCTCCAATGCGGATATTTTTTTACGGTCGCAAGCACCGCTCCTAAGTTGAATTCCACCTTTTGTAGAAAACCAACTAAGGCATTCTTACGGGATTATCGGCAGGTTAAGGGTGGTGGATAACCCCTTTTTCGAACTATTCAGGTATTTTTTTGATTTTTGTCAATTATTGACAAAAGTTCTTAGATAGTGATGAAAAACCTCGAGCGATTTATTAACTTATAACCTTTTAACGGTTCAATGGGGCGAAAACTGTGTGGGTTCTTTATTAATATTTCTCATAAACAAGCATGTTCGCGGTGGTGTGAATAACTTTAGCGTCGCTAAACAACCTTTAAAATCTTCTGATAAACGCAGAAAAATGCAGAAAAACTAAGTAAAACAATGAGAAATGATGATATATTGAATCTTGACCTCAACTTATGCGTAGAGATACAGTATCGCTCTCAATTATTCAGACCTCTTGAAGGGTCAAATTGTTGAAATCGGAGGGAAAATGGCTTTATCAGCGAGCGTTGAATCGTTTATCAGACCAAGTAGTCAAGACCAACCTCATGAGTGCTCACCTTTTGCTCATCTCACTGAAATAGAGTCAAACAAAGAAGCGCTATCGCTTGGAAGAGATTTTATAGAGGGTAAGTCGAAGTTTGTATTGGTAATCGGGCCTAAAGGGTGGGGAAAGACTCAGTTGCTTCAGTGTGTTGCACAAGAAATCTCAGCAAAAGTAGGTTACCCAGTGCGTCCGGTAGGAAGTTTGGATGCTTTTCTTCACAACGCTGAAGCCATGCAGGTTCTCATCCTTGACGATTTTCATGCACTTGAAAAATATCCCAAATCTGCACAGAAAGTATTTCGGATCCTTGAAAGACGCATAAAAACCCAAAAGCCCACAATGGTCGCTCTTTCTGAAAGCTCTATCCATAATTTGCGGAACCAAATACCGCTTTGGAGCAAATGGCAAAAAGCCACCCTGAGAGAACCTGACCAAGCCGAACGAGAGCAAATTCTGAAAAAACTCTGTCGTGAAATGAACATCTCACTTGCCTCGGACTGTATTAAGCTCATCGCACGAGCGGTTCAAGGTGATGCTCATAGTCTTCAAGGTGCGTTAAAAAGGATACAGGTTGCGGGCTCTTGTTGTCATCTTCATTTTGATGAAATTAGAGTTGCAGGATTGTTAGATTCGGTATTCATTGAACAGCACGGGTTTGATATCCGAGAAATGATTCTTGATAGCGTTTCGCAATCTTTCCCGCATAAAATGCGTAGAATAAAGCCGAATTGTTGTTGGATGTTATCCGTCTATATCATGCGCGACCGTGCGGGAATTTCCGAAGAGCGAGTCGCGCGATATTTTGGTTTAACCCCTAACGAAGTATTCAAATTGCAAAAACAATGTGCCGATTGCTTAAGTAAGAACGAAACTATCGTAAAAGAAGGACTTGAGAAAGCCATAGCTTCATTAAAAAGAAAATTATATGAGTGACGAAACCGCCAAAAACCTCGAAGTTTTAACAGGAGATCTTCAAAACCCCGCACTTTTAACGGCGTCAAATCCTGCCAAAAAGGATAGATTAATGGATGAAGCGCAACCCTATAAGATGAAAAAAGTGAGGGACATCCCGTTATGGCCATTATGGATAAACCCCGAACACCAAATTAAAACTGCAATCGTCCTCATGCGAGGACATAATGTGCAAGGGCTTGGAGTCAAAGATGGCGAAAAGTTTATCGGTGTCGTTTTTATGGAAGACATCATCGGACTGCCTGAAAACGAAGTCATTGATAAACACGTTAGGCGTGATATTGAATCTGTCACGCTCGATACTTCGCTTCGAAAAACTGCTGAAATAATGGGTTCAAAAAAACTTCCAAGAATTCCTGTCATTGAGGGTGACATCTTCTATGGAATATTGAGCGCACAAGATATTCTCCAAGATTTAGGGAAGAACTACGACCCTCTCACGCAACTTCCTTGGAGTGACATGCTGAGAGAGTGGGGAATCAGGCAATTAACAGAAGGAAAAGAGATTTGTATAATCTTTTTTGACCTTGATGACTTTGGAAACTTCAATAAAAAGTACGGGCACCTTGTAGGAGATCTCGTATTAAGAAGAGTTTCTGACGCCATCAAGGAAGAAACTGAAGACGCCCTTGAAGTCCCATGTAGATATGGTGGCGACGAATTTGCAATAGCAACACTTCGCTCGAGGGAGCAATCAGAAAAACTCGCTGAACGAATAAAAAATAGAATAAGTGCAATTACTCTACCGGATGCACCTACTGCTGTATCTGTGTCTGTGGGCACACACGGGGGAAAGAGAACAAAAAACCGCCCAAACGAGCACCCAGCAGCAACACTGGATAACCTCATCAACCTTGCCTCTAAAGCAGCAATTAACGCGAAGGTTAAGAAGCAAAATATTGTTGCGGAGACACTTCCTGTATTTTCACCTCCTCAAGTTTTAAGCGTAACTGCAGATGAAATATCGAATGAGCAAAGAGTGATAGTTTTAATGCAGGTTGGTGGCGAAGTCGTAACAGAAGTACATGTTGGTGCGAAAAGTATTGGCCAAGGTGCTGTATTGGCAGCTTTAAATGTGTTAAAAGAGCGCGAGATTCTGCCATTTCCTTTGGAAGTTACAGATGTTATTGAAACAGAAAGCCCATCCGGCAAGCGGAGCGTTACCTTGATGATGCGCAAATCAGGTCAGCCGGTAGCAGTTACTGAAACAGTAGAAAACAATGCCGGAGTGTCCGCTGTTCAAGCTTTATTAAAGACCATTCTTTAAAGCTCTTATTTGAACGTAACATAATAAGTTTTCCGTCCATTTTATGAACCTTTATTTGGAGGGTGATATGTTGATGCGTAACAGAATTCTTGGTCTTTTAGTTGTTTTCTTACTTGCTTGTGGTGCGCTTGCACAACAAGGTTGGTCGCGCTACAGGGTCTTCGTTCCCGATACATATGCGGCGCAGAAGTTAGGTGATTCGCCTTTGCAGTTGTTTTCTGAAAACGTGATGGTAGGGGCAACTGATGTTATCGTAGGTCCCGGCGAACTGCCGCTTCTTGGCAGGCTGGGTATGCCGGCAATGTTTGTGGGAGAACTGCCCGACCCCAGAAATTGGGAAGAGAAATACGCAACACGCAGCCATGACTATCAAAATAAATACCTCACAAACTCCCAAATAATCGCCTTGCTTGAAGAGTGGAGAGCAGAAAACCCCACAAGGTTAACGAGAACACAAGTCGCCACTTCCATACAAGGTAGAGCAGTCTGGGCTTATACTCTCAAGGGGAATAGGCCAAGTTCAGGGGAAAAGATCGATGTTGTTTTGGTGTGTCTTCAGCATGCAAGAGAATGGGTGAGCCCGCCAGTTGGTCTTTATATTCTTGACCAGTTGCTTACAAAGTCGAAGTTTCAGGGGAATTACGCTGCGCTTATGGATAAAATTAACTTTCACCTTGTACCGGTTGCCAACCCGGATGGCTACGTTTACTCGTGGAATACCAATAGATACTGGCGTAAAAACCGAAGAAACAACGGTGGCGGCTCGTATGGAGTTGATTTAAATCGTAACTGGGCGAAAGCGTGGGGCGGTGAAGGTTCGAGTGGAAACAAGTCATCTGATATATACAGGGGGACAGCTCCTTTCAGCGAACCGGAAACAAATGGCATCAGGCTTTTTATTGAAGGTTTAAGAAACAACGTTTTATTTTTCGATTACCACAGTTACAGTCAGTTAATCCTCTACCCATGGAGTTACACAACATCACCATGCCCTGACAATGACATTCATCATTATTTCGGAGAAGTCTATAGACAAGGACTGCTTGCTGGTGGTGGGAAGAATTACATTAACGGGCAAAGTTCAACAACCATTTATGTGGCTTCAGGTGTGAGCAATGACTGGGTTTACGATAAATACAAGAATTTGGCTTACGCGATCGAGTTAAGAGACACAGGCCAATACGGGTTTGTGTTGCCTGAAAACCAGATATTCCCAACTCAAAAAGAGAATTGGGATGGGTTTAATGCAATGATATTTGAAGTAGTAAATTCACTACGTTGACCCGATAAAAATAAGTGATTTGCTTAAAAAGACGGTTCGAGTATACTCATCGTCTACATATCAGTCGTCTGATGACAAGGAAGGTGATTTAATGAGGAAATGGATAGGTCTCGCCTGCGTGTTCGCACTAACCATGATGGTGGGTTGCGGAGGAGGCGGGCAAGTATTAGCACTCTTTTTCTACCGTTTCACGCATGCTAGTCCGGACATGACTCCTGTAGATTTTTATGCTAACGAGGAATTAATGGGAGTGAATAAGGCGTACGAAGAAGGAACGGAATATTTTACGTTAGGGATAAACGAACCATTCGTTGAGTTTTATTCTACGCCAACCGGCGATCCTTCAAACCAAATTGACCCGATTGAAGTTAATCCAAAGAAAAACGTAAGTGTGCATGTTGTGCTTATAGGTGTTTTAAACAAGACTGGACAGCAATTCGGACAAAGAATGGTTGCAGTTCCGATAAACAGAACGACTCCGGGAGGCTCGAATGCCAGAATCACGGTGCTTCATGGTTTTAACAGAGCTCCTCAGTTTGTGACACCACCTGTTGATTTGGCTAAACCGGGAGATGACACACCGATAATTGCAAATATCCCTTATGGCTTACCTGACCCCGAATTAGTTGGCAACTATACAGGAGAAATCCCAACTGGTGGCGGGCCTTATACATTTGCCATTAGGATCGCAGGCGAAAAGGATGCGGTACTTTATACTTTCGGTCCGATAACTTTCGAGGCGAACAAGTCGTATCTTTTGATTCTTTCAGGAATCGAGGGGGACGTTACTTCGCCTCCCACGATTATCGTCATCGAAGAGCCCATCAAGAACTAACACGCTCAAAACCGCTATAATTTAAGAGTTATGGCAACTACGCAAGAGATGTCTCTTCGCGTCCCAGCCTCATGTCGGCCCGGTGATATGCACAAAACCGAGCGTGCCTACACTGAGATTGTTGAGGAGTACGTCGAAGGGGTTTACAGACTTAAGGAAGCAATTGGTACTGTTTCAACCGGAGACCTCGCAGAATACATGTGCGTTTCGGCAGGAAGCGCAACATCAATGGTGAAGAAACTCAAACAGCAGGGCTTGGTTGAATATGAAAAATACAAGGGAGTGACCCTTACCCCTATGGGTGAAAAACTTGCCAAACAGCTCAGCCGGGCACATCGCATTCTTAAGCGCTTTTTGGTAGACGTCGTGGGCCTGCCATGGAATGATGTGCACGAGCTCGCATGCAAGCTAGAGCATTACATCTCTCCCGACGTTATCGAGCAGATGTATGAGCGCCTTGGCAGACCAGAAAAATGCCCTCATGGGACGCCGATTGACACGGAAGTGGATGACAAGAGCTTTCGGCTTATGGAAGCGAATGTGGGGGACTGCTTAAAAGTCGTAAAAGTTACTAACGAGCGCTACGAATTTTTAAGATTCTTGGAAGAGATAGGCTTATTACCCGAAGTGGAGTTCGAAGCAGTAGGTGCAACAGAGTTCGATGGGTTGATTCATTTGAAGATAAGCGGAAAACCGATAACGGTGGGCAGGGAGGTTTCCAGGCATGTTTGGGTGCACCGCTGTCCTCCCAAAAAGAACCAAAACGGCAAGAGCAAGGAATAATGTTTTCTGCTTGTTGTTAAAATAAATTGTTTTGATGCCGAAATTTGCAAGAACGTGGGCGGAGGTAGACCTCTCTGCATTGCGCAGTAATTTGCGTGAAATTAAAAAACAGCTTCCCGAAAGTTGGTCTTAATCGGCAGGTCAATAATTTGACCTTGCG
>CAZSPF010000001.1:77245-85916 GCA_964608695.1 uncultured Fimbriimonadales bacterium | reverse complement strand
GCTTCCCGAAAGTTGCCGCCTGGGTTTGGTTGTAAAAGCAGATGCGTATGGGCATGGATTGATGCAAATCGCAGGCGAAGCGATTTCCTCAGGTGTGGAGTGGTTACTAGTTGCAACCGTGCAAGAAGGAGTTCTTCTTCGCGAATCCGGTATTGATTCGCCGATTTTGGTTTTGGCTCCCATTCTTCCCATGGAAGCGCCTCAAGCGGTTTTTTACAATTTAAGCATTCACGTGGAGTCTGAAGAGTTATGTATTGCTTTATCTGATGAGGCGAAAAAACAGAATAAAACCGTTGGCGTACATTTGAAAATTGACACGGGCATGCGGAGATTTGGAGCACAACCTGAAAAAGCATTAGGGATTGCAAAATTAATTCAGTCACTGCCGCATCTTATTTATGAAGGCACGAGCACGCACTTAGCAAGTGCAGCGACCTCTTTTGAATTTACCGAGATGCAGAAACAGATTTTTTCCAAAGTATTGGACGAGTTGCGTTCAGCCGGTATTCGTACGGGGGTTGTGCATTTTGGAAACAGCGCTTCGTTGGTTAAATACCGAGAAGCCTTGAATTACGACATGGTGCGCATAGGAGTATTGGCGTACGGCATCAGCCATGTGGGGGAAGTAGGATTTCCCATAAAGCCAGTTCTCACTTGGAAAACGCGAATAATGTCGTTAAGGAAAATTCATTCCGGAGATGTGGTGGGATATCAAAATACCTTTCGCGCAGAAAAAGATACGTTAATCGCCACTTTAGGAGTGGGATATGGAGACGGATACCATCGCGGATTTAGCAACAAAGGATTCGTGGTAATTTGCGGAAAGCGTGCACCTGTGAGCGGACTGGTGTGCATGGACCAAACAATGGTGGATGTAACGGAGATATCTGATGTGGAAGTTGGCATGGAAGTGGAACTTCTGGGCGAACGCGTAAGTGCGGTGGAACTTGCGGAGATAGTAAGAACAACACCGCATGAGATGACTACTCGCATTATGTCAAGAGTGCCGAGGCACTATAAAAACTGAACGATTTCGAAGAGTACCGCACCAGGGGGGGGCTGTTGCCCTTCAAGGTATGATGAGGGGGGGAAGACTTCCACAAGGGCAAGCTTTCCCTCTGCAAACGCTTTTATAATCCACTGCCTAAAAGGTTCGATGTCATCAAGAGTGTCTTCGTAACGGATAGAATAATCTTCTGAATAATGAATTTCCAAGATGGCGTTAATGAGTGCGCTTGATTGTTTCCCTCCGATAAATGCAGGGTCGAGGTTGAGGAACACGTGCGTGGTACCGAGAGATTTGAGAGCGGCAATCCACTCATCTGTTGTGGAGATTTGCTCATGAGGAATCGCGGTGTGATGCCCGGGGTTTGCCCAGTAATAGTTCACATTCAGATAAAACCCGCGCACTTCGTCGTATAACGCGACGTTTGTGTCTTGCTGCTTCAGGTTTTCGTTGATATATTTTGTGGCTTCCCAAAATGGAAATTTAGAAATAATTTGATTCCCGATGCGCACTTTTTGGCTTAAATAAACTTCATCGGCTTCGTTTCGAATAACATGTTTTAACGCTTCCGGCATATCACTGACGATTCCGAAAAGAAACACCGACCATGCACACTGAAGAACGACGGCGGGTGAGATCAGCCATTTTTGCAGAGGAAAGTTTATCAGCCCCCCCGCGAGAAAGCATCCAGCGAATAACAGTCCTGTGATGTAACGCGATTGTTGTGTCAGGAAAAACCAAGTGAGAAAAGTGAAAAGCATAATTGTGACAATGGAAGTTTCCAGCCCAGTGATTCGTCCCGAAATACACCATAACGCGATGGCGAGAAGAAACACTACGCCGGCTGCCCCCCATGGAGCACCGCTATTGATGTGTTTATCGGGATGCAAGTTGAGGGCGGTGATGGAGCCGGGGAATGCGAAAGGGTTTTTTCCTGTTTCCGTTTGACCGATGCCGAAACGTTTTTGCTCTGCTCGGTAGGCGTCCGCGGCGGCTTGATTCCAATTTTTGCTTCCGAATACTTCATAAAAAAACGGATAGACGGGATTGCCTGTTGTAACGATGTTTCTGATGTACCAAGGAGAAGATATAACGAGAGAAATAATTGCTATGAGAAGGCTTGCCTTAATAGTTTTGGAAACGCACGGGGGGGGTTCACTTTCGAAATGTTTTTTGATGAGGAATTCTCGAACAGATTCTACGATGATGAGTGAAATAACGATAGCGAAAAGCACTTGAAAGGCTGTATATTTCGTGCTAAGCCCTAATCCCATAAACAAAGCGGAAAGGACGAGAAACTTCTTTTGTTTCTCACAAGTCCATAGCGAAGCGAAAATAATAGAGCATCCCACATACAACCCGTGCGCGACATCCACATATGCCGTGCCGAGTTCCCAAAGAACCACCGGTGCGGAGATAAAGGCCAGTGCAGAAACGTACCCTCCCCATTTCCCGTACCGATAAGATGCAAGCCCCCCCAAAGCGAGCAGAGCATATCCCGCAAAGGCGATTCCGAAAACTTTCGCTCCTGCTTGCCCCCCCAAAGCGAGTCCCCAAATATAAAGCATGTTGACATTTGCGGGCACATGGCTGTGGTGCATGAAAAAGATGTCGGTGATGCGCCCTTCGAGCAGCCAGATTTTGCTCATGGCGAGTTGATGGCTAATGGAATCCCAGTCTGCGCCGAGGCTTGGTACGAGCGCAGAAGGGACGCGAAAGAAAATGAATAAAAGGATGACCAGAGTGAGCATGCGCCCTGCTGGTGTGGCAATTTTAGGGGGGGGCAGAATATCGCGTGTTTTGAAGAAAAGGTACACGCCGGCGATAAGCCATGCGGCAGCAAAGAGATAACCGTGATGCAATCCGCCAAGCAAGCCTACGAAAAACGTTACCAGCCCCACCACGCCCAAGCCGATCGCTCCGCTCAGCCCCCATCGTGCCGATGCGGGAAAATCCGAAATCCATCCCCTCAGTATCATTGCGCCAATCGGGGCGGACACAAGAGCGAGCAACGCCCCCGCAAGAAAACCCAGAACGGGAGATATCTCCGCAACTTCGGCCGGCATGAGAGAGATTATGCTCGAAGTCGTTAGGTAAAAAAACATTAAATATGTGTTAGAAGATAGATGTTAAGATGGGTAGTGGAGATAAGGGATAATCTAACCGTGGCAGAGTTCAGATACAAGAACGCTCCGCTTATCGAAGCCTTGTGTGAGTTTGGATTTATATCTTCGAAAGTTGGAAAAGTGAATATTGTGGAACAACTTCAGAAACTCTTGAAGATAAACATCCAATCAGAAAAGAGCAACAGAATGGAGAGCGGTTTGGAATATAATCAGTTTTCGATGAGTCAACTGTCTATTCCGGATGTTGAGGAGAAGAGGCTGTACACGCCGAAAGAGGCGAGTGAATGGGCTTCGAAATACTTAAATCGAAAGATTACTGTTTCGAACATATCTTATCTGCTTCAGTACGGAAGGATTTGCAAACATGGAGAGAATGGCAATCCTTTATTGGATATAGAAGAGTTAAAAAAATATTATGACTCTCTTGATAAGGAAATAAAGCTAAAAAAGGTTTTAGGGAAGGATTTAAACTGGCACTTATCATTTGTTGAGTATAAGGAAGCAGAAAGAACAAAACATGTGCATAGGCTACACCCGTATAAAGGGAAGTTTATTCCTCAATTAGTGGAATATTTTTTAGATACACATACTGACCAATTCAAAAAAGATGTGTATTTTCATAAAGGCGACATTGTATTAGATCCTTTTTGTGGGAGTGGAACCACTTTAGTACAAGCGAACGAACTTGGTATTCATGCGATAGGTATTGACATATCAACGTTCAACACTTTGATTACGAATATAAAAATTGAAAAACACAATCTATTTTTAATCACACAAGTGATTAAAAAATTGACATCACGATTATACGATTTTCAAAGAAATCAGAAAAATACTAAGTTTGAGGAAGAACTACTTTTTGAACTTAATAAGTTCAACACAAAACATTTTCCTTCTCCAGAGTACAAGCGAAAGATTTCCACAGGAGAAATTAATGAGAAAAAGTATTCTAAAGAAAAGGAAAAAGTATTTTTAGGAACTTTCTTATCGTTAGTAGACAAATATAATCTCAAAATTAAACAATCTAAAAGCGACAGTTTTTTAGATAAGTGGTTTTTAGATCCGGTTAGGCGAGAGATAGAGTTTTTACACGAAGAAATAAAAACAATAACTGATGTTGAAGACATACAGAGAGTATTATCAGTTATTTTTAGCAGAACTGTTCGATCTTGCAGAGCAACGACACATGCAGATTTAGCAACGTTGAAGGAACCTGTTACAACTACTTACTATTGTAAAAAGCATGGAAAAATATGCAAGCCAATTTTTTCAATTTCAGGATGGTGGCAGATTTATTCTATAGATACACTGAACAGATTTAAAGAGTTTGATAAGATCCGAACAGACACGTTACAGGTGTGCTTAACTGGTGATAGCAGAACTATAAATGTTTTTGAGGAAATTAAAAAGTTAAGTCCAAATTTTTCAAACTTATTAATGAATCAAAAAATAAAAGGGATTTTTTCAAGTCCTCCGTATGTTGGATTAATAGATTACCATGAACAGCACGCTTATGCATATGAAATATTTGGACTTGAGAGAAAAGATGATTTGGAAATAGGTCCTTTATTTAAAGGACAAGGAAAGGAGGCAAGAGATTCTTATGTTGAAGGGGTATCTCAAGCTTTAAAAAATTGTAAGAAGTTTCTTCAAGACAATTATGATGTTTTCTTAGTTGCAAATGATAAATTTAACCTCTATCCCACGATTGCTGAATTGTCAGGGATGAAAGTTGTTAATCAATTTAAGCGGCCTGTGCTAAATCGAGTAGAAAAAGATAGAGACACTGCATATGCAGAGACGATATTTCATTTAAAGGAATTATAGATGCCTCTTAGTAAAGAGCAATGGGAAGAAGTTGAAAACATTATCAAGGATAATCTAAGGAAAAAATTTACTACTTATAAACCAGAGACAAATAGTATGCCGTTTCACTATCGCTTGCTGGGAAAAGATAGGATGGCATTGTTTTCTTTCATTCATTCTTTGAATATAACCTTTGGGGCTTCCATTTTTGAGCCAGTCGCTGAAACTATTGCAAGTTTAAATTTTTCGGAATCACAAAAACAATATATTGTAGGTGAGAAGATAAGTGAACTCGCACAAAACGAAATTCAAATGATAATGAACGACCTGACTATAGGTAACAATCCGAATAAATCAGACGAAATTGAGAGAATTAGAAAAGTTTGTAACTCAGGAAAAACCAATAATTTAAGAACAGTGAAAGTCGATCTTTTTGTTAAGGGCAACGATGGGACAGCTCACTTATTTGATTTGAAAACAGCAAAACCTAATATCAGCAATTTTAAGGATTTTAAAAGGACATTATTAGAATGGACTGCAATTTATTTATGTAATCATCCATCTGCAGATGTTCATTCGTATATTGCGATACCATATAATCCTTATGAACCTAAACCTTATGAAAGATGGACTTTGAAAGGAATGTTGGATTTAAAGGCTGAATTAAAAGTGGCAGAAGAATTTTGGAATTTCCTTGGTGGTGAAGGGACTTATGGTGAATTATTAAATTGTTTTGAAAGAGCTGGAATAGAGATGAGAGGGGAAATAGACAAATATTTTTCAAAGTTCAAGTAAATTTATAGAAGATTCTACAGCAGTGTTTTTTAAGTAGATTCTCAATGCTTTGTTTGTGTGTAAACGAAATTTATGCCTTTCATGATGAAGTGAAACGCTATGTTGTAAGAGGGAGATCTATTTAAATCTTTTTTATCCCCCCTCAATCACTCTCCTAATGGCGTCATAGCTCTCTTCGAGGCTCTGTGGTAATACGCGCACTTCGCCGATTACGGGCATGTAGTTGGTGTCTCCCAGCCATCTTGGGACTATGTGGTAGTGGAGGTGGTCTTCTATCCCTGCTCCGGCGGCTTTGCCGAGGTTCGCACCGATGTTGAATCCTTCCGGTTGGTATGCCTTTGTGAGCCATCGCACGCAGTCGCGAATAAGTTGGTGAAGTTCCAGCAGTTCCTCTTCGTTGAGTCCTTCCAAATCTGCGACGTGTTTATAGGGTGCCACCATGAGGTGTCCGTTTGTGTATGGAAACGCATTCATGATAACGAAGGCGGTTTTTCCGCGATATAGGATGAGATTTTTTCGGTCATCCTGCTGCGCGGGGAGTTCTACAAAGATGCAGGCTTCCTCGCCTTGTTTGGATGCTTTTTTAATGTATTCGAACCGCCACGGCGCCCACAATCTTTCGGGCATGATTTATTATAACGTAAACATGTTTCTGATATACTTATATTTATGGCATTGAAGGTTGGAATTAATGGATTCGGAAGAATTGGCAGGCTTACATTACGCGCCATTTTAGAGAAGTATCCGGATGAGATCGAGGTTGTTGGTATAAACGATTTAGGCGACCCGAAAGCGAACGCACACCTTTTTAAATATGACAGCACTTATGGAAAGTTTGATGGCGAGGTGCGTTTTGATGAGGACGAGATTTTTATTTGCGGGAAAAGGATGCGCTCTTTTAAGGAAAAAGATCCGAGCGCGATTGATTGGTCGGGAGTGGGTGCGCAGATAGTTTTGGAAAGTACGGGTGTTTTTACGGACAGAGAAGGCGCATCCAAACATCTGCAGGGAACGGTGAAGAAAGTGATTATCAGCGCACCGGCAAAGGGAGAGGATTTTACAGTGGTGATGGGAGTGAACGAGGATTTATATAACCCAAGCGAGCACCATGTGATTAGCAATGCCAGCTGCACCACGAACTGCATCGCGCCGATGGCGAAGGTGATGGTGGATAGCTTCGGGGTGGAATCCGGGCTGATGACCACCATTCACGCCTACACCAACGACCAGCGTGTGCAAGACCAGCTGCATAAAGATCTGCGGCGGGCGCGCGCCGCCGGACAGAGCATTATTCCCACGACAACCGGTGCGGCGAAGGCGCTGGGTGTGGTAATTCCAGAATTGAAGGGCAAGATGCACGGGTTTGCATTGCGTGTGCCGATACCTACGGTTTCGGTGGTGGATTTAGTGGTGGTGATGGGTAGGAGTGCGAGCGTTGAGGAGATAAACAACGCGATGCGCACGGCATCACAAGGGAGAATGAAAGGGATTATGGATGTGAGCGATGAGCCTTTGGTGAGCGCGGACTATGTGGGCAGCCCGTTTTCTTGCGTGGTAGATGCTGAGCTTACCATGACGATGGGCGAGCGCATGGCGAAGGTTGTGGGATGGTATGACAACGAGTGGGGCTACGCGGTGCGGTGTGCGGATTTGATGAAGTTTTTTGGTGATCGGGGGTTGTGAGATGGTTTCAGCCGGGTAGTAGATGTGTAGCCGTTAGACTTTGGTATAACGAAGCAGGTTTTTCTTATACGCAAAGCCTTTTCAGTATGATCTGCGTAAACATACTTGAAAATATGGGGGTAATTAGCGTTTTTCGTTTTGTACCAGAAATTTGTGGGTTTTTTGAGAAGAAAGACAAAATGTTTTTTTCGGATTATCTATCGTAGTAAAAGTTGCTTCTTGTTTCAAGAATTGAGTATCCAAACAATGTGAATGAGTTTTTCCTTTGGTTAACAGTCATAACAACGGCCATCATTGCCGGAACGATAGGGGGGGTGGTTGGTTTCGGCTCGGGTGTTTTGCTTTTGCCGGTTTGTGCGTACGTGTTCGGCGCAAGAGAAGCAGTTCCGCTTCTCACAGTTGCATCATTATTAGGAAACTTGTCACGAGCGTATTTTTCTTGGAAAGAAATTGATTGGCGTGTTGTGATGTATTTTGTTATTGGTGCTGTGCCGTTTTCTGCCCTTGGTGCTTATGTGTTCGTCCAAATAGACGCGGTGTTATTAGAGTGTTTATTAGGTGTTTTTTTAATCAGTTTGGTAATTTTTCGAAGATTATTAGGACAAGGCGTTTTCCGTGTTCAACTTATACACTTTCCGTTTATTGGTGCGGTGATGGGGTTTTTATCCGGTGTTGTAGCGACAACTGGTCCGATCAACGCTCCTTTTTTTCTTTATTTTGGATTGGTGAAAGGTGCGTATCTTTCCACAGAGGCTTTAAGCACCATGTCAATGCACATTGTGAAATCGTTAGTATATGGGAAATACGCTGTTTTGAATATCACCATTCTTGTTAAAGGGATTGCTGTCGGAACAGCGATGTCGGTTGGTTCTTATTTAGGTAAACGGGTCATAAATAAAATGACAGATAAAACTTTTTTCTTAGTTGTGGAGGTGTTGCTTGTTGTAGCGGGGGTGTTGATGATAATCCAAGGTTTACGTTAACGCTTCAGTAAAGAAAGTGGAAGACAGATGGCGAGGTTGATTCATTCGAGGTTGTAAAAAGTTACGCATCCACATCCGTTCCCGATGTTAAGGGGACTTGTTTTTTCTTCTCTCGTCGCTTGTGTAAAATGAATTCAATAAACGGAGGGGTGAGGGAGATTAATATAATCGCAAGAATAGCGTATGAGAAGTTATTTTTTACAAACTCCAGATTTCCAAAAAAGTAGCCTGCCCAAACACACACGTTTACCCAAATTAACGCACCTGCTATA
>CAZSPF010000001.1:62032-77225 GCA_964608695.1 uncultured Fimbriimonadales bacterium | reverse complement strand
GCTATACAATAGATAATGTATTTCGGATACGTCATCGCACCAATTCCCGCAACAAACGGCGCAAACGTGCGAACGATGGGAACAAAACGCGCAATGATGATGGTTTTTCCACCATATCGCTCGTAAAATTCATGAGTTTTATTTAAGTGCGAACGTTTGAAAAATCGTGCTTTGTCTGTGCGGAAAATCTTCGGACCCACGGTTTTTCCTATAAAGTAATTTACGTTATCACCTAATAACGCTGCGGTGGGAAAAATAAGAAGCAATAACCACACATTAAGGGCGTTTCTGTCTGGATGTGCCAACAACCCTGCCGCGAATAACAAAGAATCTCCCGGAAGAAACGGAGTTACAACCAACCCCGTCTCGCAAAACACAATAACAAAAAGAATCAGATAAATCCACCCGTGGTGTTCTCCGATAAGGCTTTGGAGATGTTCATCCAAATGAATAAAAAAATCAATTATTTGGTGCATAAAAAACTATTTCAAATTATCGGGATTTAATCCTTGCAATTCATATAACAAAAACTCTCCGTCTTTCCTAATTAATACGTCATCGAAGTAGACTTCACCCCCGCCATATTCCGGTCTTTGAATCATGACTGTATCCCAATGAATAGCAGACCTATTTCCGTTTCCTCCCGGCCCTTCATATGCGTTTCCGGGCGTGAGGTGAAATGAGCCAGCAATTTTTTCATCGAAAAGCGTGTCCTTCATGGGATGGAGAATGTAAGGGTTGTATCCCAAAGACCATTCTCCGAAATAGCGCGCCCCTTCATCCGTGTCTAAAATCTCATTGAGTTTGTGTGTTTTCCCCCCCGCGGTTGCTTCTTCGATGCGTCCTTTGTGCACCACGTATCGAATGTTTGAAAACTCTACTCCTTGATATAAAGAAACGGTATTGAATTGAATCACCCCTTCCACAGATTCTTTCACCGGACATGAGAAACATTCGCCATCGGGAATGTTTCTGTGCCCCACGCACGGCACACTTCCGATGCCTTTAATGGAAAACGTGAGATCTGTTCCCGGTCCGGTTATGCGCACTCGGTCTGTTTTATCCATTAACTCTTTCAGCGGTTTGCTCGCTGCTTCCATTTTTTTGTAATCCAATGTGCACACATCAAAGTAAAACTTTTCGAAAGCGGGAGTGCTCATGTTCGCTTGTTGAGACATGGAAGGAGTAGGCCATCTTAATGCCACCCATTTGGTTTTGGGAACACGCGTTTCAAAAACAACCGGCGTAACGTAAAGCCTTTGCCACATCGTCATGATGTCGGATGGCACATCCGAGAACTGTGCGAAGTTATCGCCCCCCCGCATTGCGATGTATGCGGTCATGTGCTCCATCTCGTATTTCTCGATGTCTGCAATCATCTGCGTGTTTGCTTCGTTCATGGCAAGCAACTGTCTGCGCTTTATCAGGTTGCTTTCCAAGCGCACGGCAATCTGCGCTCCGTATCCCTGAGCCACGCGCACGAACTCCTCGACCGCTTCATCGGGTACATCGAACGCGTGGATAAGCAGCCTGTCGGAAGAAGATAATCCTAAAGAATGTGAGCAAATGAGGTCGGCAAGGCGCGTAATTCTGGCATCGAGCATAGGCGAGAGATTACCTCGTAACCGTTATTCCGTAGCCTTGATTCATCCGAAAATAAAAGGAAAACGTATACTAATACGGTAGCAACATGCCGATTTACGAGTATGAACACGTATCCAAGCGAGGAAAATCCTGTTCCGAGCGTTTCGAAGTTTTGCAAACGCCAAGCGAGCAGGCATACATCAAATGTCCCGAATGCGGGCATCCCGTGAAGAAACTCATCAGCCGTCCGCTCAAGCCGATAATGGGCAAGAAGCACGTTCTGAGTGACAAAAATATCGCAAAAGGAGGTTTTACAAAATATGTAAAATCTTCGGAAGGCACTTATGAAAAAGCCGCAGGTCCGGACGAAGCACCGGACACCTTAGATAAAGCAGTGATGCAAGAGAATCTGGATAAGTTGGGAGATTGAGGTTTTGGGAAAAGCAATTTGCGTGTTTTCATTTCTCGATGTGAAGCAAAACCAATGTTGAGTTGAGAGGTGTTTATTCCGGCAGTGGGGGGACGATGGCGGTGCCGGTGAGTTCGAGTTTGCCATTGAGGATTTTCACTTGTTCAATTTTCAATGCGCCATGCAAGCGGAGATCTTGGTTCTCGTGAATGACGGGGTTCAAAGTGCGCAACAGAACTCTGTCTGTTCCATCTCTTACTCTTGCCCCCCCTAAGAAGACGATGGCGTTTTCCAGATGCAGTTCGTAATCGTTTTTTGGAACAAGGTCTGCAATCACATAAAAGTCTGTTTTAAAGAGTGCGAACTCACCGTAACCTTCTACATAAACTTTTCTGTTTTTCAATTGCACACTTACGGATTTAACTTCGTGGTATTTGTGAAGTATAAAATCTTCGAGTGCTTTTTCGTTCACTCGCACATACCCCTTACCCGTTCCGCTTTTGCTAAGTCGGATTTTCCTTTCTTTTTTTGCAAGTCCTACGTCGTATCTGCAGTCGTTGATATCAGCGCGAAGTTCTTCGATTGCCAAACCACGTAAAACGAAATCGTGCAATCTGATGCGTAGTAATTTTATTCTTCCGCTTTGTGGGCGGTGAGTTTCCGTGAACAACGGTAGGCCGTCCAATGAAAAATCTCGTGCAGTGATTTCTGCAAGGCTGAGATGACCAGAGATGCCATCAATGATTCCGTCGAGTTTCACTCGGACGTTAACGTGTTTTTTTTCTCCGGCAAGTTTCGAAGCGATCTCATCCGCGGCGGAGCGTTCGAATGCGCGAATTTCTCGGTTAGCCGAACTTACCCCTAACGCAAGCCCTGCTCCGGCGATGAGCCACCAGATTGCCATCACGTCACCTCCGAGAGCGGAAAAGCGTATTTATGATTTTGGAGATAGTGAAAATGGTTACGGAATGGATGAAAGGACTGCATGAGGGACATGATGCTCATTGGATAGACGGAAACGTTGAGCACTATGGGTCGGTTGAGGGAGAGTATCACGCTTTGCGAGAGAGTGTTGCTTGGATAGATTTTCCAGATGTGAGTTTGTTGAAAATTTCTGGCGAAGATCGTAAGGTTTGGCTTCAAGGGCAGGTGACGAACGACGTTCGCGACTTTGAGGACGGGGGCTTTGTGAGTTGCTGTTTGCTGAGTCCGACAGGGCAGGTGGTTTCAGATTTGAGAATTTGGGCGTTTGCGGATTTTTATGTTGTGAGTTTGCCTGCGGTTTGCAAAGAGCGAGCGTTGAAGCGGATGCATCAAACGTTGATTATCGAAGATGTGAGGATAGAGGATTTATCAAGTGAGTTTGGGGTGGTGTCGGTGCAGGGACCAAAGGCTACGGATGTCTTGGGTGAGGAGATAGAAATTCCTCGGTTAAATTGCGGGATGGTTGACTTTTCCTTGAGAAGCGGTTATTTATTAAGGAGCGATCGCAGCGGGTCCGGTGGATGGGATCTGTGTTTTCGTGCGGAGAGTTTGCCGGAGGTGCGAAAGGTGCTGAAGAACGTAAAGCCTGCAGGGCGCGGTGCTTGGGAGATATGCCGAGTGGAAGCGGGCATTCCGGTGTATGGAAAGGAGATTAACGAGAATAGTTTGGTGATGGAACTTGGGGAGAAGTTCATTTTGGAGAACGTGAGTTTTGAGAAGGGCTGTTATACGGGGCAGGAGGTGGTGATGCGGATACATGCACGAGGGCATGTAAACAAGAGTCTTGTAGGCTTAGTTTGTGAAAAATCGGTGTCGAGTGGAGCGAAGATTTCGCATCCGGAGAGAGATGATGCAGGCGTTGTAACGAGTGCTGTTGAGAGTCCGGTTTACGGTGCGATTGCGTTGGCAATTTTACGAAAGGAGGCGATGAGATATGGTGAAAGCGTGGTGATATTGGAAGGTGAGGAAAAGGTGCGAGGAGAAGTGAAGCGATTGCCTTTCTGATAAGAAGGGTTGACATGTTTGGGTATAATATTAGCACTCTTTTGATGAGAGTGCTAATTTGATTTTAAAAGGAGGAAGTAAATGAAATTACAACCATTGAATGATCGCGTTATTGTCAAGCAAGACACGAAGGAGCAGACTACATCATCGGGACTTTATTTGCCTGATAGTGCGCAAGAGAAGCCGCTGCGCGGGAAAGTGGTGGCGGTTGGACCCGGCAGAAGATTGGAAAACGGAAAGATACAAGCCATGGACATCAAAGTGGGTGATTCGGTTTTGTATGGAAAATATTCCGGAACGGAGGTTACGGTTTCGGGTGAAGAGTTTGTGATATTGCGTGAAGAAGATGTGCTAGGGATTATCGTTGGTGAGAAATCCGAAAATCGCGGCGAACCCGTTGGCGCAGGAAAGAAAGGCAAGAAATAGTTATGTCTGCAAAAAATTTGAAGTTTGGCGGTGATGCGCGGTTTGCTTTGCACAAAGGTGTGAACAAGCTTGCGGATGCAGTTCGTGTAACTCTTGGTCCGCGCGGAAGAAGTGTGGGTCTGGAGCAGAAGTTTGGCGGTCCGAAATTAGTGGACGACGGAGTTACGATTGCGAAAGAGATCGAGCTGGATGACAGGTTCGAAAACATGGGTGCCGCATTGGTGCGTGAAGTGTCGAGCAAAACTAATGATTTGGTGGGTGACGGTACTACAACAGCCACGATTTTAGCGGCGGCGATGTTTGAGCAGGGATTGCGTCGTATTGAAGCCGGTACGAACTCCATAGCGATCAAGCGCGGAATGGATAAGGCGGTGGATGCTGTTGTTGCGGAACTTCAGAAATCGAGCAGAAAAATTAAAAATGAAGATGATGCGATTCATGTTGCGACGGTTTCGGCAAATAATGCAACCATCGGTGAGATAGTTGGTAGAACCGTTTTTCGTGTGGGATTAAACGGTGTTGTAACAGTTGAAGAAAGCAAAAGCACGGAAACGATAATTGACGATGTAGACGGATTGCGTTTTGACAAGGGATATATCAGTCCTTACTTCATTACAGATGCAGAACACATGGAAGCGATTTATGAAGAGCCGTTGATTTTGTTTCATGAGAAGAAAATCAGCAGTGTTGCGGAGTTTATGCCTCTGCTGGAGCAGGTGGCACAAACCGGAAGGCCTTTCATAGTGGTTACTGAGGATTTGGAAAGCGAAGCACTTGCGGTATTGGTATTAAATCGCTTGCGGGGGGGCTTCAAATGTGCGGCTGTGAAAGCGCCTGGATTTGGCGAGCGACGCAAAGCGATGATGGAAGACATGGCGATAATGACGGGGGGGCAATTAATTTCCGAAGATTTGGGAATGAAATTGGAGAGCGTGAGAACCGACATGTTGGGCACATGCGATAAAATTATCATCACGAAAGATCACACGACCATCATAGGCGGGAAAGGAAAGAAATCGGATATTCAGGCTCGCATCAATCAGATAAAGAAGCAGATTGAAACGACGGACAGCAACTACGATAAGGAGAAGCTGACGGAAAGGCTGGCGAAGTTGTCCGGCGGTGTGAGTGTGATTAAAGTGGGCGCCGCAACCGAAAGCGAGATGAAAGAGAGAAAAGAGCGATTTAACGATGCATTAAGCGCGACACGCGCGGCATTGGAAGAGGGCATTGTTACAGGGGGGGGTATCGCATTGCTGAGAACGAGCGATGCGATTGATAAACTGCAATTGGAAGGCGATGAGGCGATTGGAGCGGAGATCGTGAAGCGTTCGCTATCAGAGCCTGTTAAGATCATTGCCGAGAACGCCGGCGCGGAAGGCGAGATGATAGCAGAAAAAGCGCGAAGCGGAAAAGGCTCGTATGGGTACGATGCGCACAAAATGGAATTTCGTGATTTGATGCAAGCAGGTATTGTTGACCCGACGAAGGTTGTGCGATTGTGCATACAGAATGCTTCTTCGATTGCGGGATTGCTTTTGACTTCTGAAGCGATAATTGCAGAGATACCTAAAGATGAGGATCATCCTCATACACCACCTCCGTATTAGTCGGCAGTTATCAGCATTACCGGACGTGTTCACAACGCCGTCTGCAAAGATACTTAACCCGTTTACTCACACTTCGGCGCCGGCGCCGAATATGGCAAACAACATGTTTTGCGGCGGGCATGCTTAGCTGCCCACCGGCGAAATACTGGCAGCCGGAGGTGATATTGACCCTGATTTGGAGTGGGGCACCAATCTTGCCGATATCTTTACGGGCGCCGGCTGGAACGATATTCCAGCAGTAATGTGGCATGAAAGGTGGTATCCCTCTTTAATCTCCCTGCCTAATGGCTGGATTATCGTAATGGGAGGGGCGAAAAAGAAGGGAGTCCCTGAAGACGATTCTGCATTTGTCGAAGAGCATGAGTTCTATAAACCTTCAACAGGCACGTTTGTGAAGCTGCATTCGAACGCGAACCGGAACGTAAACTGGTGTCCGTTTGTGTTCGTTTTGCCCAAAGCGATTACCATAAACGGCCAGTATTTTAGGGCAGGGAGTTTGTTTTTCGCGGGTCCGTACCCTATATCAGCAGTTCTTGACTGGTATGCTCCGATTCCGTTTTGGTCTGTTGATTTTGTTGACAGCCAGTACAATCTTCATGGAACAGCGGTTATGTATCTACCCGGCAAAATACTTAAGATGTGTGGCATTCTTCCCGGTCAAAATCAGGTCTGGCATATAGATATGACTCAGAATTATGCAGGCATACCGAGTTGGAGTCCGAGAGCGCCGATGCAAATCGGCAGGAAAGACGCAAACGTCGTGATTCTTGCAGACGGTACGATACTGGTAGTGGGCGGAAAATCGAATTCCGACGGCTCGCTGGTGCTTATCCCGGAATTGTACAATCCCGCGACCGACACTTGGACTCAGTTAGCCCCAATGACCGTTCCCAGAGAGTATCATTCGGCTGCACTGCTGCTGATGGACGGCACGGTTTTTTGCAGGAGGCGGAGTACCCGAGGAATCTGCGGCACAAAAAACGTACCAGATATTCACGCCGCCTTATCTTGAGGGTGAATTGATGAACCAGAGACCGGTGATAGAGCAAGGAGCTCCGAACGAAATCGCTCTTGGGAGCGTCTTTGAACTGCCATACACAAGCAATCATCCGATTGTGAAGGTAGCTCTTGTGCGTTTAGGATCTGTAACGCACAGTTTCGACATGGGGCAGATGTACGTTCCTTGGATTTTGTGATAGATTTGAACGGCAATAATCTGCGCGTAAACGCCCCCCCGAATGCGAACTACGCGCCTCCGGGGGGGAACTACATGTTGTTCATATTGAACTCAGTCAACGTGACTCAAGTTCCCTCGGTGGCAAAGATGGTGAAGGTGGTTCCTTTCCCGTGAGATGAGTTTGCAAGTTAGCTGTCCGTTTATATGAGCGGACAGCCAACAGAGGAAGGAGAAACGAATGAAATTAGTTTACAGCGCAGTTTTAGTGTTAATGTTTTCCTGTGCGTATTCGTTCGTATTTTTCGGGGGAGGATGGAGCAGTTTTCTTTTAAGGCTGTAGTTAATCCTTACACATATTTTTAACAGTGTTTTTAATTTTTATCGTTATGCTGATTTCACAAGTGCCTTTGGTAATTGGGATGAACAAAAAGGACTTAGCAACAAGGACAAAATAGGGAGCCACTTAAGAATTATTCTGCCGAAGCGAGTTCGAATTCTTCGTGCAGTATTCTGACAGCGCGTTCGCAATCGGATTCCGAAACAAGAACAGATAGCGAGAGGGGGCTGTCGCTTGTTTGCAAGACGTTAATGCTTTCTTCGTGCAGACATTCGAGAACGCGCAGATAGATACCGGGCTGTTGAAGATAATCGTGTGCGATAGCAGAGACCATCGTGCAGTTTTCCGTAACTCTCGCAACACATTTTTGGATTTTTCCGAAGATGGATTCGTTTTGCAAAAGGCGTTCTTGTACGGAAACTTCGCTTGAAGTTGCACGACCGATTTGGATGATATAAGTTCTGATCGTATCGTGTTTAATTGGTACGACGAGACCATCGAGGATTTCTTGTACGCGTTGGAATTGTTTTCTGGGGACGGCGAACCCGAAACTATTTGGGTGAACATTTAGCATAAAGAGATTGATTTGGTGGTCTGCCATTAATCCATAAATGTGTGATTCCAAGAGATGCTTATCTGCTCCGAATGGTGCGTCGAATTCCAGATAGATGAGTTTTCCTGTGTGTGTTACACCGGTTACTCTTCTTTCGTTCCATTCTTCGGGTTTCACGACTTCGGTGCCTGGTTCATCTGTGAATGTGCATTTGATGTAAAGCGGTATTTGGAATTTCATTGCGATTTCCGCCGCGCGTGGATGGACAACTTTTGCTCCTTGATGTGCGATTTCGGCAATTTCTTCGTAAGTCATTTTGCGCAAGGTGGGGGCTTCGGGGACGAACTCGGGGTCAGCGGTTTTTACTCCGTCCACGTCGGTATAGATTTCGATGGCGATAGCGCCAAGGGCGGCACCGAGTGCGCTGGCGGTGGTGTCGCTTCCGCCCCTTCCTAAGGTTGTGATTTCACCGTAGACGGAATCCTCTGTTGGTTTTGAGCGTCCTTGGAAACCGCAAACGACGGGGATGCGGCCTCTTTGTATGACTTTGAAAACGTCATCGGGTTTTACTTCGATGATTCTTGCGTTGCCGTGGTTGGCATCGGTTACCAAACCTGCTTGGCCTCCTGTCATTGCGCTTGCGGGGTGTCCGAGTGATTTTAATGTTTGCGCAAAGATGCACGTGGACATGATTTCTCCGCAGCAGAGCATCAGGTCCACTTCTCTGGGATCTGGGGCGACGAGGGGGTCGACTTCGCTTAGCAAAGTTAAGAGTGTGTCTGTTGCGTAGGGCATGCCTTTTCTTCCGATTGCGCTGACGACGACGACTGGTGTAAATCCGTTTTCCGCTTCGTTAATGACTTTTCGTGCGGCGATGAGCCTTGCTTCGTGCGTGGCTACGCTTGTTCCTCCAAATTTCATAACTTTGATGGGATTCATATTGCTTCCACCTTTCCGATGAGAGATTCGAGGGAGTTTTTGGCTTGTTGGGCAAACTTCGAGTCCAGCACGATGAGGACTTGCGAGTGCATATCGCCGAGGCTATCTATGTATGCCCCGGTTTGCACTACGCGTTGAGCGATTCGTGCGACGAGTCCACTTTCATCGCGGATGTTTGGCGCATAAACCGAGAGAATGGCTCGGTCTTTTAAGAGTGTTACGTTGAAGTTATGTTTGCAAAGAGCGTCTTTTGCGGATTGTGCGGCTTCTTCCGGGACGATAAATGAGAAGCCGTCGGCAGAGAGTTTAAGGAAGTCCATGGATATGCCAGATTGTTTTATGGCTTTTAAGGCAGAGATTTTTTGTTTTCCGTTTTCGTTTTCCGAAATATTGGAAACGATGATAAGGGCGTGACCTTGGCTGATGTCTATGCTCGAGATTCCGCGGGTTGTTTCGAAAGTAGTCTGTGATTGCATTTAGGGTTTTGGGATTATATCTGGTTTAATTGTTTTTCTTGATGGTTTTTTTGAGTGATGAGAAGTTGAAATTTGCGGATGACGGTGTAATAGCAACAAGAGGTTGTACGCACTAATTATAATGTTTTCGTTTGCATTTTCACAAAGCAGCCCCGGCGTACATCCTGACTACACCCTTCCTATTGGTACGACGCTTGAGAGCAGATTTCCTATTGTAGGAGGGCTCAAGTGGGATTCGGCGAGCACCCGATATATAGCGGATAGGACGGTCTGTTTATCAAATTCAGATGCTGAACTCGCAGACAAAATAGAAGGCGGCAAAGATCCCAACCCACCGGATTTTTTCATTGAAGGACACAAGCAAAATGGCAAGAACGCAAGCGATGAGATATCTTACGTTCACCATAAAAGATCCAAATCAACCCAAGCCAATTTTTAAGGGCACGGGCACCTTTGCAAATGAGCAAGGAACTATCGCATAGTGGAAAGGGGAAGCAAATTAAGGTTTGGAACCCAGAAAATTGTTTTAAGTATTATTTTGCTTTGGAATTATTGCGGTGGTTGTCATTTTTTCCGTTGAGAGGAACTGTTGCGCGAGTGTTAGGATGTCTTCTTGAGAAACCGCGTCTACTTTTTCGAGGGTTTCTTCGATGGGGATGTCACGTCCGAAGATGAGTTCGTTTCTTGCGATTCGTCTCATTCTTGCGCCCATGTTTTCCAAGCCGAGAACGACGTTACCTTTAAACATTCTTTTTGTTCTTTCGAGTTCGTCTTGACTGACTTTTTCGTTACAGATTTTATCAAGTTGCTGTGTGATGAGTTGTTTTACGGTTTCCCATGCCTGCATGGCGGTACCGCCGAAGATTGTGAATGCGCCTGCTTCGCGATAAATTGCTGAGTAACTTCCAATAGCATATACGAGTCCGCGCTTTTCTCGGATTTCTTGGAAGAGTCTGCTGCTCATGCTTCCGCCGAGTATGGCATCAAGCACGCTTAAAGCGTGCCTTCTTTCGTCGTAAATGTTTATCGCATCTCCTCCGATGCAGAAGTGCACTTGTTCTACTTCTTTTTCGTAGTAGTTTTCCGATGCGTTGGATTGGGGGGGCGTTTCGTTTGGGAGTTCGAAGTCTGAATTTAATGAACTCAAGTATTGTTCGGAAAGTTTTTTTAATTCGTTTGGTTCGATTTTTCCCGCAACTGCAACGAGTGTTTTTCCTGCGACGTATCTTTTTTTCATGTAGTCTTTTAAGTTGTGTTGTTTAAAGGAAGCGACAGTTTCTTTGGTTCCGATGATGGGTCTTGCGAGTGGATGTTCTCCCCATCGGGATTGTGTGTGCAGGTCGTGGATATTTTCTTCTGGTGAGTCTTGATATTTTTTAATTTCTTCTTGGATGACATTTTTTTCCAGTTCGAGGTCGGCTTCATCGAGTTTAGAGTGTGTATACATATCGGAAAGCACGTCGAGCACGATGGGGAGGTCTTCCGCGAGTGCACGTGCGTAGTAGCATGTCATTTCTTTATCGGTGAAAGCGTTTAGGTGCCCCCCCCTTCCTTCGATTTCTTGGGCGATCTGTTCAGCGGTTCTTTTTTGCGTTCCTTTGAAAAGCATGTGCTCGATGAGGTGGCTTATTCCTGCTTCGTTTGGCTCTTCGAGCCGGCTTCCGTTTTGACACCAGATGCCGACTGCGACGGACTGAATGTTTTCGATGGACTCGCACACAATGCGAACCCCGTTTTCCAAAGTAAATTTTTCGACAGTGTTTGACATGTTTATTTCCGATTATTTTATTCTGTTGATCAGTTTTCCGAGCAGTTCAACTTCTAAAACAACTTCATCACCGGGTTTTAGATATTCTTTACCGAGTTCGAGGAGGCATCCTGTTCCGACTGTTCCGCTTCCGAAGAGGTCTCCTTGTGAAATGTGCGTGCCTTGGCTGGCATAGGAGATCATTTCTGCGAAAGTCCAGTGCATATCTGCAAGGTTTCCTTGTGATAAGAGTTCACCGTTTACGTAGGCTTTCATTTCGAGGTTATAGATGTTTCCTCGCGATGTTTTTTTTGTTTTGCTTTCGAGATCATCAGGTGTTACGAGGTATGGTCCGATGCTGTTTGCAAAATCTTTTCCTTTTGCGAATCCTAATCCGACTTTGGCTTCTCTTCTTTGGATGTCTCTTGCAGACCAATCATTGTAAATTGTAAATCCAAGAATGCAATCGTCTGCATGTTCTACGGGAATGTCTCCCCCCCCTTTGTCAATGACAACAGCGACTTCGAGTTCGTAGTCGAGTTCGTCTGTGTATGAAGGTTTGGGGACGTCTTCGTATGGTCCATAAATGGAAGCGGGTGCTTCATACCATTCCTTAGGCGCGCCTTCTTTTCCGTATCGCTTTCTGGTGTTCACAATATGTGCTTCGAATCCCATAAAGTCTCGAAAAGCGGGGGGGGACGAGATAGGGGCAAGGAGATGAACGTCATCGAGTTCATGAATGCCTACGGGGTTTAATCCGACAGTTTCATAAATTTTTCCGTCGTGCAAAAACCCCGAGCGCGGGCTGAAATCATCACCCCACAAAAATCGCACGAGTTTCATTTATGGTTTAGAGAGTTCCTCGTAATTGCTGTTCTCGTTCGATGGCTTCGAAAAGTGCTTTGAAATTTCCTTTGCCGAAACTTTTTGCGCCTCTGCGCTGAATGATTTCGAAGAACAAGGTGGGTCGAGGTTCGACAGGTTTTGTGAAGAGCTGTAACAGATAGCCCTCGTCGTCTCTGTCTACAAGTATTCCGAGGTCTGCGATGACATCGAGCGGTTCTTGTATTTCTCCGACGCGTTCCTTTACCGTGTCGTAGTACGTTCTGGGAACTGCAAGGAATTCGATTTCGCGTTTTCTTAGTTCGGAAATTGTTTTGATGATATCTTCGGTGTGTATGGCGATGTGTTGAACACCAGCCCCCCCGTGAAATTCGAGGTATTCATCAATTTGAGATTTCTTTTTTCCTTCGGCCGGTTCGTTAATAGGGAATTTTACTCTGCCGTTGCCTGACTGCATGACTTTGGACATGAGCGCTGTGTATTCGGTGCTGATGTCTTTGTCATCGAAATGCACCAACTGCTCGAAGTTAAGAACTTTGGCATACCATTGCGCCCAATAATTCATTCCGCCTAGTTCCACATTTCCGACAACATGGTCTACAAACTGTAATCCGACTCCTTGTCCCTTTTTGTCCATGGGGACGAAATTGGGAAGGAATAGTCCGCTAAAAGAATCACGATTGAGGAAAGTGTGAATGACATCTCCATAAGTTTTTATAGAAGCAAGGTGTACTTTTCCGAAACTGTCTTCAATGAAAAGCGGTTCGTTTACGGGTTCAGCTCCGCTTGCTACGGCGTTTTTGAAGGATTCCTCCACGCTGTCAACTTCGAAGCATACGTCGCGCACGAAATCTCCGTGTTTACCAACGAGTGCGCCGATGGGGTCATCGGGACGAAGCGAAGAGGTCATTAAAAATCGTACATCACCTTGCTGCAAAAGATAAGAGGCTTCGTTTTTGCTGCCGGTTTCCAAACCGGAATAACCGATAATGTCGAAACCAAATTTGTTCCTGTACCATTCTGCGGCATGAAGTGCGTTTCCGCAGTAAAACCTGAGGTGGTCTATTTTTCTAATTGGAAAGCTGTCGGTCATGGGCTTACTCCTTAAGTTTTTTAATTATACGATGTTTAGGCAGTCTGATTCTGAGCAAGCGGGATGTTTAAGCCCGCATCTTCTTCAAAGCCGGCCATGATGTTGAGCATGTGAATCATTTGTGCCGAGCCTGCTTTTCCTTCGGCATCTGAAAGGACATTGATGCGGAGGATGGTTTCTTCGGCTGGCTGGATGGGGTGGAACGAGTAAACGGCGAACGGCTGATCCTTTAAGATCTCCTGCCAGTTGTCTTGCGGCTTTCCTCTTCTTATGAAGAAGCTGCGAGCGTATGATTCTTCGAAAAGGTCGTCGAGTTCGGCAGTGTCTTTAGGCATACGGATTGCTGTGAGAACGGTTGCTGCGAGTATTTGTTGATTTTCTATTGGGTCACCTGCACATACGATTCCTTGATTCCATCCCATGAGTTCGAGTGATTTCTCGACTTCGTCGTAATCCCCTTCGAAAGAAAAAGCAGCGGATGGTTGTTCAAGGATGATGCCTGCTTTGATTAATGGAGCGAGGGCGATGAGAGCGAGCGTGGCGGCTTTTCCTGGAGTGGATGCGGAATCGGCGCAGACGAGCGGGTTGTTGTCCATGATTTCGATGAGTCCGTAGGTTTCGCCGACTTCAGGATTTGCACAATATAGTTGTCTTGTCCAGTTGTTTCTTTTGAAGGTGATTTTTGGGGAGTTTGATGTTTGAAAGTTTTCAAGAGACACCATAGGATGAGACAAAAGATATTCACGAAGTTTTTCGTGCCCTTGAGCAGTAACATTTATTGTTCCGTTGTGGTTCATTTTTTTATTATTTTATAAACCCGCGTGCGAAGTCATCCGCTACGAACCATACCCTCTCTATTAATACGGCGAGCCGGGTCATTACCGTGTTACCGAAATATGCTCCGAAGCCCACCATGAGCCAGAACCTTCCGATTCTTCCTGCTGATTTCATGAACGGGCTTTTCACTTCAAAACTGAAAAAGAAATAGAGAAGCACTGTGGCAATGGCGATGAGAAAAAGGGTGTTGCTAAGAGATTGTGAGATGTTTACCGTTCCTTCTTGCACGACGAGCGGCGATTTAAACGATGATGTGATGACGGGCATCTGCTGTGTGAATTGATTTCGAATGGCTTGACCCGCACCTGCGCCGATGACGACACCTAACACGAGGCGCATTAGCCATTCGGTTTTTTTGAAATACATTCCATACCAGCACAAGCCTAAAAAAAGTGCGGAAATACCGAAGATGATGTTTCCTAAATCGTTTGTTTGGAATGCGCTGACAAGAGGTTCATACCATTTGGGCTTTAAAAATTCGAACCATGTTACAGCGGTTAGGAATCCTACTGATAATCCCAGTAGAATATGTTCGCCTGCACGATAAAGTTTATTTTCTTTCCAAAGAAGGGATAGTATAGCGATAACGCACAGCATGGCGATCCATTGTCCTGTTCTTTCGAGAGTAAATTGAGCGATTAGTGTGGGTGTCATTTTGTTTTCTCTAATCGCGTGCGTGCGAACTGTCCAAGATTTCCTAAAATAACTCCAAGGAGGATCAGGAGGTGTCCTGCGGCTTGTCCGATGAGGAACTTTGTTCCGTGTTCGTAAACACCCATTTGTTGTTCGTATTCTCCGCCCCCCCGACTGCCGACGAGCATGCCTTTTATGGTTCCTGCCGATAAAAACGGATACAGATATGTGGAAGAAATAGCGGTGCATCCTACAAGGTAAGGCGTACGACCTGCTTCTACGAAATATGTGAGATATTCCCGATATTCGGTGTACGCAATCGAGATAACCGCTCCCCAATCTTCCGCAACGCGCACATTTTTCAACCATGGGTAATCATGCGGGTTGATGTTTTTATCATCGAGTCGTACTTGTTTAATAAAATCACGACTTAAAGATTCGATGGCGATGCCGATAGGCTGCGGCAATTTGAAACCTACTGCAATCCAGTCTTGACCGTATTGTTTGCCGTATTCTTTTGCGAGTTCATCTACAGTGGGT
>CAZSPF010000001.1:41474-62014 GCA_964608695.1 uncultured Fimbriimonadales bacterium | reverse complement strand
GTTTGTATTCCGCTAATGATGACGAATTTTATGTTGTTTCGAAAAAGGTGTCGCACTACGTTACGGAATTGTGCGCGAAGTTCTCCAATGGTGCCGTGGTCCCAATCGCTGTGGAGCAGAACGGGTTTGTTGGGGTCTAAATTTTCGAGAGTGTTATAGAAAGATTGTGCTTCGGGGCTGAGTTTTATTCGGATGGGGATGGTGATGAATGATGTAATGACTATGGATGCGAGCAGGATGAGATAAAGCCACCTCACGTCGAAGGATTCGAGTTTTGCGAGAATGCGGAGCACTGTAATTTATTATTCTTTTTTTCGCGGTGAAATCCTGCTTTTTTAAGCGGAAGAGTGGGGAATGTGCCAATAATGAAATGCGGACGGAATCCCCCTCTCCCCGCGTAGTGGGAGGGAAGATAATCGAATCGCCATAATGTGAATTAAAGGACTTGCGTTGGCTGATAAAGAGAAGAAACAAGAGATCTCAAAAAATGCTGGCGAAATAAAATCGCTCAGGCAAAAAATTGATAAGATTGACGAAGAAATTGTCAATCTCCTTAATGAGCGTGCGGAACTTGCGATTGAAGCGGGAAGGCTGAAACATGGTGATGCGAAACCTTTTTACACGCCTGAGCGCGAGCGCCAGATTTTTGAAAAACTTACTTCGCTCAGCCGAGGTCCGATGCAAAAAAGACAGTTGCTTGCGGTTTTTCGCGAGATTATCAGTGCGGCGAGAAATTTGGAAAAGCCTTTATTGGTGGGCTATTGGGGGCCTGCAGGAACGTTCACACACATGGCGGCGCTAAAACAGTTTGGAAGTTCGACAGAGTTTTGCGCGTTGGATTCCATAGAAGATGTTTTTCGAAACGTGGAGCATGGTGAAGCGGATTATGGTGTGGCTCCGGTGGAGAACTCCGTTGCGGGTGTGGTGCCTGAGACATTGGACATGTTTCCTCAAACGAATGTAAAGATTTGTTCCGAAGTGTATGTGGAGATTGCGCATCATTTGTTGTCGGTGTGTTCATCTTTAGATGATGTGGAAAGAGTTTATGCAGGACCACAGCCATTACATCAATGCAGAAAATGGCTAAAGGCAAATTTGCCGAAAGCGGAAATTATCGAATCCATCCCCACAGCCAGAGCGGCGGAGCGAGCGCTGGACGATAAGGGGGGGGCTGCAATCGGCAACTTATTAACTTCCGACACGGTTGGCATTCCTGTTTTGGTAGAGCATATCGAAGACAATCCGCACAACAGAACGCGCTTTTTAGTGATTGGATACAACGAACCCGCACCGACGGGAAGAGATAAAACATCGCTTATGTTTAACCTTAGGAACAGGCCGGGAGAGCTATATCGCGCATTGGGAGCGTTTGACAGACACAATGTAAACCTTATGATGATCGAGAGCAGACCTGCTCAGCGCGCTACGTTCGAATACATTTTTTACGTGGATTGTCAAGGACATCATACGGATGAGCATCTTGTGAAAGCGATTGACACTTTGAAGAGTTACGCATTGGAATGTGTTCTTTTGGGAAGTTATCCCGAAGCACATGATGCAGTTCCGCATAATTAAATACCAAGGGCAAGGGCTACTCTTGTGCGATAAGGTTCCGTAGCGCACAGTTTCGACATGGGGTGGATGTACATTCCGTTGAATTTGTTGCTTGCAGGGCTTTTCGTTTTATGGAAAAAGTATAAGAAAAATCACTAGTGATAATTTGAATTGCTTTTAATAAAAATTGAGGAGGCTTGCGCAAAGCGAAGCCTCCTTTGCTTCTCCTTTCAAAAGTAAGGAGAAAGGCGCAATAAGTTTTAGGGAAAAAGAAATGGCTAACACTCGAATACCATTTCTCGATGAACCGTAAAGAACCCTTAAAAGGTTGCTCTCCTTTCTTTACGGGTTAGAAATCTCACCGCACGAAGGTTGTTATTTCATTTGAAGCATGAAGCGTGCCATTTGTTCCAGTTTTTTTGTGATTTTTATTTCGGTTGTTTTGCTGGGGTGTATCCGTGAGAAAGAAGGGGACTCTAAGCGATAGCGCAGGGGCTGCCAGAGTTTCGGTTTAAGAGCGATGCTTTATGGCTGTTCGAGGTGAGGATAAAAATAGCAGACTGGTTGGCTGTTGTTTTCGCACTTTTATGTTATACGGACGACGAAGTAATCGTTCGAATCTTGTTCGGACGGGCTGTGAGGGTTTCAAATTCTGCGGCTAAATTTTATACCCTCCAGCTTACAGATTCCTATTTAATTTTGTCAAAAACTGATATCCGGAATCAGACAAAAAGATATGCAATGCATAAAACTGCATTTTTAATTCATCTGTTTTATTCTCCCAAGCTTTCACTTCTTCTTCATAATATCTATCAACTGTCGAGACAATAATCTTTTTCTGGCCATCATGAAGAATTTTATCCATTGCTTGATACATGATTATCACATTCGCAAGCTTCACTCCGTTGCGCTGGTTGTAAAAATCCGTAAACATCTCTTGAACTTTTTTCAAAAACTCAGGTGTTGGCACACTTCCTTTTTCACAATCTTTTAAAACTTTTTCTGCTTCGTCTCGAATAGTCTTCAATCTGTCCGCTTCTTTCTTTTCCTGATTGCGAACGTTTTGTCTACACTCCTCGATTTTTGGCAAAAGCTCTTTCACCTGATCTTTTGTCAAAGTTAAAGGAAGTATTTGGTTCGCCAAATCAATCTCCGCAAGCGTGTCAAGAATCGGCTGAACGCCGTGCGGATCATTTTTTGAAACCTGTGTTGGAACTGCCAAAGCAATAATGGCAATTACCACCGTTAAAAACATTGCAACTGTTTTCATTTGTCTTCTCCTGATTTAAGTTTCTTGCCTTCCTGTTCAGACGCATTGGGCATTGATGAGGTTTCGGAATCGAATGCAAGCGACAACGTCAATCCTGTGGCATACATCTGCAAATGAACAAAACCTAATCCTATCAACGTTACCGTAAAAAATCCGAATAGATTTAATCCCTTCTCATCAAGCCACCCCAAATACATAACCAACATTCCTCCGCCCAATAAAACCACGAACGAAATGACCAAACAAGCAAGCATGTAAAAAACCCTCCTTCCTCTCGTCAAGGTTCCCAGCGCATCACGCATATGTGCCACTTTCTTTCGCATCGCAATAATATATGCAATCCAAATGGCAAAACTCACAGTAAGATAAACCCAAAGCATCAACTCGTTATACCGTGCTCTTGTTTTTTCTTGGGTAATCTTCATGCATGGAATACAAGCCTTTTGGAAGAACAGGAGTTATGGTCAGCCCGTTATGCATGGGCACGATGACTTTCGGTTGGGAACCTGACGACTGGGGCAGCACACAGGAAGAGGGGATGAAAATCGGTAAAAAAGCCCTGGATTTAGGAATTAATTTTTTCGATACTGCAAATGTTTATGCAAGAGGTATTTGCGAAGAAGTAACAGGAAAGATAATTAAGTCGGTACGCAAAAACATTTTTCTTGCAACAAAAGTTCACGGTCGCATGGGTGAAGGACCCAACGATTGGGGAAACTCTCGCAGGCACATGATCGAACAATGTCATGCATCATTAAAAAGATTACAAACAGATTGGATAGACCTCTATCAACTCCATCGCCCTCAGCCGTCTATTCCCATTGATGAAACATTGCGCGCGCTTGACGATTTAATTCGTCAAGGAAAAGTGCGATACATTGGAACGAGCACCTTCGCCGCATGGCAAGTGTGTGAGGCGCACTACATTGCACGAGAGTTGGGAATAAACCGATTTGTTAGCGAACAACCGCCATACAATTTATTGGATAGAAGGATCGAACGAGAACTCCTTCCGTTTTGCAGAACATACAATTACGCAGTCATCCCTTGGTCGCCAATTGCGGGGGGGATTCTCAGCGGAAAATATCTTACAAAAACAAAACACGGAAGATACGTTAAAAGCGACCCGAACAAGCGAATAAATCCTAAATCGCTGGAAATATGTAAAAAACTTCAAAAACTCGCGGACGAAATAGGGGTTTCTTCGACAACACTTGCGCTCGGCTGGGTTCTCAATCAGCCGGGAATCACTTCAGTCATTATCGGTGCTCGAAAAATATCACAGTTTGATGACTTGGTAAAAGCAACGGAGATTAAACTCACTCAAGACATTCTGGATAGAATAGATAAAATCATCCCTCCTGGAGAATATGCAGTGGATTATTACACGGCTAACTTCGGTCCGAACGCGCTTCCCATCTAAAAGCATGAAATATACTTTATTAGCTTGCGTTGTATTATCATCGTGTGGATTCACACAACAAGAACACATGCAAGAGCAACTCGAAAAAATAAGAACCAAGCACGAACTGCCCGCTTTGGGTGCATTAGTAATAGTTGACGGGAAGATAAAAGAACTGCAGGTAGTTGGTGTAAGAAAACACGGCGACGCAACGAAAGTCGAAAAAACAGATAAGTTTCACATCGGCTCGTGTACCAAGGTTTTCACTGCCACGCTTCTCGCCATCCTCATTGAGGAAGGGGAGATACGATGGGAAACAACACTTGGTGAAATTTTTCCTGAAATCAAAAACGACATGGCTGAATACGTGTCAGAGGTAACCATCGAGCAACTTTTGCAAAACAGGGGGGGATTCTCCGAAAATAGTGCGCCGAAAAACCACAATTTGTTATCTTTACGCAATCTCTCCGGTTCTGAAAAAGATCAGAGATACACATATGCAACGCTTTTCATGAAAGAACCTTTGCAACAAAAACCCGGAAAAGGCTTTATCTACTCAAATGCGGGGTACACGATTGCCGGAGCGATTGCAGAAAAAGTTACCGGGAAAACATATCAAGAACTTTTGCACGAAAAAATTTTCAAGCCCTTAAATATAGCATCAGCAGGATATGGCGCAATGGGTGAATCGGGAAAAATATCGCAGCCATATCAACACAATATAGTAAACGGCAAGCCTTTTCCCATTGAACCTTCACCGATGGCAGACAACCCCCCCGTACTGACCCCTGCAGGAAGACTTCATCTTTCATTGGAGGACTGGGCAAAGTTTATCATGATACATCTTGACTCTAAAACTCAAAAGCTTCTCAAGCCTGAAACGCTATCAAGAATGCAAGCCCCCCCGAGAATGAATGAATATGCAATGGGTTGGATTGTGGTGGAAAGGCAATGGGCAGATGGCAGTGCGCTTACGCATGCCGGAAGCAATACAATTAATTTCGCAGTCGCATGGCTTGCTCCAAAAAAGAACTTTGCTGTGCTTGTGGTTACTAATATAGGTGGAGACAGAGCGCCTCAAGCCTGCGATGAAGTCGCATCTTATGTCATTCAAACGTATTTAAATAAATAGTTTAAATGAAAAAAAGAGTATTCAAAACTTTTGCTCGTTTGTTAATTATCGCAGTGGGACTTTATGCCATTCTTGCAGTATTAGCCATGTTTTTTGAAGAGAAATTTATATTTTTCCCTGATACGTATCCAACTGGTAATTGGGCTTTGCCATCAGGTGCGGAGGATGTGTTCATCACAACATCAGATAAAGTCGAACTGCACGCATGGTGGATTCCAAACGAAAAAGCATCTCACACATTTCTTTGGCTTCATGGCAACGCGGGGAACATCACACACAGAAAATACATTCTGGAACATTTGAAAACCCTCAGTATCAACATCCTCATGCTCGATTATCGTGGATATGGCAGAAGCGAAGGCATCCCATCCGAAAAAGGTCTTTACACCGATGCGGAAGCGGCCCACGATTTCCTTGTCAACACTAAAAACATTTCTCCCCGAAGCATCATCGTTTTCGCGCAATCTCTCGGCACTCCAGTCGGAGCGGAGCTCATGCTTCGACGTGAATGTGGGGGGGCAATACTCGAAGCACCTTTCACAAGCGCAAAAGAAATGGCGATGAAAATAATTCCTATCCCACTGGGATGGGCGATCAAATCGGAATTTGACACTTTATCAAAAATTAAAAAAATCAATAGGCCCATCCTCATTGTTCACGGTACGGCAGACGACGTTGTCCCGTTCGAACACGGAAAACGCGTGTTCGAGTCAGCCAACGCACCAAAAACATTCATCGAATTGCCTAACATCGGGCACAACGACCAGTGGGAAAACGCAAATAAAAAATATCTTGAAAGCATAATTACATTTCTGAAACTACTCAATTAAATTGCAACTTAAAACAAGATCGGCCACTAACTTCACTCCTACTTCGTTTACGCAATGAAGTCATTTTTTTGACCGGAGGTGAATTTATGGAGTTTCTCGGTGAACTCTGGCTGCCAATTGTTGTCTCTGCGGTACTCGTTTGGATAGCAAGTTTTTTCATGCACATGGTTTTTCCGCACCCTAAGAAGGAATTCGCGGGGTTGCAGGATGAACACCTCTCCAGACAAAAATCAATAGCAGAGAATAAAACTGAAGTTTGTGTCTTCTGTAGGGTGACCTACTGCCAGCCCTCGTGGGCTATATAACTCTTATGATATGAACGGGACGAAGCGACAGTAGCGTCCGGTTTCTTGAGTTGAGTTTTGGTATGCGCGTATGAGTTGTTGTTCGTGTTGAGTACCGACAGGTGCAAGGACAAAGCCATCTGGGTTGAGAAGTTCGGTTGCCCAGTGGGGAATTTCTCTTACTGCCGCACTAAATACCACCCGGTCAAATTTTTCCGGAAAATTGATTGTTGATGCATCGCCCGTTATGACCTCGATATTCAAATTAATTTTTTCTAAAGTTTTTCTTGAGGTTTCCGCAAGTGATTCAATTATTTCCACACCTGTTACGTTTGCCCCCATGGCTTTTATTAATGCAAGCAGGTACCCACTTCCGCTTCCTACTTCGAGTACTTTCATTCCGGGTTGCAAACGCAGTTCGCTTAACATGATGGCGAGCATAGAGGGCTGTGAAAGAGTCGCACCTTGTTCGAGGGGAAGCGCACAGTCGTCGTACGAGTGAATTTTGAACTCATTTGGTACAAACTCTTCGCGGGGAATGGCAAGAAAAGCTTGTTTTATTTCCTCAGTGAGTATGCCTTGACGATCCATGGCTTCGATAAGCAGATTTTTCGATGCGGAGAGGTTGTTCAATCTGTTATTTTCCTTGAGGTTTTAGATTATGGTTTTACTTAAAACTATGCAAGATTACTGGATTTTTCACGCTTTTTTTCTAAATGAGTTTGAAACCTCAAGTAAAAGTGAAAACGGGACATACGAACTCCGATGATTTTCTACGTAATCTATACGTTACAGAGGGAGTGATTTTGCTATGCCAAAGTATGCATATACCGCAGTAGATTCATCGGGAAAGTTATTGAATGGTACTCTTGAAGCTGACAACGAAAACCTTGTTTTATCTAAACTACATGAACAGCAGTTGCATGTAACTGATGTGAAAGAGGTTCGCGGGGCATTCGGTGATAGATCGAAAGGATTAATGAAGCCGAAGAAAGCGAAGCTGAAGAACCTTGTTGTATTTAGTCGTCAGTTCGCGACGATGGTGGATGCAGGTATTCCGATTTTAAGGTGTTTAGAGATTTTAGTTACTCAAGCAAAGGACCCTGCTTTGCGCGTTGCGGCAACTGAGGTTGCATCGGATGTGCGCGGAGGGTTGTCGTTAAATGAATCCCTGTCAAAACATCCGCATGTATTTTCTAAGTTATATGTGAACATGATTCGTGCGGCAGAACTCGGCGGTATTTTGGATACGATTTTGGATAGACTTGCCGGATTTTTGGAATATGAAAATGAAGTTCGCGGAAAGATTAAAAGCGCGATGATGTATCCGGTGATGGTTTTGTTTTTCTCCATTGCGATGTTGTTTGCCTTGTTCACGTTTGTTCTTCCGAAATTTAAAGAGATTTTCGAAGGTATGGATGTAGAAATCCCCCCTGTTACGCAGTTTTTGTTTAATGTAGGTGATTTCTTTCAATCTTTTTGGTGGCTGATGATCATACTTGTTATTGGTGGATTTATTGGATTGAAACTTTGGGGACGCACACCGAAAGGTGCGTATTCATTAGATCAATTTAAATTGCGTATTCCGATCATCGGAGAACTTGTTTTGAAGATGTCTATTGCACGATTTGCAAGAACGTTTGGTTTGTTGATTTCATCAGGTGTTCCGATGATGCGTTCTTTGGAGATTGTGGGAGAGACATCTGGAAATCGTGTTATTGTTCAAGCGATTGAAAATGCACGTATTTCCATTCGTGAGGGTCAAAAGCTTAGCACACCGATGGTTGCGAGCGGGCTGTTCCCTGCGATGGTGACTCAGATGATTGATGTTGGTGAAGAGAGCGGACGATTGAGTGAAATGCTTGTAAAGGTTGGAGACTTTTATGATCAAGAGGTTGAAACGACGGTCAAAGGATTGACCTCGATGATTGAACCTATGCTCATCATATTCATGGGTGTGATAGTTGGATTCATTGCAATTTCGGTTATGACACCCATCTTCAAGTTGGTTAACTCAGTCCAATAGTGTTTTCCCGTCCACATCTTGCTGTGGATGGTTTATGGGGGGGGGAGGATCTCCCTCCTCATAATAAGGCGAATTGCTGAACATAGCGATATTCTCAGCGGTTTGTTTATGAGAAAGAAATGTACGTGAATACCGGCACGGATTGCCGGAAACTACGACACGGTTGTTTTGTGAAGAACAGAACGGCTTATTCAAGGAGTGAAAATTGTCGGAAACAAGTTATCGAAATGAGGTGGCAGAACACCTCGTGCGTGAATATGTTCGCACAAGAAATAGCGCATTACAGGAGAAGATCGTTGCAGAGTACCGCGACATGGTTACTCGCATTGCACGAAAGTATTCGGGCTTGGAAATGCAAGAGGATTTAGTGCAAGTTGGCTTAATCGGCTTATTGAATGCACTGAACATGTATGAGCCTGATAAGGGTGTGCGCTTTAATACTTATGCTACTCATCTTGTTGCCGGCGCGATTAAACATCACCTGCGTGATAAAACGAAAATTATTCGTGAGCCGGCATGGCTGCAAGAGATTCGACATCGCGTAAATCGCATGAGTGCAGTATTGTTGCAAGAGAATGGTCGTGTACCAACCCCCGAAGAGATTTCAGAAAAGTCTGAAATTCCGCTTGAAACCGTGAGAGAGATTTTAGCAACGGATGAATTGTTCCGTGTTACCAGTTTAACAAGTACAGCAACAGACGACGACGATGAGAGCGAAGAGATTGAATACTCGGATGACTGCATGGAGTTGTTGGATTTCGAGGACAGAGAGTTAATTAGAAGTGCGATTTCGGGATTAAGGGAGTTAGAGCAGAAAGTTATTTTATTGTTTCATTTTGAATCTATGAATCAAAGTGAGATTGCGGAGCATTTAAAGATTTCCGGAAATTATGTTTCACATATTTTAAGGCAGGCACATTCGAAGCTTCGCGTGTTTTTCATGAATCACAATAAAATGCAAAACTTGTTGAGTAAAACAAGCAATGATGATAATGAGATATTGGACGAACTCACAGGTATTTACACGGCAGAGTATATGATTTCACGATTGAACGAGATGTGCACGCTTGCTTCCACCAATAACGAAAATCTTGGGTGCATTTTTATTGATTTTAAAGGCGTTCATGAATTGCAAAAGTTTTACGGAACTGACGCGATACATCACTTTTTAAAAGGTGCGTCTTCGTTTTTAGTGAATTGTGTACGCAGGCTTGACATAGTGGGGCGATTTGGAGAAACCGGCTTTATGATTATTCTTCCTGCTTCGGGTTCGCAAGTTAATTCAGTAACGAACAGGTTGAAATCACGCATTTCACAATGGATAGAGGATTCCGCAAGAAATGCGGGGGTGAGTGTATTTATCGGCGAAGCACAATATCCCTTAAACGGACGCAATGCAAAGTCACTGATACAATCAGCAGAACTTCAACCTTTCGAATATCCTAAAGCGGCTTAGTTATTGCGGAAGTTGCGGATTATCCGTTCCTGAAGGCATTGAAGGCGGTTGGTTGATATTCGGGGGGGGAGCATGTTTTCCTCCACCTTTTGATTTAGCAACGAAAAACAGAACTAATGCCAAGAGCAAAACTCCTGCAACAATCAGAGCAATCGTCATGATGGATGGGCCTGATTGGTCTTTGCCTTCGAGAATGGCTTTATTAAACTCTTCAAGTTTTTGTTGAACGACGGGCAAACCGGGTTTAAGTGAATTCACCATGTTAAGTTTTTCGACTGCTGATTTGTATGCATTCTTATCAGCAAAAGCAAGGGCTTCTTTCCAAAGTTGTGTTGTTTTGCTTTCGGTTGGTGTGACATTTGCTCTTTGCAAGAACTCTTTTACCACTGTTGTGGGAACAACAAAATTAGCACCTTGAGCCGCCACACCTGTTTGCTGATCAATCAAGCCAAAAGTTGAAAGTCCGATTACTCTTCCTTTTTCATCGAAAACCGGGCCTCCGCTGTTTCCCCCTCGAATGGCGGCGTCGGTTTGGATTACTTGCCACCCCCCCGCCATGTCTTTTTTTGAACTTACGAGACCTGCAGTTAACGAAGGCTCTGTTATGCTTGAGGGATCAAACGCCGCGAAGAAAGTTGCATCAGCGGGATATCCGTATGGATAGATTTTGTCTCCTACTGCAAGATCTTTATCGTCACCAAGATCAAGGGTTGGATAGTTGTCTCCTGCGATTTTCAGAATAGAGACATCTTTTCCTGGGATAGGTTCTCCAAGTGCACTTTTTATAACTTCTGCTTCGAGAGGTTTAGTTGATGTAGCTACACCGGGCACGTGTGCACCAAGATGAGCTCTTACTGTAGTTGATACGTTTCCGATTTGCATGTATTTCACGTAAAAGTTAACAGCGCTTTGTTTAAGTAACTCTATTTGTTGTTGAGTAACATTGCCACCCATCTCACTTGTGAAATCCTTTACGTCTTGTTCAATGAGTTGTTGTAAAGCGTTTTCTGCAATCGCGTATTTTAAACTTTCTTCAGCATCTGTCACCACGTGTGCGTTTGTTATGATGTATCCATCAGGTGTAACAAAGAATCCCGAACCCACTCCATCTATGCTACATTGCAATGTATTGTAAGGTTGAGATGGAATGACATACTTTTCAAGGTTTGAAAGCATTTCATTGATGACTACTTGGTAAATTGTATTGGGGTCTTGCCCAGAGCGGACTGCATAGTCTGCTTCGTATAACAACTGACCGAGTGTTTGTTCGTTCAATGCTACGCTTGGAACAGTAACACTGGCTTGATGTGTTGTGTGAATTACGATTGTTGCGGGCTTAGCAATATCAGCGATTCTGCTGGTTTTTAGTTCACCTGACATTTGTGTTGCGCTATCACAACCTTGAGCCACGATGATTGAAATTATCAGTGCAATTGCAAACGTTATTTTCATGTCCCTCTCCTGTATGTCCTGCTTACCGGATATTCTGTTTTATTCTTGAAAAATTCTACCGGATTTTACTTCGAATGAACTTATGAGTTTCCACTAAGACAATGACACTCAACGCGACAAAGACGATACGAGTCCAAGCTTTGAACTCAATAGGCTCAACCCTAAGAACAAACTGTGTCCATGGCAGGTACAGAGCTGACGCATGAATGAGCAACGCGGACAATGCGGCAATAAGCAAAAACGGGTTCGAAAATGGGCTTAGCGTGAATATGGACTTCCTCTCAGAACGGGAGTTGCCCACGTGGAAATTTTGGAATAGCACCATAGCTGTGAGTGCGACAGTTTGTGCTCTTGCAAGTGAGCCGGTTTGGTCAAGTTCCCACTTGAAAAGAGACAGCATGCCAACTGCCATGAGAATGCCGACGATTACAGTTCGTTCCCATAAGATTCTTGAGATAATGCCTTCGTTTGCATCTCTGGGGGGTCTTTTGAGAACATCTTTATCTCCCAGCTCAAACGCCAACGCAACATCTTGCAAGCCATTAGTAACAAGGTTCATCCATAACAGTTGTGCAGGGAGCATGGGGAGGGGCCAGCCTAATAAAAAACTGGTGAGTATAGCAATAATAGAGGCAGCACCTGTAGAGATGAGAAAGAATGTTGCATTGCGCACATTATCAAAAGTGACTCTTCCCTCTTCTACTGCGGCGTAAATGCTTACGAAGTTATCATCGGCCAAAACTATGTCTGCGGCTTCTCTTGCCACATCCGTTCCGGATTTACCCATTGCAACACCGATATCAGCGGCTTTTAATGCGGGGGCATCATTTACTCCATCACCTGTTACAGCAACAACTTGCCCTTTTGCTTGTAAAGATTTAACGATTCTATATTTGTGTTCGGGGGTAACTCTTGCGTAGATAGAAACATCAGAAACTTTTTCGATAAGTTCTTGTTCAGTCATTTTTTCGATGTCTTGACCTGTAAGAACATTTTCATTGTTATTGGTGATTCCTAATTCTTTACCGATTGCAAGTGCAGTCATTGCATGGTCGCCGGTAATCATGAGTACCCTCATGCCTGCTTTTTTGCAGCCATCAATGGCTTCTTGAACACCTTCTCGGGGGGGGTCTTTCATGCCGATTAGTCCGAGGAATGTGAGATGTTCGGGAGTCGGTGGTGATTCATCAGGTTCTATATTTTCAGGAAGAACTCTATAAGCCAAACCCAACACTCTCATTCCTCTTGATGCCATTGATTGCGCTTGGTCTAAAACATGCTGTTTGGAAATATCTTTTTCTCCTTCGTGATGAAGGATGGTTTTTGACATATCGAGGATTTTCTCCGGTGCGCCTTTAACGAACATCCAATGTTCATGTTTTTTTTGTCGAATACTTGCAGAATATTGCAAATCAGGTTCAAAAGGAATTTCCGCAATTCGTTTATGTGTTTCTCTGGCTTGTTTGAAATCTATTCCCATCATTGCGGCTGACATGAGGAGTGCTACTTCTGTTGGGTCACCGTGTGCTTCGTGTCCTTTGTCTGTTATTTCAAGGTGTGCTTCATTTGTCATGGCACCTGTGAGCAGTGCAAGGTGTACTGGAGTATCTTCGTTTTTAACCTCCAATTGTTTTTCAAAAGTTATGATTTCATCCGCTACCCAAAGTTCTTGAGCAGTCATTTTGTTTTCCGTAAGAGTGCCTGTTTTGTCCGAACCAATAACATTTGTGCTTCCAAGTGTTTCCACTGCAGGGAGTCTGCGTACAATGGCGTTTCTTTTTGCCATGCGGTTAACACCTAATGCTAATGTAATTGTAAAAACAACGGGTAAGCCTTCTGGAACCGCAGCGACAGCGAGTGCAACAGCTAATTTAAACATGTCAACGATGCTTTCACCTTTCGCATAACCTATGATAAAAGTAGCGATTGAACCAAACAAAACAGTGATGGCAACGATTTTCGCAAAACGTAACATACGTTTTTGCATGGGAGTTTGTGGTGCTTCTCCTTCTCGCATGGATTCAGCGATTGCGCCGAGCTCTGTGTTTTTCCCAATTGAAACAACATATCCTCGTCCTCTACCTGTTGTTACAATGCTTCCTGTGAAAGCCATGCAGGTTCTTTCTGCCAATGGTGTGTTGAGTTCATTTGGTTGGGAACTTTTCGCAACCGGTACGGATTCACCGGTGAGAAGTGATTCATCGATTTGCAAAGCAGTTGTCGCATAGAGTCTTATGTCTGCAGGAACTCGCATTCCGGATTCGAGCAGCACCAGATCACCGGGAACTAAGTCTCTGCTCTCAATGTCGATTTCTTGTCCGTTTCTTCTTACTGTTGCATGTGGTGAAACCAACTGCATTAATGACCGAACAGAGCGTTCTGCTTTGTATTCCTGAATAAATCCGATAATGGCATTCAATAAAATAACTGCGGCGATAACTGCAGAGTCTATATATTCGCCAAGATAAAGTGTGAGCAATGCCGCGATGATTAAGATGTAAATTAGCGGGCTTGTAAATTGATGCAAGAAGACGAGAAGCACGTTTGGCGGTTCAATTTCTTTTAAGATGTTATCGCCGTATTTTTGTTTACGTTGCCATACTTCATCTTCAGTAAGGCCACGTGAATGCGTCTGAAGCGTGGACTCCACTTCTTCCCTCGATAAGGTGTGCCAATCTTGTGAAGGTTGCATTTTTTGCATAACGCGCCATATTTTTACCGCAGAATCTGAAATTAAAGCATAAAAAATGTAGTTCTGAAGATTAGGCTAAAATAGTTTGGTCATCTTGAATTATGCCTGAATTACTAAACAATCCGTTTTATCAATTTGCAGCGATATTAATTGTTGCGGTTATTATTGGTGCAATTGGGACATTGTTACGACAACCGCTGATTGTTTCATTTATCGCAGTGGGTTTGATAGTAGGTCCCTCAGGATTAAAAATTTCAATGGCAGGAGAGCAGATCGCATTGCTTTCTCAGATGGGTATTGCGATTCTGCTTTTCGTGGTGGGATTGAAATTAGATGTGGTTCTGATTCGCTCGATTGGCGCAGTTGCAACCTTGACCGGTGTGGGTCAGGTTGTGTTCACATCCGTAATCGGATATTTCATTGCAGTTGCTTTGGGATTTAGCCCTCTTCATTCAACTTATATTGCAGTGGCTTTAACATTTTCCAGCACGATTATCATTATTAAACTTCTTTCAGACAAAAAGGAGATAGATTCTTTACATGGACGAATTGCCACTGGCTTTCTTATTGTTCAAGATATTCTTGTTGTTTTTGCGATGATTGGATTAACCGCTTATGGTGTTGGCACCGGTGAGAACAACGTTTTGCGAGAGGTTTCGTTTGTTGTACTAAAGGGAATTGGGTTTTTAATTTCTATTGCTCTTGTTGCTAAATATGTTTTTCCGATTATTTTAAATTCAATGGCAAAAATTCCAGAGTTGCTTTTGTTATTTGCGATATCTTGGGCAATAGCATTGGCGACATTCGGGGATTATTTAGGATTTAGCAAAGAGGTAGGAGCGTTTCTGGGGGGGGTATCTTTAGCGTCTACTGCTTATCGAGAGGCGATAGTTTCCAGATTAGTAAGTATTAGAGATTTTCTTTTGTTGTTTTTCTTTGTGGAGTTAGGTTCGTTTTTCGATTTAAACTTGCTAGCATCAAACATCCCCGCTGCGATTGTACTTTCTCTGTTTGTTTTAATCGGTAATCCTTTAATTGTCATGGTTATTATGGGATTGATGGGTTATCGAAGGCGAACAGGATTTTTGGCGGGATTAACTGTTGCACAGATTAGTGAATTCTCATTGATACTCGCGGCTTTGGGCGTGAGTCTTGGTCATATAAACCAAGAGATTCTTGGGTTAATTACGCTTGTGGGGATTATCACAATTGGTTTGTCTACTTATATGATTTTGTATTCCCACTACCTTTATGACAGGTTTTCAAAATACCTTCGTTTATTTGAAAAGAAGATTACATTTGCAGAGGAGAAAGACACGACCAATACTCCCCGTGCTGTTGATGTTTTAGTTTTTGGATTGGGCAGATATGGAGGACCACTTTTAGAAAAGCTTGCAAATAGCGGATTGAGCGTTATGGGTGTTGATTTCAATCCCGATCTCATAAAACATTACGCTGAAAAAGGTTTTTGGACTTGCTACGGTGATGCAGAAGACCCTGAGTGCTTCTCCTACCTTCCTTATAAAGATGTGAAATGGGTGGTAAGCACAGCACCAACACTGGATGCAGGAAGGATTTTATTAAATACTGTAAAGCATTACGGATTCAAAGGTAAGGTTGCAGTAACGGCACATAGCTTTGATGACAAAGAACTGTTAACACGAATGGGGGCAGATTTAGTATTGATGCCCTTTGAGGATGCAGGTGAAATCGCCATTGAGAAAATTGTGAATTTGCTGAACGTTAAGGAAGAAATTGGTGTATAAATGAATTATGCAAAGAATTGCCGTATCAGAACTTAAGCAAAAGATTTCCCAAGGTGAACGGCTTCAGTTAATTGATGTGCGCTCTTCCGGAGAGTTTTCAGCAGGGCATATCCCGCAGGCTGTAAATATGCCGATGGAGCAGGTGGAAGCAAGGCTGGATGACCTGCAGAAAGCGGCTCCTGTAGTTCTAATATGTCAAAGCGGTAACCGCGCCAGTATGACTTGTGAGTTTTTACTTCCATATCGAGATGATGTGATGGTGCTGGAAGGCGGAACAAGCGCATGGATTGAAGAAGGATTGCCTGTTATAGGGAGCACAGCTTCTCGATGGTCGTTAGAGAGGCAGGTGCGCTTGGTGGCAGGGGCTTTGGTATTGACAGGAGCGATTTTGTCTTTGACTGTTAATCAAGCGTGGGTTTATCTTAGTTTGTGTGTGGGTGCGGGATTGGTGTTCGCAGGCTTAACGAACATTTGTGGAATGGCGGCAGTGTTCGCTTTGATGCCATGGAATAAACCAAAAAAGTCTTCCATTAAAGCAAGCACGGAAAAACAAACTGCACAGAATTAGTTTTTCAAAGGAGAGATTGTGGTACTGAAAAGATTTTATGATGATGACCTTGCACAAGCAAGTTTTTTAGTGGGTTGTGCGAAAACCGGAGAAGCGATTGTTATTGATGCTAACCGTGATGTTCAGCAATACATAAATTCAGCGAAAGAGGAAGGTTTGACGATTACTGCAGTTACAGAGACACACATACATGCAGATTATCTTTCCGGAAGTCGCGAACTTGCGGAAATTTCCGGAGCGAAACTTTATCTATCAGACGAAGGAGACGCTGAATGGAAATATGGTTTTGCAAATCAACCGAATGTTGTTTTAGTGCGTGATGGTGATGTGATACGTGTGGGCAATATCCGGTTTGATGTGGTGAAAACACCCGGCCATACGCCGGAACATATCACTTTTGTTGTGACAGATGAAGCAAGCACCGACAGACCGCTTGGCGCATTTACGGGAGATTTTATTTTTGTGGGTGATGTCGGACGACCAGATTTATTGGAGCGTGCGGCAGGATTCGCGGGCACCATGGAAGCGGGTGCACGCACACTGTATCAATCCTTACAACGCTTTAAAAAAACGATGCCTTTGGATATATTGGTATTTCCTGGGCATGGAGCAGGTTCTGCGTGTGGAAAGAATTTGGGGGGGGTACCTGTTAGCACTTTAGGGTATGAAGTTTCAGCGAATTGGGGATTGCGGGACATAACAGAAGAAGAATTTACAAAAACTGTTTTAGAAGGCCAACCCGATCCGCCTGCTTATTTTAAAGAGATGAAACGAATAAACAGAGATGGCCCACCGATATTGGGAGGGTTTAGGCTTCCCGTTCGAAAAAGTTTACATGAATTGTTGGATGTATTGAAATCAGATGCGGTTGTGTTGGATGTGCGAGCGATAAAAGAGTTTACAGATGGGTTTATCCCTGGCACGATGAGTATTCCTTTAGGGGGGGGATTCACGAAGTGGGCAGGATGGTTGATTCCTTATGATGTTCCTATTTATCTGATAGCAAAATCGGAAAGTGATGTATTAAAGGCTGTGCGAAATTTGGCAATGATTGGCTTGGATAACGTACAAGGATGGTGCGATGAAAACGTGCTTAGAGAATTTGGAAAGTTGGAACAAGTCAAGCGTATGAGTTCTGATGAGGTATCGCAAAAATCAGAAAAAGGTGACATTAAAGTTTTGGATGTAAGACACTTGGACGAGTACGTGGAGGGACACGTTCCGAATGCGATTCATGTTCCGCTGGGCTATTTATCAAAGCGCATTAACGAAATACCTAAAGACAAACCTATAGCGGTGCATTGCGCGGGTGAAATGCGCTCTGCGGTTGCGGTGAGCATTTTAAGAAAGCATGGTTTCGAACACGTCTATCATATGAATGATGGATTTGATGCGTATGAGAGGAGCAGATTCGCTGTAGAACGGGGGGTCGGATCGAAACAGGCTGTGGAAGTTTAGTCTCTAATGAAAATAAAAGGAGTTTCCGAACTCGCACTTTGGGTGAAAGATTTAAATGCATCAGTTCAATTTTACAGGGATGAACTGGGATTTGAAGAAGTGGAGATTGACGAAGGCAGAAACGCTTTTTTGAAAAGTGGTGATTTGCTTTTGGTTTTGTTTAATCCGGAAAACCCGGGAACTAAATTATCCGAAGAGTATATTCAGAAACATGGTAAACCGCGAGGGAGCTTGTATCATTTAGGGTTTTTAATTGAGCGTGGGGAGATTGATGAGTTTGCAGATGAATTAAAATCGAACGGTAGAGAAGTGCGTGGCCCGGTGGATTTTCCTGCAGGAAGAAGATCTTACTTTGTGGAAGATCCGGACGAGAATACGATTGAGTTGACTGATAGATAGGATTTGTATTTTAATGTTTTTGTTTGCTGGTACAGGGTAAAAATTCCTTGGGGGAAATTCTATGTATCATTTTATTCGAAAAGTTCATCGCTGGATTGGTGTGATTGTTGGTTTGGTGATTATTCTTATTGCAAGCACGGGAATACTTTTGGCGTTAAAGCGCGAGTTTGCTTGGATACAACCGCCAACGCTTGCGGGTGAGAAAACCGAAGATTTTAAAGATGTAATTTCCATTGAAGAAGCGATATCGGTTGCGCTGAGTCAGGGTTTGGATGATTTATCCGAGGTTTCGCACATTGACAGAGTGGATTATCGTCCGAATAAAAATGTGTTTAAGGTGGTGAGCGGTGAAGGATTGCATGAGGTACAAGTGAACGGTTCGACAGGCGAGGTGCTTTCCATCGGAATGCGAAGAGATAACTTGTTTGAAGCTATTCATGATTTAAGTTTCTTTTCCGAATTTTTGAGGAAGTATTTTCTTCCGATTGTGGGCTTGAGTTTGCTTTTGATTGCTTGTTCGGGTTTTGTGATTTTCTTCGTGCCGATTGTGAGGCGGATTAGGTTTAGAAGAGAGAGGAAGTAGGGGGGGGATACTTTTACTTTTCTTCCATTTCTTCAGGGCTAAATCCGTTTTTGATGAGCCAGTCACTAATTTGATGAAGTGTTGAATAATACTTAGATTCAGTGTACGCAATTATTAATACTTTGTTTTGGTCAATTGTGTTCTTTTCTATATGCCATTCAAAACAGGGATGCCATCTTGTTCGAACTTCCTCCAAAAGTACCGCCCGAAACTAAGATCTACCCGTCTGCCAATGTGGTTAAGGACGCATACCATCTGTTGAATTGCATCATTGCCAGCATTGTCCATGTTCAATCCATGACGTTGAATCGAATTGTTTCTTTCAGTCCCACTCCATAAATTTTTCCGTCGAAAAACCCCAGATAAGTGCTGGGTGTGTTCGCCGGAACACAATTGACCAAGCGAATTGCGATGAGTCCCCATGAAGCAAGGACTGCCCGCAATTGCAGGATCTATTCTCTTTTGTATGATTATCGGATGGGCGAAGGACTGGGAGTGATTGTTTGAAAGCACGAATAAATTCGTGCACTCCCAAATCGTGAGGTCACAAAGATGGCTTTCATGGGAAGAATGGAATTAGCCATGAAAGGGTTGTATAATAATTTCACAGGAATTACGTTAAGTAAATATGTGAGATGACTGTGAATACAGAAGATAGAAGTTCGGTTTTTGTGGATATTGAGACTGCCATTCGTGATATTAGAGAAGGGAGGATGGTCATTGTGGTGGATGACCCTGATCGTGAGAACGAGGGCGACCTTGTGATGTCAGCCGAGAAAATCACCCCTGAAGCCATGAACTTTATGTTGAAATACGGGCGCGGGATTCCTTGCGTACCTACCACGCAAGAGGTTTTGGACAGGCTGAACATACCGATGATGACGAAATCGAACACTTCACGACTGGGTACAGCCATGGGTGAAACCGTTGACGCTAAGCAAGGAACAACCACGGGGGTATCCGCTTATGACAGAGCGAAAACCGTTCAGGTATTTACGAATCCGAATTCGCGACCGGAACACCTCGCGCGGCCGGGGCATGTCATTCCTTTGAAAGCAGTTCCGGGGGGGGTATTAAGAAGAGCGGGACATACCGAAGCGACAGTGGATTTGTGCGTTTTAGCAGGCTTGCAGCCTGTGGGTGTTCTTTGTGAGATTTTGGATGATGACGGCACGATGGCACAAGTACCGAGTCTTGTGAAACTTGCGGAAGAATACAGTTTGCATATCATCACCATCAGCGATTTAATCGCGTACAGAAGAAGAACCGAGCGATTGATACATCGCGCCGCAGGACCGGTTCTGCTTCCCACCAAATACGGAGAGTTTAAAGTTTACGCATATCAAAGCGAAGTGGACACAACACCTTATCTTGCTTTTGTGATGGGAGATTTTCAAGAGGATGAGCCGATCCTTGTTCGTGTTCATTCGAGTTGCATAACAGGTGACATCATGGGGTCGCTGAGATGTGACTGCGGATTTCAGATTGATCTTGCATTGCAAAAAATATCCGAAGAGGGAAAGGGATGTCTTTTGTATATCGCGCAAGAAGGCCGCGGTATCGGCATTATCAATAAATTGAAGGCTTATGAATTGCAGGACAAAGGGATGGATACTGTGGAAGCCAATCAGGCGCTTGGCTTTAAAGCAGATTTGCGCGAATACGGAT
>CAZSPF010000001.1:24108-41463 GCA_964608695.1 uncultured Fimbriimonadales bacterium | reverse complement strand
CGCAAGTGCTGACAGATTTAGGAATTCGAAAACTGCGATTGATGACGAACAACCCGAGCAAAGTTGCAGGTATCGAAGGGCATGGCTTAGAAATTGTAGAGCATGTACCTTTAATTTCCGAAGCCACAGAGTTTAACAAAAAATATCTGAAAGCCAAAAGAGATAAATTGGGACATTGGTTTCCTGCGGAGCAAGATTCTTAAATGTCGAAAGTAATTGAAGCGCGATTGGATGCTTCGTCGAAAAAATTTGCGATAGTTGCATCACGCTGGAACGAGCATATCACTAAGTTACTTGTAGAAGGTGCGCAGCGTGCCTTGCGCATGCATGGGGGGGGAGAAGCGGACGTTATTTGGGTTTCGGGTTCATGGGAGATTCCGATTGCGGCGTTAAAAACAGTTAGGGCAGATTATGATGCGGTGATCTGTGTGGGCTGTATTTTGCAAGGTGCCACGATTCATGCAACTCAATTGTCGAATAATGTGTGTTCCGCACTGGCGGACATCATGATAAAGTGCGAAAAACCCATAACGTGGGGCATCATCACGGCAGACACTCAGGAGGATGCGCTCGAACGAGCAGGCATGAAATTGGGCAATAAAGGAGAAGAGGCGGCACGTGCGGCAATCGAAATGTGTGACGTATTGAATAAAGTAGGTTAATAATGCGAATTGTTCATTATGTTTTAATTTTCTTTGTGTGTTTTGCGGGTGTTTATACTGCTCTTATGGTTTTTGAAAAATTCAAACCCGAACCACCCAAAGCAGATTCTCTGGATGCTTTTCTCTCACGACAGGTTTCCAACATTCCCAAAGCAGAAGGTCAGGTGGCTTTCGAAGATGCGGCGAAGAGGCTCATGCCGACAGTGGTGAGCGTTTACCGTCATGAAAGAGATTGGTTCGGGCCATCCGGAAGCACACAGATTAGCGGTGCAGGATCCGGCGTTATCATCACTGAGGATGGATACATAGTAACGAATTTTCATGTGATTGAAGGCGCCGAAAAGATAACTGTACGGTTGCTGAACGGACAGGCGTTCGAAGCGGAGGTGGTTGGCACAGATCCATACTCGGATTTAGCACTTTTAAAAGTGAATGCCAGAAATCTTCCGGTTGCAGACATGGGCAACAGCGAGGATTTGGTTATTGGGGAATGGGTGCTGGCAATCGGAAATCCTTTAGGGTATGAGGGCACATTGAGCGTGGGAGTTGTGAGTGCGCTAAACAGAGATTTGCCGGGAATGCGGTTGACTATGCCATTGGTGGATGCGATTCAAACAGACGCGGCGATTAACAGCGGTAACAGCGGTGGTGCGCTTGCGAACGTTCGCGGAGAAGTAGTGGGAATCAACACAATGATTGCCAGTACTGACCGGGGGAGTATAGGAATTGGATTTGCCATACCGAGCAGTCGCGTGAAAAGGTTCGTCAGCGACATTCAGAAATATGGAAGGCCGCGACATGCAGATTTAGGAGCGAGAAGGTTTTTACACAGTGAGGTTTTATATGCTCCGGATTTCGAAAGACAGGTTGGAGCAAACCCGCCGAAGGAAGGATTGGTTTTATGGGAGGTTGCTCCTGAATCGCCATTGGATCGTGCAGGAATAGGGAGGTTGGATGTGATATTAGAGGTGGATGGAGTGCCGTTTCGCACGTTGTCGGACTACTTTACGTTTTTAATGAAATCGGAAATTGGCAAGGAGGTGAAGATTAAATACTGGCAAAAAGGCGAGGTGAAAACTACGACTGTTGCATTGAGTGAAATGGAATCATAGGATGTTAAAAAGCGTCTGAATAATTGAGTCCTGTGTGAACAGGAATCCTAAAAAGAATGTCTAATAAAAAAGAATCTGTGGATAAAAACACTTTTGATTTTGAGTTAAACGAATTACTAAGTGCCCTCCCTCCGATTATCCGCGAACGGATATTGATGTCAGAAAGTACAGAAGATCTCATCGAGGTTGTTTTGGATTACGGGCGACCTCCAGAAATTCGTTACATCAACAACATCGAGCGATTGAATGAACGCATTGTTACCGATGAAGATATACGCTATGTTTGTGAGCGTGTGAGTGAATTCGGGGGGGATAATCGCGCAGGTATCGAGCGCACACTTCATCGCATTAGTGCAATACGAAACAGGCAAAACAGAGTGATCGGATTAACGTGTCGCGTAGGAAGAGCGATACAAGGAACGATAGATATAATTCTTGATATCGTTTCCTCAAATAAATCCATTTTATTTTTAGGAAAACCGGGAGTGGGAAAGACAACAAAACTACGCGAAGTGGCGAGGATGCTTGCTGTGGATTTATCGAAACGTGTTGTGATTGTGGACACTTCGAACGAAATTGCAGGTGACGGTGACATCCCTCATCCTGCAATCGGTACTGCACGAAGAATGCAAGTTTCCGATCCGGCAAAACAACATCAGGTAATGATAGAAGCAGTGGAAAACCATATGCCAGAAGTTATTGTGATTGATGAAATAGGTGTGGAAGCAGAAGCCTATGCGGCACGCACGATTGCGGAACGAGGTGTGCAACTCATCGGAACCGCGCATGGACGTACACTTGAAAACTTAATGATGAATCCTACGCTTTGTGATTTAATCGGCGGCATACAAGCGGTTACGCTTTCGGATGAAGAGGCGAAAAGACGAGGAACTCAAAAAACCGTGTTGGAACGAAAAGCCCCCCCCACGTTCGATGTGGTTGTGGAATTAATTGATTATAACAGGTTAGCCATTCATCACGATGTGCAAAAAACGGTAGACATTATTTTGCGCGGTATGGCGCCGCAGCCTGAAATACGCGTGCGAACAGACAGCGGAGAGGTGGAAGTTGTGCAAATGCCTTCGACTGCCGAGCCTGCATTTCCAAAAGAGGATAGAACATCGAAAAAGAAATATGAATATGTTCCCGATGAAGCAGTAATTGAAAATTTCGAGAATGACAAATCTGCATCTGTGGTGGCAAGTTCTTCCGAAGTAAAGCCATTAAAAAAGATATTGCGGATTTTTCCATATGGAATAGCACGAACACGACTGGAGCGTGCGATTAGAGAAAAGCGCGCACCTGCAGTTATTTCTAACGATGTATCTGATGCTGATGCGGTGATAGCCATGCGCAGTTCGTTAATGCAAAAACCCAATAAATTGAAAGACAGGATCGGAAGACCGATCCCCACGTTTGTTGTGAAAAGCAACACGCTGGCACAAATCAGTCATGCGATTGACGAAATCGTAAGCGGTAACGGAGGCTTTGCTGCACAAAACGGTGAAGCATTGGACGATGCGCAACGCGAAGTATTGGAAGCGATTCAGTTAGTGAAAACAAAAGGTAAGCCATTGGAGCTCACACCAAGGAACATGTCTTTACGTAGGATTCAGCATCAGATTGTCGAATCTCATAAATTGCGAAGTGAAGCCATAGGTCAAGAGCCGTTTAGGCGCGTGCGTGTGCTTCCCTAACGCAAACCACAATGAACAAAAAAGGGAAATTCATCACACTTGAGGGTATGGAAGGTGCTGGGAAGTCATCTCTTGCGAAAGGCTTGTGGGAAAAACTTTCTGAGAGGGGCACACGAAATTTGCTCACCAGAGAGCCGGGAGACGGACCGATTGGTGCACAGATACGGCAGATACTTTTGCATGGTGAACATTTGGATGCATGGACTGAAACGTTTTTGTTTCTTGCAGACAGAAGACAGCACGTCATAAATGTCATTAAGCCTGCATTGGAAGAAGGCGTGTGGGTGATATGTGATAGGTTTGCAGATTCCACAATTGTGTATCAAGGATACGCACGCGGTTTGCCCATTGAAAAATTGCGTGAGCTGAATGCAATGGTTATAGGCGATTGCATTCCAGATTTGACTTTTCTTTTGGATGCGAGTCCCGAAGTGGGCTTATCACGAGTACAAAACAAAGATAGATTGGATTGTGAGCCGATGGAGTTTCATGTACGAGTGAGAGAGGGATTTTTATTGGAAGCAAAACGAGAAGAATCCCGTTGGGCAATCATAAATTCAGAGATGTCGAAGATGGAAGTCTTGGAAAATGCTTGGGGAAAAATGACGAATTTGCTTGAAATATACGAGCATGATACCCCTGCTCGTATATAATGCACCTGAGGAGATAGTTTGAAACTCGTAGTAGCAGTCGTCCACAATAGAGACAAGAACAAAGTGATTGATGACTTTGTTCGTGTGGGTTATAAGTTTACGATCATCGGCTCCACCGGTGGTTTTTTGCGAGAGGGCAACACAACGTTTTTAATCGGCGTGGAAGATAACGATGTGGAAGTCTTGTTAAAACTCATTCAGCAAAATACAAAAGCGCGAGAACAGATTGTAAATGTGTTGCCTCCGGATGCTTCTTCAGTGGGAACGTTTGTCCCTAATCCTATCAAGGTGCCTGTAGGGGGGGCAGTGGTATTTGTATTAGATGTCGAACATTTCGAAAGATTTTGAAACAGTGGGTAGTAGAGTGCGTGCACAAGCCATTCGATTGTCAAAAGAGGACGCACGCATTCCGATTTTAATTACGGGAGTAAAAGGGGGGGGTCAGGAAAAGGTTGCACGATGGATTGCGAAATCGTTTGCATGTAAAAACGCAAGTGACGGAATACCTTGTGATAACTGTCCATCCTGCAGAAATATGGAAGCGGGAATGAGTGCGGATCTGCTTTGGATTAGCCCGCAAGGTGCGAGCGACCTGATAAAAATTGCACAAATTCGCCCGACAAAAGGAAGCGAGGGTAATGAAGAGGGGGATCCGTTTACCCCGTTAACAGAGTTTAATATTACCCCCCCCATACAATCTCGTAACAAAATAGTGGTGATTCATCGTGCTGATAGATTGTATCCACATATAAGCAATCTTCTCTTAACCATCATAGAAAATCCGCAAAGTTACATGCGATATATTTTCACTACGGAAGCGTTAGGTAAAGCATTGCCCACCATTCTCTCAAGGTGCTTGCGATTGTCTTGTGATTTTCCTGAGTTAAAAGAAGTGCACCACGCGATAAAAGAACTTACATGGGGTTCAGACGTGAATGCACAGTTTTTGTCAGAACATTTAGAAGATTGGGCGGCTCGTTTTTACGATTGGCTTATGTCACTCCCCTTGCGCACACGTGCTGAAGCGTTGAGAGCAAGCCAAGAGTTTTTAGATTTTGCAGAGGAATATGCAAGCGCAGTTGTGAAAATAAAAAAACTTTCACTACGTGCCGGAAAGGCGGAGTTTATCGAACTGTTCGCTAACGGAATAAGACAATCTGTAAAAAACAACGGCAACGGTTTGATTGAATTGATAGAAATGACTCCATTGATTCACAAAGCACAGCAAGGCAATGCACGGATGGAATATCTCTCGGATTATCTTTTTACTTCGGGATTAAAGCGTTGATTCCGTTTTTTTCAGCCATTGTCGAATGCAAGCCAATCCTGCACCGCGAACTCTTGACCACTCATCGGGAGACAGAATCACAACCTTCGTATTAATGAGAAGTTTCCTTGGTAGTTGCCATTGCAATTCCATCTCAAACTCTTGTGCATTAAATAGGGGCAGTGAAGCAATGTTTCTGCTAAGAGACACAATAACTTCTGATGGTGAAAACATACGAATGGCTTTCGAAAGAAACTCTGTCATTTCATCGTGAAGTTGCTTTAATAAGCGAAGAGAAGAAAATTCACCATCTCGAACTGCTTGTTTAAGAGAGTCCACAGCATCCCCGTCATCAGTAAGGTATCGGTCGAGTTCGGAACGCATTTCGGCGGAAGCTTCATGAATGATTTGCTCAAGATGTATTTCATCGGATGCCCATCGAGGAGGTTCGAGTGGATCTAAGTCAATGCTCATGCCGGTATTTCCCTCGACCAGAAGGTAACCACCGGCATCCTCTTCCATGTCCAACACGATTTTGTGTCCTTTAGTATCTCGGACAGACTTGCTTTTCGCGCTCCAGAACAGGCATTCAGCAGGAGAAAACACCCAGTGTGTTCTGTGGTGGGCAAGTTCTTCACAGAGCGACCGAGCGAAGTTGTCGCATGCTATAGCCGAACCAATGATTTTCAAATGCGGGTTTCCGGACAGAAGCTTGTCTTCAACTTGCTTGATGTGATCGAGGAGGTTTGACTGGTAGTCGAAACTTGTTTCTCGCGTGGCTTGAAGTTCACCCCGAAAGCCCACAACTGCCGAGTTCAAGGTCTCATTGCTGAGGTGGTGGGCAAGCGCAAAGGCTAAATCGTGTTTTACGCCGAGGAGTTTTGGCTTTCGTCCGCCTTTGCTATGACCAACAATGTCTTCACGAAGAACTCCGGCGTTAACGAGCCTTTTGGCGTTTGCTCTGGCACCGGCAGGACTTATGTCGAGAAGTCGGGCGAGGTCGCTTCTTGCAACCCCGTGAGATTCCCATACAAGGCGCACGATTTTCGCATCGGATGGGCTTAGGTGAGGCGAAGAAGTGCGTCTCATCTTCGAAGGTAGTGTACCCCGCTATTTAGGCTTGAAAAATGCCTTAAAAAACCCATCGGGGAACTTAAAGGATGAAATTTGGCGTACAATTTGAGCAGAGAGTAACGGAGAGCACGACTTGGTTCAAACATCCGCAACATCATCAACTAAGGCAACTTCTCAGGAGAAGTTCGAGGACCTGCTGAAACAAACTCATAAGCAGGCATTCAGTCTTGCGTATCGTTTGACAGGCAACCAGTCCGATGCGGAAGACCTGATGCAGGATAGTTACATTCGTGCTTATCGGTTCTTTCACCGATACAAGGAAGAGATGCCTTTCTCGAGTTGGATTTACCGAATTATGACCAACTTGTTTATAGACGGAAGCCGCAAGAAAGGTAAATACAAATTAGAGAGTATCGAGGGCAGAGAGCGGAACGGTAGTGCACCCGTCGAAATTGCGGACGGGGGGGGTAACCCTGAAGAATTGCTGTTGACGCAAATAATGGAAAGTGATTTGCATGAAGGTTTGCAAAAGATGACAGCGGACTTTCGCGTTGCGGTATTGCTTGCTGATGTTGAAGGTTATTCTTACGAAGAGATTGCTGAAATAATGGGGACGTCGGTCGGAACGGTACGTTCTCGCATACATAGAGGACGCAAGCAGTTACGTAGTTATTTAATGCAGGCACGCCCGGAAAAGTACGGGAGTGAAAAAAAATGAATTGCAAACATATACAAACGGTTTTATCGGCATATATTGACGGCGAACTGCCGGGCGATGAAATGTTGGCGATTAGAAGTCACATTCATGACTGTCCGGTTTGTTCTAACGAATTAGAATCTTGTAGAAAGTTAAAAATGCTGTTATCATCTTTACCTCATGTTGAACCTGATAATTATTTAGAAGAAAAACTTTTAAACTATGTCCATCAAGCCAAAGTAGAGCGCAAGAGGATTATTGTCGGTACTGCAAGTGTTGCAGTTTTAACAGCAGCAGCAGCATTCCTTGCGTTTGCAATTTTCAGCTTAACGAACAAAAGCCATATTCAATTGCAAAACGAGATAATGAGTACGCGCGATGGTTTAATAAATGATCAAGCGTATGACCAAGCACGTAATCCGTTCTCTGTTGGTATTCCGGTTAAGTTCGACAGGTAAATGCAATAAACATGAAAACCTTAATGATTCGTTCGGGAAGTGTGATTTGTTGTGCGCTTTTCGGGGTTGCAAGTTTTTCACAATCGGATTCTCGCGCACTTTCTTTGTTAATGCGTGTATTAGAAAACGAAAACAAAGCCACGTATTCCGCTGTCAAACGTGTGAGCCATTGGGAATCACAGAACGCCATGCAGATACGACAGGATAAGGGGGGGCAAAACTCGAATTTCATAATCGTTTTATCACCGTTGTCAAAAGCAGGTGAGATGAGTTTTGATGATGGTAAAGAGTGGAGGAGGTACGTACCTGACCAAAAAACTGTTTTTATTCAAACCCTTTCTGGTAGAAGGAATGATCCGAACGTACTGCGGTTACAAGAAAACCTTTTAAAAGAAAATTATCGCGTAAATTTTGCGGGTAGGGAAACTATTGCAGGCAGACAGGCAGTGGTTCTTCGTTTAACCCCTAACGAGAAAGAAGCACTTTTTTCAAGAAGATTCTGGGTGGATTCGGAGAAGAACATCATGCTGCGTGTTGAAATTAATGACCCCGCAGGTCGCTCACAAATTGTGAGTGATACGATAAAGATTGATTTTGATAATGTAAACGACGGGGCATCACAATTCAAACCAGTAGGTAAACCAAAAGAAATACGATTGCCTGTACCAAATATTGCAAGAAACATTTCCGAAGTTGAAAGAAGTTTAGGTTTTACAATTCTCATCCCCGTACAAATGCCTTATGGCTTCATGCTGCGGGAAATTTCCTCCGTACCGAGCGAATGGAGGAAGATGGCAGTTTTAAGGTTTACGGATGGAGTTTCCAGTGCAACGATTTATCAAGGCAACGCAAGTGCCGAAAAAAAAGCATGGAAAATGAACCCGCGTAAAGGCGACTTCGTATTAGATGGCGTGATGATTACTGTAGATGGCGATATCCCGGATGTCGCACGAAGGAAGATCATCGAAGTGATGAAGGCATCGGGTGTGGAACGAGAGAAGTCACTTAGGCAGCGTGCCTCGGAAATTACCGGTATTCGCTTGTCTCATGTGAACTCATTGCGGGACGTTGGTCTCGGGTTCAATGAGGTTATCACTCTACTCACAGCGTGTCGTGGGAACAATAACGAAGCAGAACGTTGTTATAAACTTTTACAAGAAGGAAGAAACTACTTCGACGTGCTAAGAACGTTGAAAACAAACGATAACGAAATCAAACGTGCACAGGAACGTTTTTGGAATGAGAAGGTCGAATAGTTCATAAGGCAGTTTCTTTCATCGTAGACAATGATGTATGAGACGTCAATCAGATAACGGAGGTTATAAAATATGAAGAGCCTTTTCAAAACTCAGTTTGGCTGGGCACTCTTAGCGGGTGCGGCTATCGGTGCGGTTGGAATGGGTGTGTTTATGAATTCACGCCCGTTTGCAATTGCAGACCCAAGTGAAATTGTTAATTTAACTCCCAACGAAATGGAAGTTTTAGCGGCGCTTGATAGCGCAAGTGTGAAGCTCACACAGCAAACAATCCCCTCGGTCGTTCAAATCGTGAACAACAGACGCATGGGTGAAGGTTCAGGTGTGATTTATCGTGCTGATGGCTACATCATCACCAATGAACACGTTGTGTCAGGTGCAGATGAAGTGGATGTCATGTTTTATGACGGCAGGACTGAGAGAGGGAAAGTTTATCGCGACAGTTTGAGCGATATCGCTGTTGTAAAAGTAAACAGAAAAGGTCTTCAACCGGCTGTGTTCGCAGACAGCGATCAGGTTAAGCCCGGACAGTTGGCGTTCGCAGTAGGCTCGCCATTTGGTCAGGAACAATCCATCACATTCGGGCATGTGAGTGCAGTGGGAAGAAGTAATCAAGTTCCGGATTTTACGACTCGTGAATATAAAATTTATGCAGACATGATCCAAACAGATGCAGCTATCAACCCCGGTAACTCCGGCGGGCCTTTGCTTAATTACAAGGGTGCAGTTATAGGAATAAACACTGTTATTAGCACTACCACAGGTGGAAGCCATGGAGTGGGTTATTCTATTCCTGCGAACACCGCAAAACTTGTTGCAGACCAACTTATAAAAAACGAAGGCAGAGTGCTGCGATCGTATCTTGGTCTGAGGCCTGAAAACTTGAAACTATATCAAAAACAAGATCTCAACGTGAAAAGCGGCGTATATGTGTCATCTGTTGAACTAGGTACTCCAGCAGATAAAGCGGGATTAAAAGTCGGCGACGTGATTATCGAAATGGCAGGTAGACAGATGAGGTCTGAAGTGGACGTTAGAAACTCCACGCTGCTTCACCGTCCTGGTGAATCTGTGGAGGTGAAGTACATCCGCGATGGAAAGGTTAACACTACGAGAGTTGTGCTGGAAGATCGCGAAAAGTATTTGGCTTCTAACACGCAAAGAATGATGCAGCCAAGAGATAACCCGTTCACACCATTTGATTTCGACCCGTTCGGTGAAGGCAATCCAGTTCCTCCTCCCAGAGAGCGTGGTGAATCTATGGGCGCTCCTGCAGTTTTAGGAGTTACCGTGCGCGGACTGACAGATGAAGAGCGAACAAGGGTGCCTGGCAACAAGGGCGTGATGGTTGAGGAAGTTACTCCAAACTCTGTTGCTCAGCGCGCAGGAGTTCGACAAGGCGTCATTATCGTGGCGATAGGTAAGGTGAAAGTTGATTCTCCTGAAGAACTTCGAAACGAGATTTCGAAATATAAAACGGGTGAATCTACAACACTTTCCTATGTGAGAATTGGTCGTAGCGGTTCGGAAATTATGTCCGCCACCGTAACGATTCGGTTCTAAGGCTCTTAGAACCATTCTTCCTATGACAGCCGTGAGTGCATAATGCACTTACGGCTATGTCTTTTGGCGGACTATTTGCAGAATTAGATAAAAACGTTTCGTTTGAAGCATTATACAATGCCGCACAGGAAGCACTTCAATTTGCAATGAGGAAGTTTCCTTTAAGTCGTCCACTGTGTTTTGAATGGAAAGATTATCGCGTAACTGCAGGCAAAGCGCACTTCGAGCAAAATATGATAACCGTTAGCAAGGTTGTTTGCAATACACAACAAAAGGTGTGGGATACGGTTTTGCATGAATATGCGCATCTTGTGGTATTTGAGAAATACGGCTTTCGCGCTTTACCGCACGGTAAAGAGTGGAAAAGGGTGATGAAAAAATTGGGCGTAGAACCCAAAGCTACTCATGACTATGAAACCACTAGAAATAATGTTCGCAAGAAATACATATATATCTGTAAAAAATGTGGCGAGGAGATATCGCGTGTACGTCCATTTAAGCAAAGATATAAATACATCCATGTAGGATGCGGAGGTGAAGTTGGTCATCTCGTGAGACAGGAGTATCAATTTGAAGATAGTAACCGCAACTGAATCGAGGGAACTGGATAAACGAGCAAGCGAAGAGTACGGTGTACAAGTAAGCGACTTAATGGAGCAAGCAGGTAAAGCACTTGCGCTTACGCTAGCAGATTTTAGTGATGCAGAGAAAATATTAGTTTTATGTGGACCTGGGAACAACGGTGGTGACGGGTTAGCGGCCGCAAGAGAGATTAAGAGATCAGGGAGGGAGGTAACGGTTTGTCTTTCTTGTGACCCACCACAGTTATCAATGGAAGCGATGCGACAATATCGCAAAGTTGTGGAAGACGAAATTCCTATCTTCAGTCCATCGGAAGAAGGTTATAAACAGGCGCTACAAAACATCTCCAATTATGATGCTGTGATAGATGCTTTGTTAGGAACAGGCGCAAAGCCGGAACTGCGTGATGAAATTAAGAGGATGGTAGAAACCTGCAAAAATGCAAGTTTAATAATAAGTGCAGACATTCCCACCGGAACAGACCCCGACACAGGAATAGCAAAAGAACCTTGTATTCATGCGGATGTAACCGTGAGCTTTGGATTGCCCAAACCATGCTTTTTTCAAAACGACGGCTTAAACACTTGCGGTGATTGGCGCGTAGTGAACATCGGGTTTCCTGAAGAATTATTAAAATCTGCCGGGAGAGCGTTTCTTTTGCTTTCGGATTTTGTTTTCGGATTATTTCCTTACCGCACGAGAGGTATGCACAAATGGTCGAGTGGTTCTCTGCTTGTGGTAGCAGGCTCTAACGATTACCTTGGTTCAGCAGGATTGGTGGCAAGGGGGGGGCTAAGAGCAGGTGCAGGTATGGTAACGGTTGCATCAATACCACGCGTACTGGAAAATGTGAGTCATCATTTGTCGGAATGCACTTTGCGAGAGCTGGAAGAGGAAGATGGTCATATATCTGCAAAAAATTTTGAAAAGATAGCGAATCTTACGGAAAGATATGATGTTATTGCAATCGGTCCGGGTATCGGACGATGTAAAGATACTCGTGAGCTCGTTTTAAGATTACTTAATGAGGTGGAAACTGATTGGGTGATAGATGCGGATGCTCTTTATTATCTTCCGGAGATGCCGGAAAAGATTAAAGGACGGGCGATTTTAACTCCGCATACAGGCGAAGCGGCACATATCTTGGATGTTTCTTCGGAAGAGCTTGCGATTAACAGATTCGAATCCGCGCGCAACATTTCGCAAAAGTATGCTCAAACAGTTTTATTAAAAGGTCCTTTTTCAATCATCGCACAATCCGGAATGGATTTGGCGGTAAATCCTGCAGGAAACCCCATACTGGCATCAGCAGGAACGGGCGACGTGTTAACAGGAATGGCAGGTGCTTATTTCGCGATGTCGAATGATCCGTTTTCGAGTTTAGTTGTTGCAAGTTTTTTACATGGTGTTGCGGCTGATTTGCTTGTTGAAAACTTTCCGGGATATATGGGTGCGTTGGCTTCGGAAATTGCGGATGAGATTCCTCGTGCACGTAAAAAAGTTGTAGACGATTTAGTGAATCTATATTTGGATGAAGAGTTGGATGACGAGTTTTCGGAGGAAGATGATGAGTTCGAAGAAATGGATAATTAAAGGCAGCCTTGTTTTCGTTATTTTGTTATTGTGTGCTTTAGTCTTCAGCAAAGATATAGAACTGGTTTTTGCAGATGAAGGCAAACGAGTCATTGCGTTAGAAGAAATCGAGCCGAAGATGATGCCAGTGGGGGGGCGAGAGTTTACAGCAAGCACCGTTACCATACCGATTCCTGATGATAAGTTTGAAAGTATGTTTATTGTGGTTCACGATGTGAGTACAGGAAATGTAGCCGTGCGTAGAGTTTCAGAAATTGCACCGATCTGGAAACTCTCAGATGAAGACTGGAAGATAGGGCAAGTCATTGTTGAAGCTAAAGCCGGAGAGAAACTGCTTTCATCGGGTTTGGCAAAACTGAAATCGGGAAGTTTTGAAGCGTCGGAACTGATAACCAATGGTAAAGCGGAGTTTTTTGCAGTTCCTGAAGGTGACGGAGAAGTCATTGTTCAATACACGGTGGGAGAAAACAAAAAATTCACTCCCCCTGTGTATTTAAAATTTGAATTGCAAAGAGAGGAACCTGTTTTAGTTGTGAACGTTTTAATTCCTGAAAGTGCGGATGAAATTTCCGGCGCTTTTGAAAAGCCCTCTGAAGAAAAAAAAATTGAACAGCCACAACGCCATCGAAATATTTTTGTTGAAGTCATAATTTGGCTGGTAACGCTTGCAGTTGGAATAGGTGTACTGATTCTCATTTTTTATCTTTTAAAAAGCAAACAGCCTGATGTTGTAGATAAGTTGCGTAAATTAGGCATTGAACCGCCTTCTCCGCCTGAGGATGTTCAAAGCCAAGACACAAGCAGAGAGCCGTTTGCATTAGAATCCGAACCTTTGACCCCCCCTGGGCATTGCCCGTACTGCGGTAATGCTTTTGCAGAAGACGGCTCGTGTGCGTGCTCGTCGGTGGTGTCATCAAGCACACCTTCTGCGGTCGCAAGCGTATTGGTGAAGATGCGGTTGGTAGGCGAAGGGGGGTTAACGTTCGATATTCCCGATGGTTCGAGCATCATTGGGAGAGAAGGAGATCTCGTCATTCAAGACGCAACGGTAAGTCGAAAACATGCGCAAATAACAAAGCGAGACCACACCGTTCTCATAAAGGATTTAGGGAGCAGCAATGGCACGTATATAAATGGAATGAAAATCGAAGGCGAACGAGAGCTGCGCTCAGGTGATACTGTGCAATTCGGGGCTGTTCGAATGAGGTTTGAAGGATAAATGAGCACGTTGTTTTTCATGGCGTTCTTAGGGGGGGCAGCAGGATTGCTCGGTTGGGCAATATTGGAGCCGTTTGCGCCGAAGACATTAAGTATTGTAGATGAACGTTCATGGGCGGTGTGGCAGTTGTTTTATGCAGGAATTATTGGAGGACTTATCGGAACTGCTATCGGTGGAACGAGTGGGTATCTGCAAGGGAGCAGAAAACATTTTTTGCGCGGTTCTATAGGCGGGTGTCTCTTAGGTGCCTTAGGGGGATTAATAGGTTTAAACTTGGGGGGGGCTATTGCGATAGGCTTATTTGGTCCCAACGCCTTCGGTGATCCGAAGGCTGCATTGTTGGGGCAAGAAACAAACTTTTTTAAAGTAGTTATCGCAAGAACTATAGCATTCGGTTGTTTCGGTGCATTGTTGGGAACGGGACTAGGGTTTAGCAACATGTCTTTCAAGCGCGCTCAAAACGGTTTTATCGGTGGATTATTAGGTGGCGCAATAGGGGGGGCTATTTTCGATACGATAGGAGCGGCAATTGGTCCTGTAATACTCGCTGCGAGAGGGGAATTTTACGGTGAAGTGGGACAAGTTTCACGTGCCATTTCATCTGTTACAATCGGTGTGGCAATCGGTTTGTTTGTGGGAATTGTTGAGCGATTATCAAGAAAAGCATGGGTGCGTCTTGAACTTGGAAGAAACGAAGGAAAAGAATGGAGCGTGGATTTACCGCAAACATTTATCGGCAGAAGTGAAAATGCGCACATTCCATTGTTTGGCGACCAAAACATTGCTCCAATGCACGCTTGCATTGTCAAATCGGAGGGGGAATTTAAGTTGATAGATGGAGGAACACCGATGGGAATCGGTATCAATGGAATCAGAGTGCCGGAGGCGGTATTAAATCACGGCGACATCATTAATATAGGAGGATTTAACTTACGGTTTTTGTTAAAAAACGCACGCTCATACGCAAGTTCTCCCATACCAGCAGATGCCTCGCGTCAGACATCGCCAGTCGCCATGGGCATTGACCCGCAGGGAATGTCACCGCAGAACGTCCCAATCTTTCCACAGCAGGCGCAAACCGCTCCTGTCGAGCGAGTACTGAGGGCTCTGGATGGTCCCATGCAAGGACAAATCATCCACCTGCCTCAGGGTGAACTCGTGGCAGGCAGAGAATGCCCTGATCTCAACCTTTCCTTCGACACCAGCGCAAGCAGGCGACACGCCGTGTTCGTAACCAGCCCGTCTGCTGTGCTTGTGAGGGATTTGGGAAGCACAAACGGAACGATTGTGAACGGTGCTCGCGTCCAAGAAATGACTCTTCGACCGGGAGATACTGTTAAAATAGGTCAAACTACCTTTAGATTAGAATGAACAACGACCCGAACAAAACTCAGATGTCCTCACCGCCCGACCCTAATCGGACGCAGATGCTAAGCGATCCAAACAAAACACAGATGGTTGCCGGCGGTGTTGTCGCGGCTCCGTTAAAGGGAATTGAGGTGGAGGTCGTACCGGGAAGGATGTGTGCGTTGGCAAATGCTCCATCACGAGAACAGTTTCTTATTGAAATGCGCGGAATAGGTGGGGCGTTTCAGGGGGGGCGAACTCCTTTGGATATCTGTTTGGTGATTGACAGGTCGGGCTCGATGGAAGGTGAGCCGCTGGAGTATGTGAAACGTGCTTGTGAATATGTGGTGGATTTTCTTTCTCCAGATGATATTTTGAGCATTGTTACTTTTGAAGAAACTGTTGACGTAGTCATGCCCCCCCGCAAGTTACTTAATAAAGATTTAGTGAAGCAACACATCCAGAGAATAGTCCCGGGGAATACAACGAACTTATATGACGGCTTGGCATTAGCAGCGCAACAGGTTTTATCCAGTCGCGAACCCGGACGAGTGGAACGACTGGTTGTTTTTACCGATGGCGAGCCGACAGTGGGGATTCGCGATTACTCAGCGTTGATTCAACACGTGGGAGAAATTAAAAACCGAGGGATTACTTGCACGTTTTTAGGGTTCGGTATTGATTACAACGAAGAATTGCTTGCTGGAATGGCGAAGCGCGCGGGGGGGAACTATTATTTTATCGCACGACCTGAAATGATTCCCGAAGTTTTCCGAACAGAACTCGACAAACTTTTTACCTTGGCGGGAAGAAATTTGAAATTAAAATTGAAAACTTCAAGATGGGTAACGTTGCGTCAAGTATACGGGCACAACATTCCCTTTGGTCAGCGAGAAGTGGAGTTGGAATTGGCGGATGTGGAGAAATCAAGTGCGTTGGAATTAGTGGTGGATTTGGAGTTTCAAAATCATCCGCTTGGACATTATCGAGTGGCATCGGGGAAATTGGTTTATGACGATTCAATTTCTGGGAAACAGGAAACAGTAGATATTGATTTAATCATCGAATTTTCTGCGGATCAAGAGAAGTGTTCAGTGGCACAGAATCCTCGTGTTTCCCGCGGAGTGGAAGTAGCACAGGCAAGCAGAGTTGTAGAAAAAACGATGATGGGACTGAAAAGCGGTCAAGTGACTGCGGCGATGGCAGTTGCGGAATTGCAAAAAACGCAGATGCTTCTTCTGCAAGACGGGCGAATTCAAGAAGCCCAACAGGTAACACAAGCCATTCGCGATTTGCAAGGGGGTAATCAACAGCAAGTTGAAAAGACGCTAATCGGAACAGTTATTTCGTTAGACCAAGGCAAAAAAACACAGTCGGAATAAGCAGGAATTCGCGTGTAGTGTGCGAATAGGAGATAGTGATGAAGGTGTATTTCATAAGAACATTATTTTGTTTCTTTTTTATTTCATGTTTTTGTTTTGAAACGAATGCGCTGTTGTTTTCAAATCAAAGCAAACTGCATTCCCTACCGACATACGAGCGGTATCGTACTATGCGAGGGGAGATATCACGCTCAGTGGTGCGAGGCGAGCTGCGTGGAAGATGGATTGAAGATGGTAAGGCATTTTATTTTACAAGGGGGGGTAAGAACTATAAATTTATTCTATCTTCAAAAAAAATTGAAGAAACTGATCCGGTACCGATGGACGGAACGAGAGGACATCGCAATCAATCACGCAGAAGACCAGCACGCGGAAGGCAGTACACCGAAACATTTTCACCGGATGAAAAACTTCGTGCGTTTTATCACGATGGAAATGTTTTTATAAGTGATGCCGACGGAAAAAACGAATTTGCCGTAACCACGCAAGGCGATGTGTCCAAAAGGATAAAGTACGGAACAGCATCGTGGGTGTTTGGAGAAGAGATCGGCGTGAACGAGGCGATGTGGTGGTCGCCTGATGGCAAGAAGCTGGCATTTTATAGAATAGATGAAACGGGGGTTCAAGATTATTATTTAACTTTGAATACAGTTCGTGTACAGAACACTTTATATACAGAAGCCTATCCCAAAGCGGGTGAAAACAATCCGATTTTAGATTTGTTTATTTATGATTTAGAGAGCAAAGGGACGATTCAGGTTGACGTGAGAAACGGTTTGCCGTTTACAAATGA
>CAZSPF010000001.1:23858-24093 GCA_964608695.1 uncultured Fimbriimonadales bacterium | reverse complement strand
TGATGTGCTAGGGCATTATGTGTATAACGTGCAGTGGTCGCCCGACGGAAAAGAGTTGTTGTTTCATCGTACGAATCGCCGGCAAAACATTATGGAGTTTTGTGCAAGTGAACTAAATACCGGAAAAGTAAGAACGATTATACGTGAAGAATGGCTCAATAGTTGGACAGAAAATCACCCTCCACTTAGATGGTTAGATGAACAGAGATTCCTTTGGATATCCGAAAGAAACGGA
>CAZSPF010000001.1:0-23798 GCA_964608695.1 uncultured Fimbriimonadales bacterium | reverse complement strand
AAAAACGGCATCGAACGCACGATCACAAAGCATAACTTCGAAGTGAACAATATCGTTCGTGTAGATGAAAAATTGGAATGGATTTGGTACACCGCGAGAAGCGGGGATAACCACTACAAAATGCAACTGCATCGAGTTGATTTTCAGGGAAACAACGACAAGCGACTAACCGATCCGAAGTTCCATCACGAAATAAGCCTTGCGCCCGATGGGAAGCATTTCACTGATATTTTTCAAACACACAAAGACCCCCCCGCAACACAAATCGTGGATGAAAACGGAAATGTTGTAGAGGTTCTGGAAAAAAGTGATTTAACAAAATTTAACGAACTGCAACTAAAACAAATAGAAATGTTTACATACACCGCCGCAGATGGAAAAACCACGTGTTACGGTATTTTGCATAAGCCTTCGAATTTCGATGAAAACAAGAAATATCCTTTGTTGGTGAGCGTGTACGCCGGACCGGAATCGAGCAGTATCAGCGAGCGATTTACTACGCCCGATCCGGTTACGGAACTCGGCTTTTTAGTGGCAACATTCGACGGACGCGGAACGTCCGGTCGAGGAAAAGCACATAAAGATGAAATCTATATGAAACTTGGCCAGATTGAGATTGACGACCAAGCCGCAGGAGTGAAACATCTTGCAAGCAGACCTTATGTAGATGCCTCGCGCGTGGGAATTCACGGTACCTCGTATGGCGGCTATGCTTCCATCATTTGTCTTTTAAGATATCCGGATGTGTTTCAAGCGGCGTGCGGTTCTTCGAGCGTGACAGCATGGGAGAATTACGACACGATTTACACGGAGCGATACATGTGGATTCCTCAGGAGAACAAGGAAGGTTATGAAAAAGGATCGGCAATGACTTATGCAAGAAACTTGCGTGGGGGGTTAATGATTTTTTGGGGAACAGCAGATGACAATGTGCACCCATCGAATTCTCATCAGTTGATTCGTGCATTGAACAGTGCAGGGAAATTTTATGAAGTGCAAATAGGACCTGATGCGGGACATGCAGGTATTCCATTTGAACGCATGATGGAGTTTTTTGTGGACAGGTTGATAGTTCGACCGCAGATGCAAGGGGGGGTGAACAAGTGAGCAAGCGAAAAGGGTTGGCTTGCAGAAACGACTGCATTTTAGTGGTGGTGGATATTCAGGAATCGTTTCTCGCTCCTATTGCGGAAAAAGAACAGATTTTAGAGCGTGCAAAATTTTTGATAGAAGTGGCAAAAGAGCTTGGAGTTCCGATTTTGGTAACCGAGCAGTACGCCACACGGATGGGGGACACGCATCCGGAAATTCTTTCGGTTCTTCCTGAAGGGCAGAAACGTTTCGATAAGTTATGTTTTTCTTCGTGTCTGTCGGATGAGTTTATGCAAGAATGGGGGGGGCTTGGATGCAATCAGGTTGTTTTGGTGGGGATAGAGACTCATATTTGCGTGAATCAAACAGCACACGATTTCCTGAATGCGGGAGCGGATGTTTTTGTTTGCTCGGATGCAACAGGGTGCAGACCGCGCGATGCACACGAGGATGCGTTGAAACGTATGCGTCACGCGGGAGTGGTGATTGCGCACACGGAATCCATCGCTTACGAATGGATGAAGCAAGCGGGAACGGACGAATTTAAGAAAGTTTTGCAGGTTGTGAAAAACTACCCGGTGTAAGAACATGGCGACTGTGGCGGATGTATTAAACACACTCAACGAGATAGCCCCCCCGCATCTTGCGCTTCCTGGCGATCCGATAGGGCTGCAGGTGGGGGAACTCTCGCGTGCCGTTCAGACGTGTGTGGTTTGTTTAGATGTGACTCCGGAAGTGGTGGAGTTTGCAGTCAGTGAAAAAGCGCAGGTGATTATCAGCCACCATGCTGTGATTTATCATCCGATGTCGAAACTTACGGGAGATTCGCTGGCTGTGCGGGTGGTTTCATTGGCGATAAAGAACGACATCGCGCTGATATGCGCGCACACGAACTGGGACGCGGCAAGGGGGGGGATAAATGACACGCTTGCAGAACGTTTGGGCCTGAAGGATGTGCGACCGTTTGGTGACGATATAACTTCGAAAAACCTGAAACTGGTTACGTTCATCCCGGAGGATTCTGTGGAGAAGCTATTGGATGCGCTCGCGAATGTGGAATGCGGTGTGATTGGGTTGTATCGGCGGTGCGCTTTCGTGTCGGGGGGGCGTGGGACGTTCGAGCCGATGAAAGGAGCGAATCCGTTGATTGGAAAAGTGGGTGAGAGAGAGGTTGTGGACGAGTTGCGTGTGGAGATGCTCGTTCCCGGTCACAGAAAGAGCGATGCGGTGCGGGTGTTATATGAGAATCATCCCTATGACGAACCGGCGTATGATTTGTATGAGCTTGCAAACGATGTTTCGTTTTCTCTTCCGAGGAGGGGTGAACTGGGGGGGGAGATAAAGTTTGTGGAATTTGCGGATATGGTGAGTGAGCAGTTGAAAAGTGCCGTGCGCGCCTACGGGGGGGATGATGTTTTGATAAAACATGTGGGAGTTGTCGGGGGGGCGGGGGGTTCGTATTGGGAACGTGCTATGCGTGCGGGGTGTGACGTTTTGGTAACGGGCGAGGTGCGGCACCACGAAGGGGTTGCGTCCGCTTCAGCCGGCTTCTGTTTGCTGGAGGCAGGTCACTACGCCACCGAACAACCGGGAATGGCCGCCTTATGCGAGCGTCTTTCGGGGGAGATGGATGATGTAAGGTTTGTGCTTTCCGAGTCTGGTGCGAGTAAGGGTGGGAAGAGTTTAGGGATGTGAAATCTTTCAAAAGCAACTAATTTTCTAAAAACTAATTGTTTTTATTATTTCGTCCTCAAGCATTTCTAAGTCAAGAAGTACTTTTTTTCGACGCGGACTACCATCTGCATTACGGAAATCCTGTTGAAAAGAACCACATTTTACTAACGTTGCATCAGTTAGTTGAACTAAATGAATTTCTTCCAGAGTAAAATGAGTCTTTCGCAGTCTCGACCATGCTCCTCTTTCAATTCGTTCAAGCGAATAATCTAACAATCCACCTTTCAATGCCTCGTGCCATTTTTGAAATGTTCTGTCCTCATCATTATGCAAAACTTTGCCAAGTGATAGAATTATACCAACTGCCTCATAATCTTTAACCCCATTTGCGGTTGCTTCGCTATCATTAACAATTATTTGATGGTTGCTTGTGTTCATGGCATGAGCTCCCTATAATTAATCTTATAAGGGAGATTATCATTAATTATAGATAAAAGATTAACAAGTGCTTTCTTTGTTCCTTCAATAAGTATGATGGATTGCCTTTTGCTTTCTAAAATGTCGTGTAATATAAAATTGTAAGGTCCTGTGGTTTTTCGTGCCTCTTCGCTTATAAGGTCTGTAATGAAATCTTTATCTTTACTTGATAAGTACTGTTTTGAATAAATTGTGGTAAACCACATTATTGATTTATTTAAATTATTGTGTGCCATTTTCTTCCCTCCAAATGTGTCAGTCCTTTTTTCTTAAGAGACTGTTGAGCATTCCTAACTAAGTGTTTCCATTTTTTGCCAAAATGCTGTCCATTGATTACTCTATCAATAGAATCATCGCATATATCTGGATGAATTGTTTGAATCAATGGATGAAGTTCCTCTGTACTTAAAGGGGCTTTCTTTTTCAAAAGATAAAGTATTGTTTCAGAAAATATTGCATTGATTGTTGATTGTTTTACCTTCTCTTATTCTGTTTTTCAACAATTCAAATTCAATCGTTTCAGTGCTCTTCTTCAATAAGCCTCCCAATTTAGTAGTTTCAATCCTTTTATTGCTCTTGCTCTTATTTTTGTATAATTTATTTGCCTCATCACTAATTTTTTCAATATATTTTCGTTAAGTATATTTCCTAATGAATAATATTTTGACATATCTTCTTTTATGGTAGAAACAATATCCTTATTATTTATTAAAACTCCGTACTCAAAATTGCTAATCAACCCACCGCTTGTAAGGTTTGCAGAAGTAATGATTCCTATCTCGTCATCTACTAAATATACTTTGGCATGCAATCTGCCAAGACTTGAAATTTTAACCTGACTAAATTGTCGATATAATTCCAATAGTGATGCTGGCTCAGTAACTTCATTTATTATATTTTGTGTTGTTAGATTTGTTATAAAGAGTTAATTGTATATTTGTTTTTCTTGGAATGGAATTAGATAAAATTTTCACGCCATCAAGATTTACAAAAGGCGATGATATAAATAATTCTTCTCTTACTGTACTTATAGTATCAATAAACTCGTTTTTCCATGGTGATGATATAAATTTATATTCCATAATTTCCCTCCTATTTTAGATTAAATGAATCCCAAACAATATTCCCCTCTTCGCTTGAATACATCAACATTTTTTCAATAAGCTCACAGGTAATTTTGTAGGAGTTTTCTGGTCACCAGCCCAATATTTTCTTTTTATTATCCAGACATCTTCTTTGTCTTTATAATGTAAGCTACCGCCATTTTTATCATCTTCCTCTTTACCAAACCTTGAATAAGGGAAAAACTTTCGTAGAGACTCATTTTTGCAAACATATAAGCAATGGTAATGAGAGGTTACAAATTTACGACTAGTAACAAACCCGAACTGATACTTCCAAATAATATGGTTAAATGTTGTGAGTCCTAATTCATCAATGGTGATTAAAATGTCTTTGAGGTTATTCCAACCTGAAAAAACGTACATGCTTGCTGAATCTTTCATGATTCTTACTGCCTCGGTCATCCAGCGTTTGGTGAAATCACCATAATCTTTAACTGCTACCTCATTATATCCATCTATTACCCTTGTGCATTTTCTGTTATAGTTCGATCGTTTAGATTTGAAATCTATTGCAAATGGTGGATCTGTAATAATTAGGTCAACACATGCTCGTGGGAGCATTGCCATGCCAGCGATGCAATCCATATTATAAATTGCATCTAACGACAATTCTTTATGTACAAGGTTTTTGTCGGTTAATTTTGCCGTCTTTTGCGATTTCATGAAAGTTTATGCAAAAAGGGCACTGTAAGACATTCGTGCACCATAGTAAACTCCTTTTTCTCAAAATTTACCCAATAACTACGGTTTCTTGCGCAAAGAAAATCTTTCTGAACAAGAGTCTCTTTTAAAAGGCGTTTGGCATAACTGAGGGACTCAATGCCACATTTCTTCTATGGAGTGTTTCTGAAAATGTCGGCTTCCCCCAATGACTCCAGCTGCACTCGAAGGTTGCCGATGAGGGTGGATTCAACGGGACCGGCGGTGATGTGGAGGTCGGAGTGTTTCTCTAAAAGAGAAATGAAAGCCCTACTCTGCGAACCTCCGCCCGAGACGCGCAGTTCTGTAAATTTCCTCTCCGTCAGTTTTTCCATCTCACGGAGTTGTGCAAGATTTGTTTTCACCAATCCGTTCAATGCGATTCCCGCCCATTGACTATTCGATTTGGGTGTGAAACCGATGGCTGCTATAATCGCATCCTTCATCGAGGGGGGGTTGAAAAACGCTTTATCCAATAAGTTCAAATTTCCTTCATCCACAATTTCCGCACTCTCCACCCAGTCGGGAAGAGGCATATCTATTCCCAATTCCTCATAAAGACGATTAATCACATAAAATCCCGCAACGTTGCACAGAAAACGCACTCTGCCATCTACCGCGCGCTCGTTAGAAAACCCTGCATTCTCCACCTGCGTGTTCACAAACGGCTTATCCAACATGCATCCCAATAACGCCCATGTGCCCACATTCAAAAACGCCTCCGTATCACTCAGCCCCCCCAAACCGTACACGGCTGATGCGGTGTCATGACTTCCCACACTTACCAGATAAACGTTTGCACGCAATTTCCCCAAAACTTCTCCCGACATCTGCGGTTGCTCCTCGGGGGGGCGCCAGCCGCAGATGTCAAACGCTTGCTCACACCATTTGCCGTCCAATCCCATGAGTTGCGTGGTGGATGCGTGGGTGAATTCGTTGGGTGTGTCCACGCCAAGCAAAGTCCCAAGCAGGCTGGGAAGTAGGAGCCATTTATGGGTGCGTTTTTGTAAATCAGGTGTTTCTCTGATGCGCGCGGCGAGTTGATAAACAGTATTGAATGGCTGGTGCTGGATGCCGGTGAGTTGGAACAGCGTCCGTCGGTGCATCGCCATTTCATCGAAGGTTTTTTTGTGTGAGGGGTCGCGATAGCACACCACGGGGCGAAGCAGTTCACCGCCATCACCAAGAAACCCGCTGTCTACACCCCACGTATCAATGCCCACCGTGGCTATTTGAAATCGCTCCTGAGCATAGTCAATCGCCGAGTTGCAAAAATCGAGGAGTTTTGGGATGTCCCATGTTTCTTGTCCGCGAATCATGACAGGCTGGTGCGGCTCTTGAGCGATGATTTCATATTTCACTTCTCCGTCTTCCAACCACCCGACTGCAAACCTCGCAGACGACGCCCCGAGGTCTATGGCAATTGAAGATTTATTAGGTCGCATAGGGATGGATTTTGAATGAAAAGATAAAAAGAGAGTACAGTGCAAGACACACTAAGAGAGCGATTTGAGAAGCGAGGTGGATTCGGCATTGCTTTAGAAAGATATATGTGAGATGACATAGAAAGAAAAAACCTACAAAACAGAATTGAAAAGTAGTTATGTGGCGGCATAAGCCATAAAACTTTATTAGTGAGTACTTCTCCTAAAACCACTACCACAACCTTGCGTTGTTTCATAAACGCTTTATTGCCGTGAAAACATCCAAAGCATAGTCCTTTTGGATAATTTCCCAATCCTTTTTCGGGAATAATAAACCATGCAGAAAATTTTAAAGCCTTTTCCTAACCTGCTTTTATTGCTAATTTTAATCGCCATTTCATTAATTCTCTTTAGCTGTTCCGATGATAGCCAAACTGTTGTTCCGCAAGAGGGTGGTGAACAGCAAGCCACACAAAACGAACAAGCGTTTCAAATTCCTGAGAACAAACCCGATCCATATAATCTTATAACTTCTGATGATCTGAGAGATATTCTGGATAAAAAAGTTTTTGTGAATGAAAGCATCCGCTTTAGCGAGTTAATCGCTGCAAATGTTGTGGATGAAGATAATTTCCCCATTGCTTCTATACAGATTGATGCACGTGACTACACAATCGAATCGTTTGTTTCCACCGTAAAAGAAAATGCCCGGAAAATGGATATGGATGCTGAGGAAATTTCAGGGGTGGGCGATGTGGCATATTGGTTTATGGAGATGTTGATTTTCTTAAAAGGTCCGCACTATTTTCAAATAGTTCTTACAAATTATGAAACTCCTTCGGAACAAAGAAAACAGCAAGCCATAAAGATAGCAGAGATTGTGCTTAGCCGATTATAAATTAAAACTACTTTTCTTCAAAGAAAAATCGAAACACTTCGCTCAAGGATGCATTCACAACGAGTGTGTGCCCGTGCTCTGGATAGGTTTTAATAGTTGCTTTATTCCCTGCATTTTTTGTGCTTTCTGCCTGCCTTCGCAAATTATTCACGTTAAAAATAGGGTCTAATTCACCTGCAACAAACAGTATTCTTGTATTCTCGTGCTTCTTTGTTATCGCTCGTCCACCAGCTATCATGGCACAAGCAGCAAAAAGGTTTTCGTTTCTATCCAATAATGTTGCCACCCCCCCTGCACCCATCGAATGACCTAAAACAAAAATCCGCTTCTCATCTATTTCATGACACGTTTTTAAAAAGTCCAACAACTTTTTAACGCCCTGTGTCTGTGAGGCAAACATTTCTGTTCTTGGAGAAACGACTATAGCGTCATGCTTTTCCGCAAGTTTTTTTATCATCCCATTACCGTATGCGTCCATGAACATGTTTTCATCACCACCTGCACCATGCAATGCGATGATAACAGGTTTTGGTTTGTTCGTCTTGTTTGCACAAAAAATGCGCATAGGAACAGTCCGCTCTAATTCTATATTTATCCAAAAGTCTCCCGTAAAACTCTTAAAAGGGTTTTCATCTTTTTTCAAAGACTGCAATTCGCTCTTAAGGGATTTCACAAGTTCAACAGGACTCGCTAAGAACTGTGCAGAGTTTGTTTCGTTCGGTTCATCAGTAAGTAAGTTAATGCGAGACTTAATAATATCCAACCATTGCGTATTAACTTGTTCAGAAACATTTTCGGTTTGACTCATGAAATCCTTTTTAATATCAGATATCGGCTTCTCCAAAACAAAGAACTTTTCAGAATTCAGTTGCTTTGCATTCAAATTTAATTGAGTTTGATAAACTCCTGCGCCAAAGTTTTTATTTTCAATCTCTGCAAGTCCGCGACCTTCCTCGTCCCATGCGAACTTCGTTTTTAAAACAGTTTTATTATTTTCACCAATAATGGATAATTCTAAATCCTTATCTATGCCGCCGTAAAAAGGCATAACGGATACCTTAATTTTCTGCTCTGAATTTTCAGGAAGTACTCGAGGAGAAATTACAACTTTGTATCGTGCCAGAGAATCAAAATCCTGGTTTCCAGAGATCCTTGCAGTAATTTGGTTTATTGATCGTATGGCGTCATTGTATCTTCCTGTAAAAAATGCAAACGTTAAGGAATCGAATTCTCTGTTTATTGTTTTCAGCTGATCTATATCAGATATATTCGCTTTTTCGAATTCCTGCTCAAAACGGAGGTAAGCAAAAGCCAGATCAGCACGTGTAGCACTCAGGGGTTGTAAAATCGCAAACACAGATAAAACTAATGCAAACATCATAAACACCTTGGCTTTTTATCGTTCAAACGCCCCTTTCAATTTAAAAAAAGTATAAATAAAAAACTGGTGGAGGTAGCCGGACTCGAACCGGCGACATCCTGCTTGCAAAGCAGGCGCTCTCCCAGCTGAGCTATACCCCCACTTCTTCCTCTATGTAAAGTATCGGCTTTATTCTCGCGCCATTCTCACCCAAAGTTTTAAGCGTAATTTCATCTTGGATAGTTCCTCCGAAGATGCCGAAAAAACAAAGCGTACTTACTAATAGAGACTCTGATTTTACCTCGTTAAAGGTATACTTTCCTGCTTCCACTATGGGCTCATAGCTCAGTTGGTTAGAGCGCGCCCCTGATAAGGGCGAGGTCGGTAGTTCGAATCTACCTGGGCCCACCAAAAACTCATCGAAGAGTGACCCTCAAGCAAACCTTGAGCGTCAAAATTAAAGCATGAATTCCCCTTTACAAAGGGGTTATACTCAAGAAGATATCCTCACGTGGGAGGCTTACACATGATAAAAAAACTAACATCAGCCGTCTTCGCTTTCGGCATGCTCGCTGCGTTTTGTGTCGCTGTTGAATCACCTTTGCCTATTGCTTGGCGATTCAACGGAAAAGTTTCGATAACACCCACCCATCAAGTTGCCATTTCTAATGGAATTGTTGTTGCGCCAATCGGAAGGCGCGTTTATGGGCTTGACGCAGCAACGGGAAGCCAACTTTGGATGTTCCCTCCATTGGAAGAGCCGCAAGGTGATTTCATCACCACTCCGACTATTGTCAATGGTGTTGTAGTTGTTTCCAATACAAACAGATTTGTATACGGTCTGGATTTGAAAACAGGTATTTCGAAATGGTCAATGATGGATAACGACACTGTGCGCCACATTTTAGGTGATGAAGAAAGCGCATACCTGTTTACGGGAGATGGAAGAATCATCTCAATTAATGCATCAAACGGAACAAAAGCATGGAGCACAGATTACGAAATAGGCGATAGGATTGTTGGTACACCTGTATTAACAGAAAAAAATCTTGTGTTCTTCACCACGATGGGAAGGCTGCGCGCAGTACAAACGGCATCAAAAAGAGTCGTATGGGAAAACCGCGTACAAAGCATCCCGCAAGACCCCATGCCCTACGCCCATGACGGCCATGTCTACATTGTCACAGGATCTGATGTTGCCAGAATTAACGCAAGAACAGGAAGCGTCGCAGGGCGGCCGCTTCGATTGCCCGAACAATTAGTTGGTGCTCCTGCAGTAACATCTAAAGGCGGTGTGGCACTCACCAACGATGCAAAAGCCTATGTGTTCGATGTAGGCATGCGTTCATTCAAACAAGAACCAATCGAACTCAGAGGAACAGTTGCAGGACCTGCACAGGCAGCCGGTGATAACATTTTGGTAAGAACTCGAAGTGGAACGATATACCTCATTGATCCCAGCAGAGAGCTTCATCCCGTCATCTGGGAATACACTGCCCTCCCCATCCCCGGAACTATGCGTGCCGTTAGTGGTGGCACATCCGGAACAGGAGGTTCAGGCGGTCCTATGGGCGGAGGCGGAGGTCTCGCTGGAGGAGGTGGCGGACTTGCAGGTGGTGGTGGAGGCTTAGCAGGCGGCGGTGGCCAAGGTGGTCGCGGAGGCGGTCGTGGTGGCGGCGGTGGCTTAGCAGGCGGAGGTGGTTCCGGCGGCGGAGCAAGTGCTGAGCAGCTCGTTCCTGCGGATTATGTTGCCATTCACGGTTTACTTACCATTGCAAATTCCACAATTTACGCATTAGCGGAAGACGGAAGTGTCTTCTGCTGGAGCAGAAACTATGGTGTAGACGAAATCGGTCCTGACATTTTTATGATGACTCCCCCATCCGGCTCTGCTGTTTCCGGTAGAAGCGGAATGGACTTCGTTTTCCGTATCGAAGATCAAGGCGTAGGATTGATGTCCAGAAGTATTCGCATCACTTTCAATGGCAGAGTTATGGAGCATGAATACACCCCCGCAGGCGGATACGTTTGGGTGCGATTACGAGATCCGGGAAGCACTATGAAAGGTGCTAACCCCCCCCTCGCCGATGGGAAATACATGATTAACATCAGCGCCGCAGATTGGCTGGGAAATATCAGCGAAAAAACTTTTTCAATTACCATAGATAATGTACTGCCTGTATCGCGCGAACGCACCATTGACGAAAGACGAGGCACTGCCGGCGGAGCAGGTGGTGGCGGCGGACCCGGTATCGGTTAAAAAGTGCCGGATTCGGTGTTTTGGCAGGCGTTGTTGACGCTCGACTTACACCCTCACCAACAGTGGGAAATCTTAAAATCACTTGGTGAGGGTGTTCGTAGTTTGGATGCGCTTAAAGAATGTAAACTACTCAAAAAAGAACATAAAGCGTTGCTGCACAATTTTAAAAATGAAAATCTCCCTAATGATGTGCGCCTAATTCACATCGAGCATGAATCGTATCCGAAAAATCTCAAAGCAACATCATATCCCACACCCGTGCTGTTAATTAAGGGGGGGATTACAGAAAAAGATGACATCGCGGTTGGAATCGTAGGCACCCGCAAAGCCTCACCTTATGGTAAAGCCGTAGCTCGACAACTCGCAACCGAAATGGCACGTGCAGGTGTAACTGTCGTAAGCGGGGGGGCATATGGCATTGATGCGCAAGCACACATCGGCGCATTGGAAGCAGGAGGCAGAACAATCGCTGTGGTAGGCAACGGATTAAAAAAAGACTATCCGTCTGCTAATCGTGAGATTTTTCGTAAGATAAGCTCTTCCGGCGCGATAGTAAGCCAGTTTCCTTTTGATGCAAAACCGGATTATTGGAGATTCCCTATTAGAAACACAACCATTGCAGGAATGACGCGCGCAGTGGTTGTAGTAGAAGCGCCAGAAAAAAGCGGAGCATTGCTTTCCGCCAAAGCCGCAATGGAAGAAGGAAGACACGTCTTTGTAACTCCTGCTGGAATAGACTCTATTTCTCACAGAGGTAGTTTTCAACTAATAAACGATGGTGCAACTTTGCTCTATTCACCGGAGCAGATTTTTTCAGTGTTGGGAATAGAAAAGAAAATTTCACCACAAACAAAACCGAGCTTAAACGAGCGCGCAGAAAAAATTCACAACTCTCTTACAGGTGAACCCAGATTGGTAGATTTGCTTAGCGAAGAATTAAACATCCCTGCGCATGAGTTATTGGTGGAATTAACTCAAATGGAACTGGAAGGATTAGTCGCCCGCGTCGCAGGAGGATACATAAAGGTCTAAAATTATCTCACAAATCTTCTTAATCGCTCATCAATTTGTGACTGAATTGAATGCGTAATCTTATAATCAAAGCCAATCTTATATACTTCATTGAGATTTTTTGATATGACATTTATCATTTTTTCAGTAGATGAACAATGTCTCTATGCGATTTTCTGAGTTGTACTTATACCGTAGTTTTACGAGTTTAGGGTCGAAAAAGACTTGCTTTTTGTAGCTTTTGCTGTGGACTGTTATAGATGGAAACTCTAATGGAACGGTATTGTGGAGCTCAGGGATTTATTTCACCCGGCGGTGGAGGCGATGTGTCATTCACGGGCATTAATCTTGCGCTTACCACCGGGCAGACATATGCTGCAGTAGTGGACTTTCAAGGATATAGCGGAAAGTCATCCACTCTACTACTATTGATGCTTACACGGGAACAGCATGTGGTCGTTTGATGGGGTTAATCGGCTCGTATCTCTTGGAACTTGTGCTCGCCAAAAAAGGTTGATTAAAGTAAACTGTCCATAAGATAGCATCACGCCAAGGTCAACCTCAGTTAAACCAAACTGAGCATCAACCTCGGCAAAGGCGGTAAATCAAATGCGGAATTGGATTTGTACCTTGATACTCGGTTTGGCTGTGGGAGTAGGTGTACTCTATTCCACACAAAACGACGACTCAAAAAGGAGAAATAGCATGGAGAACACAAAAGTAGGAACAAAACCCGGAGACATCGGAACGTCTGAAAACATTGACTTAACAGCAAAACAAAGAGGCAATGAACTCGCCACCTTCGCCGCAGGATGCTTCTGGGGAGTTGAAGCCAATTTCCGAAAAACCAATGGCGTTATCGCAACAGCAGTAGGATATTCCGGGGGGGCTGTAGAAAAACCCAGCTACCAACTCGTCTGCACAGGAACAACCGGACACGCCGAAGCCGTTCTTATCGAGTTCGCCCCGAAGATAATCTCCTATGAACAACTCGTCGAAAAATTTTTCGAAATACACAACCCCACAACAAAAAACCGTCAAGGACCCGATATAGGAACGCAATATCGAAGTGCAATTTTTTTCCGCTCACCCGAACAAGAAAAAATCGCAAACGAAGTAAAACAAAGATTGGAAAAATCCGGGAAGTTTTCACAACCTATCGCAACGGAAATCTCTCCCGCAAAAACCTTCTATATGGCTGAAGATTATCATCAGCAATACTATGAAAAGAAAGGTATTGAAGGATGTGGTATTGGTGGTTAAATTAATCCACTTCCAACGAACGAAAACGCTTCAATCGCTTATCATGTTTCGGCAGAAGTATATCATACGCTTGCTGAACGCGTAAATGAAGTTTTGCGGCAATCTTTCTTTCCTCACTATCCTCAGGAAAATGTGAAGGCAGACTCCGCTCGCTTAATCTTTTATATGCCGCCTTTAATTCGGAAAGTGTGCAATGCGGGGGAAGATTGAGAACACGATAAGCAGTCGCTTCATCCATTTCAGATGAATCCTTTTTCTCTACAGGGTGAGGAGCAGATGAAGCCGTTGTCGCTTTTGGTTTTTGTTGCGCTGTTCCACCGGGCTTTAAAAAATCTTTGAGCTCTTTTGCCGCACTCGATTCCAAAACATCATCCACTCGATCGGACTCGCGACTCAAATACGCTTTCAATAACCTATATGCTCTTTTTCCTGCGCTCATCTCTTCACCAAGATTCAGTTTGCATGATTTCCGTCGAGTCTTGCACCACATCACTCAGAGATTTCATCCGCGAGATAAGTGCACTCGTCTCTTCGCTTGCATCTTGGTGTGATGCGGAAATTGCCACAAGCAAGCGCGACTTTAATTCCGCTAATGCAGTCTCCATATCACGAAAACTCTGCTCTATTTTTTGCTGTTCACTTTCAAACTGCTGATAATTTTGGAGTTCCTTTGAACGCGTTGCAAGGTTATCCTCCAGTTGCTTGCGCTTTTCCTCATCTTGCGTGCGAGACAATTGAGATTGAAGATTGTCAACCGCAATTTGTGCATTAGGCTGATCTTTACGCATGCCTATGAGTTCTCTTCTCGTTTTCGATAACTGAATACTTTGCTTTGCAGTATGTTCGATTTTTGATTCTAAATCATACCGCAACGCGCTTAAAATTGGGTGAAGCGAATGTTTTTCCAATAACTCAATAATCTCAATCGAGAGCCTGCGAATGGGCATCAGCACAGAACGACTGTTAGGGTCGAGATTGTCAAACTCTCGAAGGTATACATGCTTCTCAGGGGGGGCTTTTGATCGAGATACGACTGTAACAAAACCCAAAATAAAAGCTATCGCTCCGATAACAACCATCCATTCCATAGGAAATAAATTCACCATCATAAGCGTATCTGTAATGAAACGGTGTAGTTCCAGCCGTAGGTCTGACGAAAATGTGCGGAAGGAGAAAGAAAAAAGGTCCGAGATAAAGGTATCTGAGAGGAAATCCTCACACCTGCCAAATCACTGTTCGTAAATAACGTTCCTTCAAATTCTATGTTAGAGCCATAAGGCAATTGATAACCAAATAGAATATTAATCACATCATCTTTTTGATCTAAAAAACTGTGTCCTTCTCGCAAACTGATAAATTCCATGCTAAAAGTAAAATTGCGAAACTCTTTGGTAACATCAACACCATATACCAAACGATATCCTCTATCCCTTCCTGCAGGGTCTTCGGGGGGGCGAACTTGTGTAAAAGAAGTCGAATTAATCCCAAAATGTTCGCCTAAGGCAACCGATACACCCACCCAATCACCAACCCTTATCACTCCACCTTTCTGCTTCTTGGCGCCGTTATCTAAAAGCATAACTGAAACAGGCACGTCAATAAATTCCAAAAACGAATTAAGCCGCACACCAATCGCAGTCTCTTTTATAACTCTTCCCGTACCGTAAGGAACATATTGCTTCCCAAATCGCCAGTCGTTTCGTTGTTCTAAAAAAATCTCATCCATCGCGGATGTATCTGGATCGTTCTTTATTCTCGAAAGTTTTTGCCTAAATCGAAACGTCCATCCCTCCTCCAAGTCTATATTCATCCTGATACGTGAATAATTTCCCGTGTCGTCATACCAATGAAATTGTGGCTTTCCGTTTTCAAATGTGCGCACTTGTATATTGATATCAGCCGATAAAGAAACGCGCGGTGCCTGTCCGTAAACAGCACAACTTGTTACGAATAAAACACACGCACAGGTAACACGTTTCACAAACATTAAGATACCGCTTGAAGCATCATCGGTGCCTATTTAAGGGACTGTTTCGGTTTGTATTTAACCAGCCTAAGTGCGTTACTTACAACTGAAACACTCGAGAGAGCCATCGCAAGCGATGCGATAATCGGGCTCAACAATCCCACCGCCGCAAGCGGAATCCCTAAAGTGTTATATATAAACGCAAAAAACAAATTCTGCTTTATCGTGGTCATGGATTTTTTCGTGAGCATTACTGCGTCGGGAACCACGTGAAGGTTAGTACGTAAGGCGGTTATATCAGCGGTTTCCAATGCGACGTCCGCACCGGAACCCATCGCTATGCCCACATCTGCTTGTGCAAGTGCTGGTGCATCATTAATTCCGTCACCCACCATTGCAACAACGTTATTTCCCTTTTTCTGTTTTATCTGAACAATCGCATTCACCTTGTCTTCGGGAAGTGTTTCTGCTAAAACATTTGCAATCCCTACCTGATTTGCTATCGCTTTTGCGGTTGAAGTGTTATCGCCTGTAATCATCCATATTTCTTCTGCAAAAAATTTCAATCTGTCGATGGCATCCTTCGCTTCTGGTCTCGGCTGATCTGAAACCGAAAAAGCCGCTATCGCTTTCCCCCCCTCTGCAAGAAAAATCGTCGTTTCACCGGAATTAGAAAAATCATCCGCATGCTTCGTTATCCCATCCAAAATGATGTTGTTTTCTTCAAGTAGTTTTCTTGTTCCGATAAAAAGCTGATTCCTGTTCAATGTCCCATAAACTCCCTTACCTCGAACAGCACGAAAGTTCTCAACAGGTAAAAAGACAAGATTCCTCTTCTCTGCTTCTTTAAGGATTGCACGTGCCAATGGATGCTCGCTTCTGCTTTCCAAACTTGCCGCAAGTGCAAGCGCTTCGTCTTGTGAAATTGATTCCGCAACAATGTTCGTTAACTCCGGAGTTCCTTTCGTTATCGTCCCGGTTTTATCAAAAACAAATACGTTTGCTCTTGCAAGTGTTTCCAACGCCTGCGCGTCTCGAATTAGAATTCCCAGTTGCGCCGCACGCCCCGTGCCCACCATCACTGCGGTCGGTGTCGCGAGTCCTAATGCACAAGGACAAGCAATAATCAACACAGCCACAAAATGAATTAACGCAATCGCAAACGTCGTGTTCGGAATAACCGCATACCAAACCGCAAAAGTCGTTACTGCAATCATTAAAACTATCGGAACAAATATATTCGTTATCTTATCTGCAAGATTCTGAACAGGTGCACGAGAGCCCTGTGCACGTTGAACCAATTGAATAATTTTCCCCAACGCAGATTCCGATCCTATACCCGTCGTTTTCATAACAAAAGAACCGTACTGATTCATCGTTCCCCCAAAAACCTTTTCACCCGCACTTTTTTCCACGGGCATGCTCTCACCGGTTAACATGCTTTCATCAACTGTGGATTCGCCTTCCGTGATAATCCCGTCAACAGGTATCGTCTCACCAGGTTTCACAATCACACTGTCGTGAACTTGCAACTCTTCAATCGGTATCTGCGCTTCACGCCCATCACGCAAAATCCGAACAGACTTTGCCTGCAATTTCAATAATTTCTTTATCGCATCTCGCGTGCGAATCTTTGCACGCGCTTCCATCCATCTCCCTAATAAAATTAACGCAATAATAACAGCCGCCACTTCGTAATATACATCCATCGAAATATCGACTTTCAAAGTGTGATGAAAGAAAGTAATAAAAACACTGTAAAGGTAAGCACTACCCGTTCCAATCGCAATCAAAACGTTCATGTCTGCAGAACGATGTCTTAAAGATTTATAAGCCAATATATAAAACTGACTCCCTGACCAAAACACAATCGGCGTCGCCAATAAAAACTGAATAAAATGTGATAGGTGCGGTACTCCCGGAATGTGCATCGAAGTTGCAACTAACGGAAAACTCAAAACAATAGCAAACCAAAACTTAAGCGAAAGATTTTTTGCCTCTTTCTGTTTGTGCTCCTCCCTTTCCTGAACTGATGTCTCCGATTTTGGCTTCGCACCGTATCCGGATTTGTCAACAGCAGAAACAAGAGTACTAACGGGAATATCCGCACTCGCAAAAACAGTTGCAGACTCGGTTGCAAGATTCACTTGGGCATTCGCCACTCCCGGCACTCGTTCCAAAACGCGTTGCACCCTTCCCACACACGCCGCACACGTCATTCCAAAAATATCCAGTTCGATTTGCTGTTTTTCTGAATCACTTCCCACACCGGAAAGCTCTCGCTTTTTCGTTTGCTTCCCAAAGAAAAACCAATAAAGAAACGCGATAAGCGCAACAGAAAAGACGAGAACAACAACCTGTTCCGTTTGCATAAAATTAAATGCTTTGAACTATCTGGTAAAAACAGATGTGCAAATTAAGCATCGGGCGGAAAACCTGCATCATCGAGGGTTGTTTTTATTGCCTCCTCGTTCGCAGGCGCTTCTATTTCAACTGTGATTTTTTTCGCAGGAACATCCACTTGAACCTGTTTCACTCCTGCAACTTTCTGAAGCGCGCGGGTAACGCTTTCGGCACAGCCTTCGCACTGAATTTCTTGACTTGTAAGCGTGATTGTTTGCATATTTATATTATATTATACGATAAAATTCATCACCAAGTCTTCCACGTCATACAACTCTTCCGTCTTCCAAACCGCTTCCATCGCTCCCTCGATTTGCGATACCCTCAGCATAGGCTCAGCCATACGTAAAAATTTCTCTTTCACCTCGTCGTCTGTCATCGGGTTAAGCGCGTGCCCTTTCGGTGCTGATACTTCCTTCACAAAAGTCTTCCCATCCTTCATTTTTACGGTAATCCTGTTGGGAATCCCGCCTTCAGGATAAACATCATCAAACGATTTGTCAGCCAATACCTTCGTTTTATCCACCACGCTCAGCACCACAGGATCGGTAAAGCGCTCTTCCTCGAAAGTGTCATGCCACACATAACCGTCCAACAATGCCGCACAAGTTATATACTGTAAACTGTGATCGGCAGTCTCTCTGCTTTTGGGCCTGTTCTTTTCCGGATCTTTCGCAATAATCTCCCAACTCGCTGTAAAAGTTTCTATCGTGACGGATTCGATTTCATCCGCTTCAAATGTCTCATCGTTATTCTCTTGAATAATTTGTTCCACTGCATCAATCGCACTTTGGCTGTGATACTCAGCAGGATATTTTTTAATGTAAGTTTTATTAATCATATACGGCTCACCGTCCACCCCCCCCAGTACGGGCAAATCGAATTTATCACCTCTACATATTTGATCAAAAAACGCCATCTCACCTTCAAAGATCGGAGAGGGACCCGTCATCCCTAAATGCGCAAGCATAGATGCAAACACCCCATTCCGCGCCGCATTCGCAAATGCGCAGCCTTTCCACATGCTCAATTCACCCGCACGAGTAATACGCATCGCATTATTTGGAGTTGCCGCCAAACCAAACGCATGAATAAACTGCTCTTCAGAAAAACCTAAAAGTAATCCGCATCCCGCAACAGTAGAAAAACTGCCGTAAGTAACATGATCCCAACCCCGCTTCCGAATCGAATACGCATCACAAAGCCTGCACTGAACTTCATAAGAAAGAACTATCGAAGCAAGCAATGCTTCGCCATCACAATCAAACGCCTCCGCAATCGCAAGAAGCGCCGGAATGTTGTCGCTCGGGTGCGCCGGCTCTTTGCTTAAATACGTATCGTTAAAATCTAAATAACGAAACATCACGCCATTCGCAAACGCCGCCAATTCCGGAGAACTTTTGTGAGGAGTCCCAATCACAGTCGCGCCAAAATCACTCGTGGTCGTGCGAGCTATTTCACGTGCAATTTTTGGCGGATCCGCAAGGTAAGAGCCCATTGCGCAGCCAAAAGAATCGAGTATCCGACGCTTCGCTTCGTGAATGGCTGCTTGGGGAAGTGATTCAAACTTAAAAGACGCGCAGTATTGTGCAAGTTTTTCCGAAAGATTCATACAATTTACTCCGGTGGGAATGAGAAATAATACCGGAAAACCTCTCACTATTGCTCTAAGGTCTGCCGAACAAAAACTTTCCGATGCGCATCAAATAAAACAACTCCACCAAAATCCAACTCGTTACAAAGCAAATTAATAATGTCGTAAGAAAAGGCCAAGGCGTACTGGAAAGAAACTTCCCGACTGTCGGACCCCTCAACAATTCCAATATCGCAGGATGAATAAGAAATAAACCAATCGAACGATTACCCACCGATGCAAAGAAACTCGAAACATATGTTTTCTTCGCTAACCACCTCGAAAACCCAAGCAGCGTCAGTGCAATAAAAGTGCAGTAGGAAATAAACGCTCCATTAAGAAACCTGCTGTTAACTGGCTGTTCATGTAAAACATGAAACTCGAAATAAAGATAAAATCCAAGTGAGACAACTGCCGCAATAGGAAACACAACTCGCCACTTGCGCCATATATCCTCCCACTCGTTCCAATGAATTCCTATATACGTCCCTGCCAATATAGTCGGAGTAAACCAAAAAATTGTGGAAGCGGGATAAGGAAAACGAACCCAAAGCCAATTCACTATATAAACAACTGCCTGGATCAACGCACTAATCAACAACCAAATAAATAAGTTGCCATGCAACTTTCTCACAAAATAAAATATCAATGGGAAAATCACCGACATCTGCAAAAGAACTGCCATAAAATAAAGATGATAAAAAGCCTTTCCGAAAAACAAAACCCTCGCCATAGAATCCGCACGCGTGAACGTCTCAGGTATACCAATCAAACCGAATAACGGAAAATCCCCTTCCACCACAGGAGCGTTTCCCGCAAAAGGCATCGTACGCACAAACAAATAAAACACAGTCCACAACAAATAAGGCGTTAAAGTGCGCTGAACTCTGCGTATATAAAACCTGCTCCAATTCGGTTTACCCAGCTTCGATAAACTCCTCGCCAACAGCAAAGCCGAAATCATCAAAAAAGTAGGTACAGCAAAATGCAAAACCAAGCGAGCCGTCTGCATCGCATACCATTCAGATGAAAACTTCTCTACAAATTTCGAAATGCTGAATCCTAATGTGTGATGAATAATCACTTCGACAATGGAAATACCTTTCAATATATCGAAGGCAATATCGCGTTTAGTCGCTTCCTCTGTCTGTATTTTAGGGGGGGGAATTGTTACAGCATCAGCACTCATGTTCCCGAATACCTGTCTCCAAAATCACCTAATCCCGGAAGAATAAACTTCTGCGCATTTAACTCTCTGTCAATTGCACAAGTATATAAAACAACATCCGAACACTGCGTCCGTAACACCTCAATCCCTTCCGGCGCACTCACCAAACACACGAATACAATTTTCTTAGCCTTCTGATCTTGCAAGTGTTTAATAGAATAAACCGCTGACCCCCCCGTAGCAAGCATCGGATCTAACAGCATCACAATCCGTTCTCGTACGTCCGGGATCTTTTCAAAATAAGGTTGAGCAATTGCAGCTTCCTCATCCCTCTCCAATCCGAAAAACCCAATCGGACTTTTAGGAAAAATCTCCAAAAAACTTTCCAACATCACCAAGCCAGCACGCAAAATCGCAGCACCAACGGGAGCATTTTTATTAACGAACTCCTCCGTTTCTTCAAGAGGCGTTCTAACGATTGCTTTTTCGTAAAACAAATCCCGAGAGGCTTCATAAATCATAAATCTGCTTAAAGCTCTTCCGGCTCTCCGAAATTCATCCAGACTCGTGCTTTCATCCCGCAACCGGCTAAGTAAATCGCTCGCAAGCGGATGTTCTACTACGTTGATACGCACAAACCGAAGGTTACCACCCAGCACAGGTAAGATGACCAAGTGAGCCGAAAGAAATTGGTGCTAATAGACGCGTACAGTCTGTTATTTCGTGCATTTTACGGCACAAGATATCTCAGCACCAGCGACGGAAAACCCACAAACGCGCTTTATGGGTTTCTCAGCATGCTGTTTCTCTTGTTCGAAAGAGAAAAACCCGAATGTGTCGTCGTCGCATTCGATGCACCAGGAAAAACATTTCGCCATCACGATTTCGCCGAATACAAAGCACAAAGAACGGAAGCACCAGATGAATTTAAAGCACAAGTCCCTTACATTTATGATTTGGTAAACGCACTAAACATACCTTCAATCGAAGTTATAGGTTACGAAGCAGATGATGTCATCGGAACATTATCTTTGGATGCGGAAAAACACGGATACGAAACTCTCATCGTCAGCGGTGACTTGGACGAATCACAGCTCGTTGACGAAAACATAAAATTAATGACGCCAAAATCCGGAGTAACAGAAGTCGCAATCTATGATGAAAATGCCGTCATAGAAAAATTCGGTGTCCCCCCCCAAAAAGTCCCTGACTACAAAGCACTCGTAGGAGATGCAAGTGATAACATTCCCGGTGTGCGTGGCATCGGACCAAAAGCCGCAGCGGCAATTTTCGAAAAATTCGATTCAGTCGAAGACATCATAAAACGCATAGATGAAATGGACCCCAAATACCGCGCAAAAATCGAACCCGAACTAAAACAACTCAAAGAGTATAAACAACTCGCAACAATAGTGCGAGATGCGCCAATAAGTTTTGATTACAAGCCTTACGAACTTACAACCGAAAAATTCGAACAAGCAAAACAACTCATGCAAAGCTTGGAGTTTCGAACACTAATAAAAAAATTCGAACAAGTCATCACACCATATATAAAACAAAGAAAAACCGGACAACTCACCCTCGAGGTCGTGGAAGAATTACCCGAACTATCATCCAAAAAAAGTAAATCAGCCGATGAAATAAAAAAATGGCTCGGCAAAAAAAACTTCGCCGTCTACCAATCAGAAAACAACACCTATTTTGCAATTGAAGAAGAAGTGCGCATAGTAGATGAATCCATTTTCCAAAAACTCCTCCCAGATATCATCGCGAAAATGATAACACACGACGCAAAAACATTCCAAAGAAATTACAAAGTTTACGAACCAGCACATTTCGATACTCTGCTTTCCGCATATGTCCTTCAGCCAGGAAGGGGAGGATACAACCTCCAAGATTTAGCACAAAGTTATCTTGATGAACCCCCCCCTCAAACGCCGGAACAAAAAGCTAATGCCATCTATCGCCTTCATGGAACAATGAAGGAACGACTTAAAGAAACCAAAAGCACCAAAGTCCTCGAAGAAATCGAAATGCCGCTCAGCCCTATACTCGCAAGCATGGAAAATCTCGGAATTAAAGTGGATAAAAAAATGCTCGAAGAGTACGGGAAAACTCTCGAAAAAAATATCGAACAAACTGCAAAAAAAATCTACCAACACGCAGGAAAACAATTTAACATCGGCTCAACACAACAACTCTCAAAAGTCCTCTTCGAAGAACTCCAACTTCCCGTCATAAGAAAAACAAAAACCGGTTTCTCCACCGGTGCAGATGTCCTTTTCCAGCTCGCGCACGAACACGAAATAGTGCAGGAAATACTCACGTGGCGAGAACTTTCAAAACTGAAAAATACTTATGTAGATGCACTCCCAAAACTCGTAAAAAAAGACGGACGCATCCACACCACTTATGCCCAAGCAGTCGCCGCAACAGGCAGACTCTCAAGCAACGACCCAAACCTGCAAAACATACCCATTCGCACGGAACTCGGACGTGAAATCCGCCGCGCATTTGTAGCCGATAAAGATTTATATCTCGCATCACTCGATTATTCGCAAATCGAATTGCGCATCCTTGCGCACATCTGCAAAGACGAAACTCTCCTAAAAGCATTCAAATCAAATCAAGATGTGCACGCCGCAACCGCATCAATCATGTGGAACGAACCCATAGAAAAAGTCAGCAAAGAACATCGAAGATACGCAAAAATGCTCAACTATGCTGTCTTATATGGAGTAACAGATTTCGGTTTAGCGAATCAATTAGGTGGAAATTTTACGGTGGGAGAAGCAAAGCAAATGATTGAAAATTATTTTCAACGCTTCCCAAAAGTCAGAAAATACATCGAAGAAACCTTGGAACAAGCCCGATCAAAAGGTTACACCGAAACACTGTTCGGAAGAAGAAGATATTTCCCAGATATCCACGCCGGGAATCGCAACGAGCGCATGTACGCTGAACGTCAAGCTATCAATGCACCACTGCAAGGCAGTTCCGCAGATATGATAAAACTCGCAATGATAAAAATTTGGAATGAATATAAAAACTCAAACATCAAAATGCTCCTTCAAGTGCATGACGAACTCGTCTTCGAACTCTCAAAAAAAGATTTTCCAGAAATAAAAAACATGCAAAAAATCATGTCCAGTGCCATGCCGCTGAGCATCCCCGTCGTCGTAGACGCAAGCATCGGAAAAAATTGGCTCGAAATGCAAGACCTCGAATAAACCATCTTCAGCAGCAATCAACAAAGACTTACACCTTACATGATCTACCCGAAAACGTAATTTGGGAATGCGCGAATTCATTCGTGCTTCTAAAACTCACCCGTCAGCCTACCTGC